>CACWVT010000029.1 GCA_902764345.1 uncultured Ruminobacter sp.
CATAAAAATCAATACATGTTTTTAAAAAACACCTAAACCGCATGGATTAAGGTTGCGCTATGTTTTTCCACTCAAAATCATGTGGGAAAGTTGAGTTATATTATTTTTATCATGTGTCTTTCGGCTTTCCGGCCGATATTAACAACATCGTCGTACAACCGGGAACACCGAAGAGCAACCTTCTCCACCATAGTGAGGGGATAAAGCACTAACGATCTTACCATAAATCAGCCTGACGAATGACATTAATACTGACCATTATATTAGAGTTATCACACATAACGGCTAAAGCCGCACGGGCTTTTTCAGCATACGTGAAAAATATGAATGCCGTTTAATTACCGGTATAACAGCAAATATGGAATGAATTTATGTGATATATGGAGTAAAATACGCATGGATAATTTGTACAGATAACTGTCAACAATATTCAGATTATCCGTCTCTAAAGATTCAGATTCTAAATCAAACCATGATTAAACTTTATCGAAAAATCTTTGAGAATACCATTAGCGGCTTAATGTACCAGCATTAAGTCATAGATGTTTTGCTTAAAAAAAGAAGAAAACGATGGAAAAAACATATAATCCAAATGCAATCGAGCAGACCATATATCGTAACTGGGAGGAAAAGAAGTATTTCCGTCCTAGCATGGATGCAAGCAAACCTGCATTCAGTATCTGTCTGCCTCCGCCAAACGTAACCGGTTCCCTTCATATGGGACATGCATTCCAGCAGACCATCATGGATATTTTAATCCGTTATCACCGCATGCTCGGTGACAATACCCTGTGGCAGGCCGGTACAGACCATGCCGGTATTGCTACTCAGATGGTTGTGGAAAGAAAGATTGCCGCAGAAGAAAACAAAACCCGTCACGACTACGGACGTGATGCCTTCATCCAGAAAATCTGGGAATGGAAGGAACAGTCCGGCGGTACCATCACCAGACAGATGCGCCGTTTAGGCACTTCAGTTGACTGGGATCGTGAAAGATTCACCATGGACGAAGGGCTCAGTGCAGCCGTTCAGGAAGTCTTCATCAGACTGTACAACGAAGACCTTATATACAGAGGCAAGCGTCTCGTAAACTGGGATCCTAAGTTACGCACCGCCATCAGCGACCTTGAAGTTGAAAACAAGGAAGTTCAGGGCCATATGTGGCATATCAGATATCATCTGGCAGATGGTAAAAAAACCGCTGAAGGCAAGGATTATATTGTTGTTGCCACCACAAGACCGGAAACCATGCTGGGCGACACCGCCGTTGCGGTTAACAGCGAAGACCCACGCTACAAGGACTTAATCGGAGCCAAGATCGTACTTCCTCTTGTAAATCGTTTAATTCCTATCGTCGGCGACGAACATGCCGACATGACCAAGGGTACCGGTTGCGTAAAAATCACTCCGGCTCACGATTTCAACGATAACGAAGTAGGCAAGAGACATGCACTGCCTATGATCAACGTCCTTACCGAGGACGCAAAGATCCGTGAATCAGCAGAAGTATTCGATACCAACGGAGAACCTTCTGACGCATACTCAAACGAAATTCCTGCCAAGTACCGTAATCTTGACAGATATGAAGCTCGAGACGTAATCGTTGCCGATCTTGAAGCTCTCGGTCTTCTTGAAAAGATTGAGGCTCATACATTAATGCAGCCGTATGGCGACCGCGGTGGCGTTCCTATCGAACCAATGCTTACCGACCAGTGGTACGTTCGTGCAGGCATTCTGGCAAAGCCGGCAATTGAAGCTGTGGAAAACGGTGACATCCAGTTTGTTCCAAAGCAGTACGAAAACATGTACTTCTCATGGATGCGCAACATTCAGGACTGGTGTATCAGCCGTCAGCTCTGGTGGGGCCACAGAATCCCGGCCTGGTACGATGAATCAGGAAAGGTCTACGTTGCCCACAACGAAGCTGAAGTTCGTGAACAGAACGGTCTTTCTGCTGACACCGTACTCAGACAGGACAACGACGTTCTTGACACATGGTTCTCATCAGGGCTCTGGACATTCTCCACTCTGGGATGGCCGGAAAACACTCCTGAATTGAAAACCTTCCACCCTACCAGCGTACTGGTAACAGGTTTTGACATCATCTTCTTCTGGGTTGCCAGAATGATTATGATGACCATGCACTTCATCAAGGATGAAAACGGCAATCCGCAGGTTCCGTTTAAGACCGTATACGTTACAGGTCTCATCAGGGATGAAGAAGGTCAGAAGATGAGTAAGTCCAAGGGTAACGTTATTGACCCTCTGGACATGATTGACGGTGTAAGTCTGGAAGAACTTCTGAAGAAGCGTACCGGCAACATGATGCAGCCTCAGAAGGCAGCAAAAATCGCCAAGCGCACCGAAAAACAGTTCCCTAACGGCATTGAAGCCCACGGCACCGATGCCCTGCGTTTCACCCTTACCGCACTTGCCTCAACAGGCCGCGACATTAACTGGGACATGAAACGTCTTGAAGGCTACCGCAATTTCTGCAACAAGTTATGGAATGCCAGCCGTTACGTTCTCATGAACGTGGAAAACAGGGAACTCAGAAAACCTGATTTCGCTGACTATTCATTACCTGACAGATATATCCGCAGTAAGCTTGCGGCATGCATCAAAGAAATCAATCACAGTTTTAAAAACTATCGTTTCGATCTGGCGGCTACCGCTTTATATGAATTCGTATGGAATGAATTCTGTGACTGGTACATTGAATTAACCAAGCCTGTACTATGGTGCAAGGACGAAAACAGCACTTTGGGCGGAGAAAATCACAAGAATGCAACCCTGTACAACCTGATGGATGTACTGGAAACAATTCTGCGTCTTGCTCATCCGATTATGCCGTTCATCACTGAAGAAATCTACGGAAACGTTGCTCCTTTAATCAGAAATGACTTCAGAAAGGGAGATTCCATCATGCTGAGGGCTTACCCTTCAGACAACGATTTCGAATATGATGAAACAGCCGTTGCCGAACTTGACTTCATCAAGGAACTGGTTATTGCCGTCCGTAACATCCGTTCTGAAAAGAACCTTGCTCCTTCATTAAAGCTCAGTCCTATTATGAGAGGTGAGGCTGATGAACTTGCAGTTATTGAACGCAACATGGACTTTGTTCTTTCTCTGGCAAACCTGGAAAAGCTGGAGACGAAGGTAACAGACTTCCCTCCTGCAATCGCCAAGATTGTGGGTCACAGTGAAATTCTGTTCCCTCTCGCAGGCATCGTTAAGAAAGACGAAGAACTGGCACGTCTTGACAAGGAAATCGCCAAGGTTAACTCTGAAATCGACAGAATTAACGGTAAGCTTAGCAACGAAACCTTCACCTCCAAGGCTCCGCAGAACGTAATTGCCAAGGAACAGGAAAAGCTTGCTAATTACAGGGAAAGTCTTACCAAGCTCCTTTCTCAGAAGGACTTAATCAGTAAGCTTTAATTCTCAGTAAGCAGAAAACATCAAAGTCCCATTCCGTATAACATCGGAAATGGGACTTTTTTATAGATGCTCTTCCTTCAGTTCATCATTAACGCACCTACATACGAAGACTACTGCAAAAAATGAAATATAATGCACCCGATTCACTTAATGATCCTACGGCACCTTAGTTCCACTTAAAACCAAGAATATACCATCCACGACACCACTGTTTAACCTAAGTTTCCTCTACGGCATGTAATATTATTCACACCATGAATTTAACCTATCACAAAGATGAAGCATTAAGACTTATAAAAATGGCTGTTCCGATTTTCATCGGGAGCATATCAACAACAGGAATGGCCTTCACTGACACTCTGATGGCAGGAAGAGTCAGTTCGCTGGATTTGGCCGGGCTTTCCCTTGCCACTTCCATTTTTATTCTCATAACAATCCCTATGTCAGCCTTCATGCTGGGAGTAACCCCCATTATTTCAGCGGATCATGGAAATGACAACAGGAAAAACATACATTTTCATTTTTACCAGCTGCTCTACATCTCCGTAATCATAAGTCTTATAAGCATTGCATTATCACTGAGCGCACCTCTGCTTTTTCCTTATCTTAATCTTGAGCCGAGAGTTGAGGAAGTTGCCACAAAGTATTTATGGATCGTCTCTGCCGGAATTCCCTTTACTTTTGCATTTAACTCTTTCAGATCACTTACAGACGGAATTGGAAAAACCAAAATATCCATGATATGCTGCATGCTGGGACTTGGTATAAACGTCTTTCTCAACTGGGTTTTCATTTACGGAAAATTCGGATTTCCGGCAATGGGAGGCATCGGATGTGCCGTGGCAACAGCCATGGTACAATTTTTCATGCTTGTAATTCAGTTGTTCCTTACCAGCAGGATTCGTTATCTGCAGAAATGCGCCATATACCGAGATCCGCCGAAACCTGATAACGTGACATGCAGGAAGTTCATCGGAACAGGATTCCCGCTTGCCGTAGCCATACTGCTTGAAATCGGAATCTTTTCACTGTTCTCCCTTGTGGTATCCACCATGGGAAGCACAGCAATGGCTGCCAATCAGATTTTCTTTAACTACATGACTCTTATATACATAATTCCAATGTCTATTGCTAATGCTGTATCCATTCGCATAGGATATGCCCACGGTGCTAATGATTTCACAGCGGTAAGGAATACAATATCATCCGCTTTTGTCATTGGCCTTGCATTATCCGTGGTTGTAGGAATTGCATCATATATTCTCAGAAATCAGATAATATCAATTTATACATCAGACGAAGAAGTTAAAAACATTCTTACCGAAACATTCATCTGTGTGTCCGTATATCAGATTGGAGACTACTGTCAGACCATAGGAACCGGAATACTCAGAGGCTTTCAGAAAAACAGAATCATACTGGTTATGGCACTTATCACGTACTGGATGTTTACCGTTCCTGTCGGACTCATTCTCTGCTTCAAGTCTGTCTTATGGGGACCTCACGGATTCAACGGGTTGTGGATTGCATTATGCGTTTCACTTTACATACTGGCAGTGGCATATATATACAGAACACACCGGATTGTCAGCCGACTGAAAGCCATCAATTAATTATCAGTATGAAATATCATAGATAAAGGATAAAAAATATCTTTAGTTAAACCAAATTTATAAAAATATAAATGTTATCTATTATTCTTGACGTTTATCACTTGTTTATTTATTATTTTTACACGACATGTTAAAAAAATGTTCCAAAAGTACATCTTATAAAAACATGATAGAACAAAAATAAATTAATTAATCATTTTCAGAGACAGTTATAAACATGAGCAGACTTACAAAATTAGGGATTGCAGCCGTAGCGGCATTAACTTTCTTAACCCTTTCAAATCAGGCCTCAGCGGCTCCGACTAAATTATCAGTAAGACCTTACGCTAGCTTTAAGGCAGGCGCCTCTTTGCTGAATTTAGATTCTAGATGCAATGACAGCCATCTGTATGACAATAGTAACAGTGAGAGTAAAGATTATATCTGGGACTGCAGCGTAGACCATAAGACAGCTTTCAGCATGAGACCAGCCATTGGTCTTGAATTCTATGATGATTCTCTTGTAGGAATTAGAACAGAGGTAGAGTGGTATCAAAATAATCGTCAAAAATTTACCGGTAAATCAAAAGGAATAATAACTAACCTCGATGGTTCTCCTAATACAACTTATTATGCTGAATTAAACAACAAAATTCAAACTAAAGCTTTAATGTTTAACACCTATGCAGACTTCCACACTGACAGAATATTCGTTCCATATGTCGGTGCGGGACTTGGTTGGGCAAAGCATTCTAATAAACACTCAAATATTGTTCCTGATGTCACTATAACAGGCGATGATTGGATTTTGGGTCGTCCAGGTTACACTGTATCAGGAAAAACTAACACCAACAGACTGGCAGTTGATGTAGCAGCCGGAACTGCAATAAAATTTAATGATTATATTGCTTTGGATCTTGGGGCAACATACTATTACTTTGGCTCAGTAAAGAATCCGAACATTTTAAACAAATTAGTCCTTAGTTCCGTAAATTTTGATGCAGGTTTAAGATTGACATTCTAAAATCCGACCTTATATTCTAAACGCTGAAAACGCCATCTCATACACGTTTTCAGCGTTTATTATTTGTTTATCCGTCCCACGTACGTTATCCGTTTTACCACAATCCACCTAAAATCAGTCAATTTAGGGATTTATTCTTTCCGGTATCAGCAATACCAACTGAAATTCCCAGTAACAGTTCCATAAGAATTCCGTTAGAAATCCTGAGTTTTGCACGTAATAACAGTGGTTGCCGGTATAAAGTGAAATTTTAATGTCCTGCTATGAAATGACCTTTGTCAAGAAGTAATTTGTACTTTATAGGCCACTAATTGAATTGCTGTTCCTATAAGGTATAGCATATAACAATGCTTCAAATTTTAATCTAGTCTTTAGGTGAGCATTTGTTTTAGGCTCATAGTTAATACCTATAAGCAACACATCGTCCTAATAATCACCATCATGGTACCTACTGAAATATTCCTTATCCTTAATCTGCTTCATGGTTTCCTTTGCACTTAACTTAGAACATATTTAAATTATATAAGCAGGATTGGTAGATTCATGTTTCTCTTCGATACATAAATCAGACGGCACTTCGGGAGATGAACATGAGTTTAACACACCTGACAAGCTTAAGGACGCAATGGAGGAGTATATCCATTATTGCAACAATAATAGAGTACGGAAAAATTAAAAGGCCGAACTCCCTGTGAAGTAGGAAATTCAGCCTTAAAACAAGCATAAGTTTGATTTGTTCAACTTATGGGGATCCCTCCAGCAAATGGAGGGATTTTATCACAGTATGTTCATCACATAAAAATGTGATTTAATACAGCTTAATCCAGGAAGAGTTGGATACTACTTTCGAATTAAATGGAAGGTCTACTTGCTCCTTCTGTGCGTCTTTATCCGCAGAATCCAGAGGGTATGCGACATGTCTCTTACCATCTTTACCCATGAACACCCTACCCTCACTCAACAGTCCATTGTATACTTCCGGACTAGATAATTTGGTTAAGCTTCTAAGGGTCCAATCACCGGTTACCAGATAAGATGTACCGCCACCATTACAGGTATCGCTTACATTTGGCATATTTACAGGAACAGAGAAATTAAATGAATCAACAATATTTGGAGCCCTGTAAATACGTGCACCATCCTTAAAACTCTGTCCATCTGCATCAGCTAAATCCAAGAACCAGCCAAAAATCTTTGAACCGACCTTTGGTGTTGTACTTGGAGAAACCACTATACTGGTACGATCATCCGAAGCAAACACATACTGAACCAAACAGCCTTCTTTTGCATCTGATGAATAAGAACTATAACACTTATGCACCAGTGTACTTCCAACTCTGCTTGAAACATTAACATCAGGATCTGAACTTCTGTCTCTTAACATGTATAAAGACTGAGCAGTATTATACTTAAGAGACACAGTGCCCTGATCGGCGGCTGTCCACAGACCACCAGTTCCAAAAATCAGACCGACACCACCATAAGGATGTGAATCAACTGCGATGGCAGAAGTTATCGGCTGAGCCACTCCGTTGCTGTCTAAAGCCTTAAAGATAATCTGAGGTTTAGAATAACTGTCAGAGCCCCATTTGGTAACATCGAAGTTCAGAGCGTCATTCCCTGATGCAGTGAAAGAATCAAGATCCATCTTCCAAATATTACCGAACAGATCGCCAACATACATTGCATCATACTTCTGACCAATTGCATATTTATCTGATAAGGTATACATGTTTACAGGTCCGAGAGCATTCTTTCTGTTGTATCCCCAAGGATCTTCGGCATTAAACTCAACTTCATTTGCTACGCAAGGAGCATATAACTTGTTAGAGCAATGTTCTCCAAGATTAAACATATCAACAAACAGCAGACCACTCTTCTGAGCATCGTACCCGCTACCATAAACTAAATAATGGATAGCTTCATCAGATTCTCTGGCTTTCTTAACTCTGATGTATGTAGGAGCCACACGCTGCTTACCAACTAAATCGCTATCGTTATCCCTAAGTTCCCAAACAACTAAAGGATCAGTTGAAGAATCATTAAGCGCTTGGAATCGGTCTTCAGGAGATCCTACGTTAACAATTGTAGGCATAGCTGTCACGTTAAGCAGATAGCCACCTCTAAGCCCCATACCATAAGTGCCATAGAGGTATACCTTATCGTCAATCGTAATAACTTCAGGGGTACTGTCAACAAATGACATATGATCACTTGCATAAGTTTCCTTAACAAGTCTGCCTATTGACGAAAGTGCAACTGATGGCAGGTAAGAAACTATAGGCTTACCATTGCGTTCATTTATGATATGAAGCATACCATCATTCGCACCCACAGCTATGTACTTCTGTATCCATTTGTTACCGTTGGCATCTACCTGTACACTTTCAGCACCAGGAACTGAAAATACAACAGCATCAGAGTTAATTATATCTCCTAAAACAAACCTCTGAAGATTATATTCACGATATCTTAATGGCTTATTCTCATTTTTTGCCAGACGGAGAGAGTAATTATCTGACGTATTCAGACCTTCGTAGATATGATCGCCAAGAACCCATCTCACGACTTTATCAGCGTATACGAGATTATCCGCATTTTCCACCTCAGCCTCAGAAAGGCCGGTGTCATTGAGAAGCTGGCTTACTACATAATGACCCAGGTATTTGTCATTTACAGCGCCATCTTTTTTGGATAAGGTAACATAAGTATCTTGAACAGATGGGGTATTGTTCCAAGTTGTGTAGTCGTACGCATTCTCCTTCGCATAAAAACGTCTTATCTTAAAGCTGGAAGCACTAGGATTAGTGTCTAAAGTTAGAACTAATCTGTTATCCGGCTTTTCTTCAGCAAAAGTTTCAGAGGCATGCCACGCTACCTCACCAATGTATGTTTCAACCGTGGTGCCATCTTGACTGGAAGTTGAATACACCCTCTTCACCAATTCACCGAACCAGGTTGATGCTTCATATGCAGTAGAGTACTGATCAAGTGAATCTCCATTTTTTGCTAAAACCAGACTAGAGCTGGAGCTCACATTCTCAACAATCTTATTGAGCATTTGCGCTATACCGTCACGAAGCTTAATAGGATTCGTTACAAGATAGTAATTTGACGGTTCTATAGAAGGATCTTTACGCTGCAGGCGGTTTTCGCTAGGAGCCTTAGGATCCTGAGATAAACCGTACTTTGCTGCGTACCACAGAGGACTCTTCAGCCAACCAGTATTGTCATTCGTAGCCTTAACCTTAAACGTGCGGCTGGTAGTTACGGTTGACTTGTTATCCGCTGCCTTATACCCCATTGATGAATAGTGATCTCCATGCAAACGATAGTTATGCTTATCATTACCATTCTTGAAATCCTTACCCTGGTCAAATCTTGCATACTGCCAGTATCCCTGTGATACTAGAGAGCTTCTGTTCCCATAGTAAATATTTGCATGAGGCTTAATGAATTTCTCATAGTAATCATCAATGTTTCCACTATTCCAGAAAGAATAGCTGCTCTCTATATAGTTATAAGCAGGGAACAAGCATACGTCATAAGGAAGATCCCCACCATTTTTACCTTCATTGGCAACCTGAGTCAGACCGGTTGTACCATCTGCTGATATTCGATTCCAAGCTTTACAGGAATCAATTGAAGCATCATTAATAACTGTATCCAACTCATACAAATTGTACACGCATCCATTGTTGTTCTTTGCAGATACCTTTCCGAGATCAACATACACACCCTCATTTTCAACGCCTGTAATTACGTATCCTGCATGCTGAGGTGCATATGGGTCACCGTCTTCATGAGTTAACATGACTCTGATGTATGTACCATTTTTGCCCTGCAATACCTGATATTTATAGGCAACCACCCAGTCCATATCATAGTCAGAACCATACTCAAAGTCTTCATAACTGATTCTGAATACACCTTCATTATCACTCAGTTTTTCAACATAGAAATCAGCAACCTGATTTGTTGACTGCTTAACACGAATGTCTTTTGTAATCTTGCTAAAATCTTCAACATGGTACCATTTATTGCCGTGCGGATCCCAGCTAGCAGAGGTTTCGCAAGAACTATCTTCTGACGGAGTTTTGGCGAAAGGCAGTATTTCTACATAAGCAGTTCCCGCTCCGGTATTAATCGGAACATTTATCTGAGGAACATTAGGCTTCATTGCAACCACATAGGTAGACATATACAAATCACTTTGCTTATTATTTGGTCCGTGTGATGTTCTGTTTAAACCTTTACTGTACAAAGAGGCAACGCCTGCAACATTATATGAACCAGCACTGAAAGCAGCGGCAGGAGCTAAACCAACGACCTCATTAAGATTTGAGATTTCCTTCCTTGAAGGAATAAATTCATACATACCTGAATCTTTATTTTCGCCTCTTATCGCTCCCATATAATAGGAACCTTTTGCAAGGCCGTATTCATTTGAAACAGTCCCGGTTTCATTTACAATGGCTGATGTATCAGAATCATATGCGTCATTTTTCACGTTAGTACTGTCAAAACTTATATTTTCGTCAGCAATCAGCAAAGCAACAGGTTTAGCACAGTACGTAGAACTCCCATCTGGATATGGATCCGTAGGCTTAACATGTCCCATTTTTAACTGAGCTTCTTCAAAACCAGAATTATCCTTGTACATTGAACGCCCCTGGAAATATCTGGCCGTCTCGTAGAGGATTTCACCTACAGGATTCCCCCAATCATGACACATACCAGTACTTTCAGTATTCATCTTAACCAACGGACCATTGTCAGTCTTATCACGAGAACACTTATTATATACACCACCACCATTAGGACTGGAATTATCACTACCTGAATGCTTTGCAGATATATTCATTCTGTCAAATGTTGCAATGAGACCGCATATAGACCCCTTACCATTTGATGTTACACCTGCACAAGATATCTTGCTGAAATCAAAGTCACCGGCTGAATGATTAGAATCAGAAGTCATACGTATTTCTGACGTAAAATCACCGATATTCGCTCTGAGAATACCGCCTTCGATATTGCTCGACCAGCCACCGGTGATAAGACCGAACCTCATTCTTGGAGAAGCACCCTGACCATACTGCTGAAGCAGACCGGTAGGCTGCCAAATAGGATTAGTTTCAGTACCATAATTCATGCAGTTGTCATTGTCATGGAATTCCTCTGTACAAGCTACCACTGCTATGTTCTTTGTCTCTACCTTATCAAACAGATCTGTGTTAGATACGGAACTACCTGAAGCTTTATTCTTTCTGTCAATTCTTTTCTGATGATCGGAACCTATGGCATCCAGATCATCCTGATTAAACGTCTGACGGCTTGCCCAGTCCCATATGTATGCAGCGTCCTCACTGCTGGCAGTGCGCCCAGGCATACCTGCATTCTTAACAAGTGCATATCGCATGTAGGTAGAAGTCCAACGGAATGAATTACCGGCATTGTCATCATCATTGTCCTTGCGAACACTGTCGTCCGGTGAAGCAACAATAAAGAACCAGGCATTCTCAGCATTACCGGTATTATCCAGATCGGTGAATTGATTTACTGTAAACTGTCCTTCATACATCAGATCTGAGAGAACCTTACCCCAAGCATGAGAGTCTCGAAGCACTCGCGAATGAGCCAGCAACGAAGATTCCAGAGTTTTCTTTTTCCCTGCAATTTCTGTCGAATACACATACTTCGTTGTTCTGGTTTTACCAGCCTTAAAACCCGCACCTGTGGTATTATTATATACTCTCGCACCGCCATAAAGAACTTTTCTGATAACGTCAATTCTGCTTGAAGTTACATAATTCAGGAAATTTCCGCTCCAGGAGCTTCCGTTACATACATCCACCGTCCTGGTAGGCCTGTCGGATTCACTCCACATGGACAAACTGGCCGGAACGGATTTTCCGCCAAACTTCTCATCGCCTGCCCTTCCCACAGGATACCAATATCCCGGGAACTGGTTGTAAGTTGTACTCCATTTACCCCGTTTACCACTATTAAATTGTATAGTTACGTTTGAGTGCAATGGTTGAGTTTTATCTTTAAGATCGATAATACCTTCTTTATACTTATAACAGAATTTATTATCAAACAAACCGAAATAAGAAATGGACGGGTCGAACATGATATCAAGTTTGCCGTCACCATCAATATCGGTATAGTCTGAATACGCTTCAGAGAAAAGATTATGATCACGACCTACAGTCAGCATAACCAACGGAGCAACACCTAGCCCCGCTATACCGAACGGAGCAGTAACCGTGGCATTACTCTCAACCATCTGTAATTCTTCATTTGTGGCATCCTTTAAATTTACATTCTCGGCATAAGCCACACCTGAGATCGATATACCCGCGGCAGCCAGCACTACGCAGGCATTAATGACTCTGGATAAATTTTTTAACTTAACCATGAGTTTACCTCACTTATAATGTATATAAAAATTTTTTCTTTTTTCAAAAATGAAAACTACTCAATTTACTATTAAATACCAAATAACAAATATTTTCAAAAAACTATTAACATTTAATAATGGAATTTCTGCTCAATTCACAAAAACAGTAAAATTTTACGTTAAAATTTATGAAATTATTTTTATAAAAAAGTGTTAAAAATCAACAGTTTTTAATATTTTGTTAATATAAATCATTGATTTTTAATATCTGAATTAAAGTTTTTTCCATGTATATATATTCATAAATAAATATGAATTATATATATTTGCAATATATATATTCTTCTGTTTTATGTTTTTAGCATAATCCTGACTAGAAACATGGAAAAGAAAAATGCATTCTTACCATGTTTTAATTATTCCGGAAACTGACTAACAAACATATATTTTACAATTGATAAAACGTAAAAGTCATACAACCGGTTATTAACAAATGTAAACACGCATTATTACAAAACGGATATAGAACGTTTAAGAATAAAGTCACGTGATTACAGAAGAATCAAGTGACTTTATAAAGGTTATAAAAACATCACAGTCCTTCCGGCAGTCTGAAGTTCTGTTTTTCCTTTGAAACACCGATGTTTTCAATGTCGTACTCATCATTTACATTAAGATGTTTCACTATCTCCTCAATGAGATATTCCGGAGCAGAAGCACCGCTCGTAATGGCAACAACCTCTTTTCCGGCAATCATTTCCTGCTTCACGTCAGTATAATCGTCAATGAGGTAGGAAATACAGCCTGACTGTCTTGCAACCTCACTTAACCTGTTGGAGTTTGAAGAATTTTTTGACCCCACCACCAGAACCACGTCTGCGAGATGAGCCACATCCTTTACGGCCTGCTGTCTGTTCTGAGTGGCATAACAGATATCGTTTGTGGCCGGACCGGAAATAAGAGGGAAGGTTTTTCTGAGTGCGTCAATACAGCTCTGAGCCTCATCAACACTCAGCGTTGTCTGTGTAACAAAATGAAGTTTTTCAGGGTTATTGATATGCACCCTGCCTATTTCTTCAATGTCATTCACCACATGCATTGCCCCCACTGAACTCGTGTACTGACCGACAGTCCCTTCTACTTCCTGATGCTTTGCATGACCAATCATGATGATTTCCTCATCCTTGTCACTTATGCGCCTCACCTTACGATGTACCTTATCCACAATCGGGCATGTGGCATCATATACCCTGAGATTCTTTCTGACCGCCTTCTGCTCAACAGCCTTGGAAACACCATGAGCTGAAAATACTGTTATGGCCCCATCCGGAATCTCGTCAAGGCTGTCCACAAATATGGCTCCGTGACGGTTAAGCTCTTCAACCACATGCTTGTTGTGAACAACCTCATGCAGCACATAGACATTTTCGTTCTCGTATTTGGCAAGTACCAGCTCGACAATCTGAATTGCCCTGCTTACTCCGGCACAGAAACCGCGAGGACTGACCAGTAGGATTTTTTTTCTTAACTTATTCTCCTGCATTCCCGGCTCCCTCTTCCTTCTTATCCTCCTTTTTGATAAAAAGTTCATAAACAACAAAAAGGAATACACCGACACACACTCCGCAATCAGCAATGTTAAATGCCGGATAGTGATGAATTTTTCCGCCCCATTCCAGATAAAAATCCAGGAAATCTATTACGTATGAATACACAATACGGTCATACAGGTTACCCAGAGCTCCGCCGATAATCAGGGCAAAAGAAATATTCGGAAGAAAATCCGACACTCTGTTTCTGTACATGCAGACCAAAAGGTATATGCTGACGCCTAAAGCAACAGCTCCGAAGAAAATCTTCTGCCAACCTCCCTTATCTGCCAGAAAGCTGAATGCCGCACCCTGATTATGCACATGAATAATGCTGAAAAAATCATGGATAACCTCAATAAAGCCATTGGGGTCATACGCAGGAATATTGTTAATTATCCACAGCTTACTAAAATAATCCAATAGGATTACCACAACCGAAACAGGCAGAAACACCAACCCTGACCTTAAGATTTTTCCACTCATTCACTTGTCCCTAAATAATTAAATTAAAGCCCTGCTGTAAACAGGGCTTATATGTTTTCAGAAAGTATGCTGTATGCCGAATTTATGCAAACTTACGGATTTCACCGTCGCCGTCAATGTTTTCGGCACAGCGCTTACAAATTCCAGGATGTCCCTCAACAGAACCGATTCCCGGAACACGATGCCAGCATCTTTCACACTTTTCCTCAGCAGTTGCGGTAACGGTAACTGAGAGCCCCTCGATATCAGTCTTTTCAGCATCGGCACCGTCGGCAAGAGGTAACACCTCACACTTCGATACCAGAAGAACAAAACGGAGTTCATCTTCGAGAACGGCGAGGGTTGAGGCAATGTCGTCACTTGCATAAATTCTGACTTCAGCCTCAAGTGAACTGCCGATTACCTTGTCCTTACGGGCAATTTCAAGCTTCTTGTTAACCTCATCGCGAACTGTCTTAACCTTCTGCCAGAAATCGTCATTTAAAGAATCATCTTCAGGAAGCTCTCTCAGACCTTCAAACCATTCAGAGGTAAATACGTACTTATCCCTGCTGCCAGGTAACTGCTGCCAGATTTCCTGAGCGGTGAAACTCAGGATTGGAGAGAACCATCTAACCATCGCTTCGGCAATGAGATACTGTGCAGTCTGACTTGATCTGCGAGCCACGCCGTTGGTCTTTGAGGTATACAGTCTGTCCTTAATGATATCAAGGTAGAAAGATCCCATGTCAACAGAGCAGAACTGCATTATTTTCTGCACTACGGTATGGAAATCAAAGCTGTCATAAGCACTGATGATTTCCTTCTGAGCCTTTGCGGCACATGAAACGGCCCAGCGGTCCAGAGCCACCATATCCTTGAAATCAACCATATCAGTTGCGGGATTGAAATCATTAATGTTGGCCAGCAGGAATCTTGAGGTATTACGGATACGACGATAGGATTCCGCACTGCGCTTTAATATTTCATCAGACACGGTCATTTCACCACTGTAATCGGTAGAAGCAACCCACAGTCTTAAAATATCGGCGCCGAGCTTTCCGATTACGTCCTGAGGGCTTACTACATTGCCGATGGATTTACTCATCTTACGTCCCTGTCCGTCCACGGTAAAGCCGTGGGTAAGAACGGTCTTGTAAGGAGCTTTTCCGGAAATGGCTGTACTGATCATAAGTGATGACATGAACCAGCCACGGTGCTGATCCGAACCTTCAAGATACATGTCAGCACTGTTACCGTTGTATTCACTGCGCTTGTTAACAACCGTATAACTGGTTGAACCTGAGTCAAACCATACGTCAAGAGTATCCTTAACCTTTACATATCTTTCCTGTTCTTCAGGAGTCAGAACTTCCTTAGGATCAAGATCCCACCAGGCCTGAATTCCCTTCTTCTCAACGCGCTTGGCAATTTCCTCAATCAGTTCCTGAGTACGAGGATGAAGCTCATTGGTGTCCTTATCAACGAAGAGGGCAATCGGCACACCCCATGTACGCTGACGGCTGATACACCAGTCAGGACGGTTTGCAACCATGGCCTCAATTCTGTTCTGTCCCCATGAAGGAACCCACTGAACCTTCTTTATTTCATCAAGAGCCTTAGTTCTCAATCCCTTTTCTTCCATGCTGATAAACCACTGCGGTGTAGCACGGAAAATAATAGGTGACTTATGTCTCCAACAGCAAGGATATGAGTGGGTAATTTTGTTTACGGCTGCAAGAGCATCCTTTTCCTTCAGCAGTTCAACAACCTTTGGATTGGCTTCAAATACATTCTGTCCGGCGAAGAAAGGAGTGCCTTCAAGGAAACGGCCGTCAGCGCCGACAGGACAGGCCACTTCAAGATTATACTTTGAACCTACAACATAGTCGTCCATACCGTGTCCCGGAGCAGTATGAACCGCACCGGTACCTGAATCATCGGTAACGTGTGCACCGAGAATTACAGGAACCTGCATATCCAGGAAAGGATGACAGAACTTCAGGCCTTCAAGACTGCTGCCCTTTGTTACGGCAAGAACTGTAAATTCTTCAACACCGTATCTCTTTAATGCGTCGGCAGCAAGAACTTCAGCAAGAATGTAGCACTTGCCGTTATCAGCCTTAATGAGCTGATAATTGAAATCAGCATTCAGACAGACTGCTCTGTTTGCAGGCAGAGTCCACGGAGTTGTTGTCCAGATTACAATGTTAGGAACCGTGTCGCACTGAACATTACCGAAAGCCTTCAGTACGGCATCTGCATCTGCCGCCTTAAAGCATACGTCGATTGCGTATGACTGCTTGTCATAATATTCAACTTCTGCTTCAGCCAGCGCACTGCCGCAGTCGATACACCAGTGAACAGGCTTAAAGCCCTTAACCAGATGTCCGTTTTCGGCAACTTTACCCAAAGCACGGATGATATTGGCTTCCGTTTCAAAATTCATGGTGAGATAAGGATTATCCCAGTCACCGAGAACACCGAGTCTCTTAAAATCATTACGCTGCGCATCTATCTGGGTTCTGGCATACTTGCGGCATTCCTCTCTGAACTCAGCTGCAGTAACCTTCTGTCCCGGCTTTCCTACGAGGCCTTCAACCTTAAGTTCGATTGGCAGACCGTGACAGTCCCACCCGGGAATGTACGGAGCATCAAAACCGCTAAGGGTCTTTGACTTAATTATGATATCTTTAAGAATCTTATTTACTGAGTGACCAATGTGAATATTACCATTAGCATATGGAGGACCGTCATGCAGAATGAATGACTTTCTGCCTTTTCTAGCGTTTCTAATCTGACTATAAAGATCATCCTCATACCAAGAGTTTAACATCAGCGGTTCACGCTTTGCCAGATCTCCGCGCATAGGAAACGGGGTATCAGGCAAATTAAGAGTTTTCTTATAATCTGTCATTTCAATTTAATACCATAATTAAAAAATACCGCTCAACAGCCTGCACGTGTTAAGGAGAACATTACATTCATGCAACCCTAACATACTGCGGAGAGACCGATTACGGCATGTCTAAACAAGAACGGCAAACACCGCACCTTAAACCATTGCAAATACGGACAGAACGTCTGCGCATTCTTCCGCATTCAAAAATTCTTCAGTCGTCTTCTCACGGATGAGCCTTAAAAAAAGCCCTTGTTTCCTGCTCATCCCTAGAAATCTGCTGCTTCAGTTCCGTAAGAGAAGGAAATTTAATCTCATCCCTTAATTTCTTTATGAACGAAACCTTTATCTCTCTGGTGTACAAATCACCGGAGAAATCAAATATAAACACCTCAAGAAGGGGATCACTTCCGTTAACCGTCGGTCTTATACCGACATTTGCCATGCCGTAACGAACTGTTCCGTCAGGCATGCCGACCTTAACGGCATAAATACCGAAAAGAGGAATAACCCTTCTGTTGAGGTTTATGTTTGCAGTCGGAAAACTGATGGTTGAACCAATCTTTCTGCCGTGACATACCTTCCCGCGGATGTAGAAGTATTCCCCGAGCATCTCGGAAACCTTTTCCAAAGCGCCTTCCGACAGAAGCTGTCTTATGGCCGTGGAACTCACCCTTTCTCCGCAGTATCTGTAACTGGACATGCTGAATACCGTAAATCCGAACATTTTTCCGGCTTCAGAAAGAAGTTCATATCCGCCTCCGCCCTTTTTCCCGAAACGGAAGTCGTCACCCACAATCAGCAGTCTGACATTCAGTTTTTTTACCAGAATATCCTTAATAAACGATTCCGGAGACAAACCTGCCAACTTTTCGTTGAATTTCAGGCAGAACAGTGTATCTATGCTAAGTTCCTTTAACCCAAGATACTTATCCCTGAACCTGCTGAGTCTTGCGGGTATTCTCTCGCATGAAAGAAATTCCAGAGGCTGAGGTTCAAAGCACATCACACCGGTCTTAAGCCCCAGCTTTCCAGCTCTTTCCTTAAGTTCACCGAGGACTGCCCTGTGCCCTATATGCAAACCATCAAAATTGCCTATGGTAAGAGCCATTCCGTCGGCATTATCGGCATAATTATCAAGATTTCGCACTAAGTGCATAATTCAACCAACTACTACCAACTACTCAAAACCTAAAATTTATATATCAACAAGTTTCAGATTATACCAAAAAAACGTTATGTTTATAACATTTTTCACATTTCATTCGAAGGTAGCAGTTTACAGCCGTACTGTTGCGGTACGGCAATTTTCGAACTACACACCGCGCAGATGAGACGGTCTAATCCCAAGAGCAAAAAGTGACACAAAGTATATCAGGGCTCCGGCTACGATAAGAACCGACAGATACACTATAGACGCCAAAAGTCCAAGTGAAGCCCAGGCCTCGATATTTTCAGCAAAATACTCCCTGATAAAACTCAGTCCGACTGACATTATCGCAGTTCCAGCCAGAAGCTTTATGATAAACAGTACTGTAGACCTGCTGACGTGATAAATGTTTTTTCTGGCAAGCCCGCATAAAAGCAGTGTTGCGTTCAGAACGGCGGAGACGGTGGTAGCCAGAGCGAGCCCCAGATAACCGTAACCAAGTCCGCCGTCAATTTCCAGGTACTTTTCCAGAGGAAAAACAATGATAAGACTGCAGCATATATTGGTAATCATGGATATTATGCCGTATCTTACCGGCGTAGCCGTATCCTGTCTGGCGTTAAACCCAGGAGCCAGCACACGGACAAGCATAATGGCCCACAGACCGGAAACTGATGCAATGACGCTGAGTCCCACGTGACCTGCGGCATCGAGTCCAAACTCTCCTCTCATGTAGAGAACCCTTACAATAGGTTCGCGAAGCATGATTATTCCCATCATTGCCGGAAATCCCAAAAGCAGAACAAGTCTTATTCCCCAATCCATGGTTTTTACGTAGCCGTCATTATCCTTTTTGGCGAACTGCCGTGACAAGGCAGGCAGAATCACGGTTCCGATGGCCACGCCGAATATACCTATTGGAAATTCCAGTAATCTGTCGGAATAATACAGGTAACTGATGGCTCCGGTTGCAAGATTCGTGGCAATAATGGTATTGATAATGAGATTTATCTGACTCACTGAAACACTGAAAATTGCAGGAAGCATCAGCTTTCTTATTTTAGCCACACCGGGGTGATTCCAACTTATTTTCGGCTTAACCAGACATCCAAGCCTGTACAGAAAAGGAAGTTGGAATGCAAACTGAACCACACCGCCGGCAAGGAATCCCAAAGACAGTGCGAAATTCGGATCTTCCGTATAAGGAGCAATGCATATACAGCTGGCAATCATGCACAGATTCATGAGACACGGGGTTATCGCAGGAATAAGGAACTTCTCAAAAGTATTCAGGATGGCACCGGACACGGCCGTAAGGGTTATAAAAAACAGGTACGGAGTGGTAATTTTAAGAAGAAACGAAGCCTGAACAAACTTTCCTCCTTCAGGACCGTCGTGAAGCCATTCCTCGAACCAGCCCCAACCGAAAATTGCGGTAACAACATGACTTCCGAGCATGCCGAGAATGGTAATAAGAAACACAAGAGCACCCAGTGTACCTGAGGTATGACTGATAAGATCGTTAAGCCCTTCCTTGTCCTTTTTGGCCTTAAATTCAGCCATCACGGGGACAAATGCCTGACTGAAAGCTCCTTCCGCGAACAGTCTTCTAAGGAAGTTAGGAATGCGTTGGGCAAAAAAGAGCACGTCCGAGCTCTGTCCGGCCCCGAGAATTCCGGCAATGAAAACATCCCTTATGAGACCGAGAATTCTGGACATAAAAGTAGCTACGGACGTAATCAGGCTGGAACGAAACAATTTACTCATGATATAAGCATAAATCCATCTTACCGAATTAAACGCAGGCTCACCACCTTTTACCTTAGGTAACCGGAACGAATACGCCTGCTTCTCTAGTGCACCTGAAACGAAACATCACTAATGCCGAATGTTATTAACGGATAGGTGCATGAGTGCAGATTATAACCGCTATCAGGCACATACTCAAACACAAAGCCGTGCTTCATTCTTCCGATTCCACACTCTGCAATGTCGCCTCTCATACTGATTAAGATTCCGGAACATGAATTACGCATAAAAACGCCTGTCAAAAAACATGACATTAAGATGATTTTTTGATATAATCCGCCCAGTTTATTGTCCAAACCTAGTTTGATTGCAATACGCATAAAATCCTAAATTCCGGGAAGTGTCTCTTTGTGCCGTAAAGCTATCCATAAACAGGGACAAACCGCAAAACGATCATCGGCGTAATCGGCTAACTACGCCATACGATGATAATGACTTTTTGCTGTTGTGTTTTTAGACAAAGACAATTATAATTGCGCTCATCTGAAAACAGACCGTAAAAGTCATTTGGTTTGTGTGTTTAAAGATTAACACTGATAAATTGAACGATAAACCTTAAAAGTATTGTTAAGTTTATCTTTATATTAAAGAATTTTTAGGAGTTTACTTTGGCTAATATCAAGTCAGCTAAGAAGCGTGTAATCGTTTCAGAAAGAAATCGTGTTCATAATGTTGCTCAGCGTTCAGCTATGCGTACCGCAGTGAAGAAGGTTGTAGCTTTAATCGCTGCAGGCCAGAAGGATGCTGCAAAGGAAGCTTTCAACAACGCTCAGGTTCTTCTTGATCGCGCTGCCAGCAACGGTTTAATTCACAAGAACAAGGCTGCTCGTCATAAGTCTCGTTTAAGTGCACAGATCAAGGCTCTTGCCTAATTCTGACTAACCCTTACGGGTATGAATCATAAAAGTAAAACCGGCAAAAAAATGCCGGTTTTATTTTTTTCTCGGAAAAGTGAACTTTTTATAAACTCCACTCTCTAAGATAATAGAGCTGATAAGCTCTTCCTTCATAATAATATCTTTCTTAACTCGCTTTAACTTAATTCTAAGGCGAGTTTTTTATTTGGCCCTGAACTTTTTTAATTATTATCCGCCCCGGACATCCCCATTGTAGGGAACAGGTTTATTTTATAATTTTATAAAAACAGTGACAAAAGGAACAAACAATATATGGAACTTGTGTCATAAATTATTCACAGAATAAACATAAAATTAACAGCTCTTTATATCCCCGTATATCAGCGTATCTTAAATTCACTTCCAGAATATAAACAGTTTAATCACAGATTTATTTACAATAATGTTTCTGATCGATTCTAGACTTTGGTAACACTTTTTGACACACAAATTCCATATTTCGTGGAACAAATCAACAAAATTAGTTTATACTAAAAAATAATTTTAGATATCATCTGGGAACTTTCTGCCCAGACCCCAGTCTAAAATTATACCTGCGAAACGAAGATATAATGTTTATTATTTTCTTTGTTTTTCATTCCGTGTTTTCGGTCATCATCTGCTGTCTTGGTGACCGTTTTTTTTGCCTGTTAAAAATCTATCCGCTTCCGATATGTCATGTGTTCTGAATTAGGTTTTATCCTTCAAATGAATCATGTCTGACAGTCAGTTCAACAGAATAATAATCGTTTCCAGTCTGTCTTTCAGAATCACCACAGATCTTGAAAACCCCGTGAACTCCCAAAATATTACCGCCTTCATCCGTAACGACAGGATGCAGAGGTCTGAGAATCAGCGGAATACCGTATTCCTTCCACAGCTGTTTTAGAATCTGACTATGCATTCTGGTGCTTGGTTTTAGTCTGAGTGATGATACCGGATTAAACTGCAGGATCAGCCCGTTCTCATCTTTCGGCAGATAAAAAACATCTCGAACAACAATGCCTGATTCGCTCCCGCGGGAAGCATTGCACGAATCATCCCCGCATTCAACAGCTTTCCTTAGGGAAAGCACCACACCGCCACAGTGAACATCCTCCCCAACGACAATATGTACTGTTCCGGAATTAATAAGTCCAGTGGTATCGGGAACGGCAAAAAGGTAACCGCGATATAGACTTATGACCATATCCTCCACCTCTATTCTTGCCTTTGAATCCGTACTATCCTTAAGCTTCATAAGCTCCGGCAACTGTTTTCTGGGAATCTGAATACCGTAATGGTTGCGTAAAAACAATCTGATTAA
This sequence comes from uncultured Ruminobacter sp., assembly GCA_902764345.1. GTDB lineage: Bacteria > Pseudomonadota > Gammaproteobacteria > Enterobacterales > Succinivibrionaceae > Ruminobacter. Next base: position 22,581 of record CACWVT010000029.1, read on the forward strand.
TGCCTTTTGGTACTTATCACTAAGTTCTCCGCTAATTCCTGCAAGCTTTTTCATATTCAGGGCGAAACCGCCAAAAGGAACAATATCCACAAAACCGGCAAGCTTTTCCTTAAGCATATCCTCATATAAAAGCAGATCATCACGAAGATTCTCTGAAACAATCCGTGCTCCCGTGAGAATCTGAGGGAAACGTCTTTTAATTACGGGAATGACTTCATGTCTTAAATAGTTTCGATCGTACTGATTACTCAGGTTGGTGGGATCCGTAACATAATTTAAATCATTGATACGACAGAATTCCTCCACCTCAGACCGGCTTACCGCAAGCATGGGTCTTGCCAGAAAACCGTGCGCAAAAGGCTGAATATCTGGGATGGCGCTTAATCCGGAAATTCCCGCACCGCGATTGATGGCCATCAGCATTGTTTCAAGCAGATCATCTGCGTGATGTGCCGTAAACAGCACACATTTATCAGAGTTAATGTATTTCGAAAGAGCTTCATATCGTGCCTTTCTGGCGTTGGCCTCAACTGACCCCCGCAAACTTACACGAACATGTTCTATGTGAAAATCCACACCTGTTTTTCTGCATTCATTTTGGCAGAAGGTCACCCATTCGTCAGCCACCTTCTGCAGATGATGATGAACATACACTGCCCTTACGCTGAGAGCAAGTTTTCTGGATGACGCAACAAGCTCCAGAAGCATGCGTGAATCAGCTCCGCCGCTCAGTGCCACAACCCAGTTTAAACCGGCATATCTTGAAAGATCGATTTTTTCTGAAATTCTTCTGCTGAGCAGTTCTCTGTCATTTATCATAGTGACAACCCAAACAAACGATTGTACATTTTCAAATAAGGCCGGAAGTCCATCATAAAAAAAACCTTAATGAATTCATTAAGGTTTTTATGTATCTTATGCAGGATGATGATATCTCATGTACCATCAACCTCTTCCATTAGCAGTAACCGAAAGCAAGAAGCTTCTTGTAACGGTTCTCAAGGAGCTGATCTTCAGACTGCATCTTAAGCTGACTCAGATCCATCAGCAGTCTGAGCTTCAGATTTTCAGCCATGGTCTTGTAGTCCCTGTGTGCGCCGCCTAATGGTTCTTCCACAATATTGTCAATCAGTTTGAGTTCCTTTAATGCTGAAGCGGTAATGTTCATTGCTTCTGCAGCTGTTGATGCCTTGTCTGCACTCTTCCATAAAATTGAAGCACAGCCTTCAGGAGAAATTACGGAATAGGTTGAATACTGCAGCATGTTAACGCGGTCACCGACGCCGATGGCAAGAGCACCGCCTGAACCGCCTTCACCGATAACGGTACAAATAATAGGTACGCGCAGAGAGCTCATTACCTTAAGATTTCTGGCAATTGCCTCAGCCTGTCCTCTTTCTTCCGCGCCAACGCCAGGATATGCACCCGGAGTATCAATGAAAGTGATAATCGGAAGCTTAAATCTTTCAGCTGTCTGCATCAGACGTAAAGCCTTACGGTAACCTTCAGGTCTAGGCATGCCGAAGTTTCTTAATGTACGCTGCTGTACGTCTCTGCCCTTCTGATGACCTATAACCATTACGGACTCACCGTCAATACGGGCAACACCGCCGACAATGGCGTTGTCATCAGCATAGGCACGATCGCCGTGAAATTCTTCAAAGTCAGTAAAAATGTTCTCGATGTAATCAAGAGTATAAGGTCTTAACGGATGACGTGAAAGCTGGGATATCTGCCATGCACCGAGATTTGAAAAAATCTTGGTGGTCAACTCTTCCTGCTTCTTTTTCATAGATTCAATCTGATCGGTAAAATCGAGACTATCGCCGATATTGGTACTGACCTTCTTAAGCTCCTCAATGTGAGCCAGGATCTCAGCAATAGGCTGTTCAAAATCAAGATAATCCATATTCATATAAATAACACCTCATTCCTGACGAGAATTTAAGATTATGCCGGAAGACGTCTGATTACAAAAATGTAAAAAATCCTTTTTTACGCCATTGCGAACAAATAACCGGACATTCCGAATTAATGTTCCGTTCCCGGACAAAACCCCTGCATTCATCATGCATCGCACAATGAATAAAGAATACAACAATACACTGTAAAACAATCTGACCGGCATGTCAGTTTTTATGTTTTCTGACTCTGCATCCGATAAAGTCCCTGTCTGACACTCTATATCTCGTTGTGCACGCGGATATTCAGAGGTAATATCCGAACAGGAAAATACGGCACCGTTTTACATGACGGCTTTTTTGTTGGCTTTATCTGCCTGTCGTTTTTCAGCAGAAAACAGTACGCCACGGCCGTCCGTACATTAAAGTTTATGTATTTTAAACTAAATATACCTTAATTTCGACAAATTAATACCACAATGCCAACAAACTCAAACAAACATCGGAGTCCCGGACGTATACATAAATAATTTGCGGCTTTAACCAAAGCTGACGTTCCTGTGAAACAAACTAATCGTATACGACCTCAACCCTGTTTTTCACGTAGTATTCAAGAGAATCCAGAACGGAATCACTAGGTTCCACGTAATACTTTGTCGGAGCAATCAGAAAAGACCTGTCATTATCTATTGCAAGCTCCAGTCTGGTATTTCCTCCCTGCGTCTCGGCCACTTCTCTTATACGGGACGCCAGACCGTCATCCTTAAGCTGTTTTGCATCAAGATAGATTCTTATGGCTTTGGCCGCCCGCTGACGGGCAGTAGTTATGTTTTCAACCTTGTCGATAAAAATCTTCTTCATGTTCTCACGTTCGTCAAAGCCTATCTTGCCCGTCACCATTACCAGAGTGTTCAGTTCAAGCTTGTCCTCAAAACGGGCAATCTGATCTCGCCACAGAGTAAATACCATTCTGCCGGTATTATCCATGATGACACCGCTCATCAGGTGATC
>CACWVT010000030.1 GCA_902764345.1 uncultured Ruminobacter sp.
CCCATATTTTGAACAAATTTCTGTAACTATGGGTTAAGTCAAAATCCCCAACTTAAGTTAGAGTTGGGGATTTCTATTTATTCTTCAGACTCTACTGCAGAATCTTCCTCATACTCTATATTTGTTTCAGGCTCTGGTAACGGAATATCTAATCCTTCATACAGTTCTTTCTTCTTCCCGACAATTTCAGAGAAATAACCGCCTTCAGGAAATACAGTCTGAGTAATGTTAGACAGTGAAGACATTATCTTTGGTATCGAATCGTAAGGTAACTGAATACCTTTTGCTTCGGCAGTATGAATGCGATGTCTTAACATGCAGAGAATGCTGCATGAAAGGAAGTGTACAAAAATCTTGCCGGGTAGGGTTTTTGATGAGGATACATGCAGTCTTTTTGCCCCCGTGAAATCCTTTAATTTCCTGAAACTCTCTTCAACCTCGTTACGTTCGGTGTAGGCGCGTGAAGCTTCTACAGGATCTTTTATTATGTCAGACAGAAGAATTCTGATTCCCTTGCATAACATGTATTCAGTCTTTTTGACATTGTTGATTACATTCCTTCCTTTAGAATCTTTGGTGACATAGGTTGAAACGAATTCTTCCTCATCCTGAGTTAAGGGTTCAATCCCGGCCTTTTGCTTGTCCAACAGCTCTGCTATTCTGGCTCGAAAGAGATCGTCGGCATCATTTCTGATGTTATGGTCAAGGTATATGTGGACATACATTCTGCCTTTCTCATGTCGGCATCTTTTAGTGTCTTTGTTGAAGTTGCCGGGATAACTCCAGTAAATCTCTTCAGTCATGACATTCTGTTCCAGTTTTCTGTTGTAACTGCAGTCATCAAGCAGATAGGAAAGATTATTGACTATCAGATTTTTGCATATACTGAAGTTGGTCTTCATGTTAAGGATAAAGCTTTGATTGTCCTGATACAGCTTGTGTATATTTTTAACTGAGCCATATCCCTTGTCTGCCACAATTATAGCCCTGCGATTAATTCCCATTCTGGCATATTCTTTAAGCAGATGGTTTACGGTGGATACGTCAGGTGTGGCTCCGGCATAGTGTCTGTAGTAAAGAGGACAACCGGTACGCTGATTAACCAGCATGACCACGTTAATCTGTTTTAGATTATCTCCGTCCTTGTTATGTCCCCATTCAGCGTAATCAAGAGCATCTGAACAAGTTGAAATGGAGGTGGAATCCAAAGCATAGTAAACATTCTCTTGGGATTTTTCCTCCTCTTCTATGCAGTACTCATTAAGTTTTTTCAGAAAACTGTCGATTCTATCCTCGTCTATATGCTGAAGGAATTTAGTTATACTGCTGATACTCAAAGGTCTGTGGAACGGGAGTCGGGTACTTGAGGCAAAGTCTTCATAAAGATACATCGCTTTGTCCGGTTCAATTGTTTTGAAATAGGCCAGTGACAACAGCTTCTGAAAACCATAGTATCTGTCAAATGTTTGGCTTAACGCCCTTGATAAAGGTGTTGATGCAACAATCTGATCAAGCAGCCACGTTGCTCCGGCATGCAACACTTTAAGAGAAGTCGCTCTTCGTATGAACAGGGAATTATCATCCATATCGTCAGCCTGTGATTTGTAACGGGTAAACCTGCCTTTTGATTTTACCTTATCAATAACCCTTGTTGTTTTGAGCTTTTCAAGGATTGGATACTGACTCAAGAACTTCTCAGTCCATTCAATTGTACCTGTAAGCTCTCCTCCTACGATCTTTCCCACAGTCATGGTCTTTCCTTTAACTCTGACCGACATGTGACGTTCGGAATCCCACATTCTTCAAAGAATGGGTATTTACGCAAAACGTAATCAGCAGATTTGCCGAATGTGCGACACGCCTGCACTGTTACGATGTTTTGTACGAAATCAGTTATTTTTATTGATATATTCCATCATTGTTTACGTCATCGGTGCGATAATCCGCAAAAATCGGGCGCGTAATGCGCGAGGAGTCTTTTCCGCAACATCCGGTATGGTGTGGAAGGTAAGTATCAGTCAGGAACGAATGAACTGGATATATGGCGTGGTTTCGGGCGCGTAATGCAAAAAAAAGGTTCGAAATTAAAGGTACCTTTAATATTCGAACCCACAAACATTGCATGTGTGTACTTTAAAAATCATTGCCCGTTTTTACGTCCTGTAAAAAATAAGCTCTGAAGAAAGGAACATCCTGTTCCCAGGCCCGATTCGCTTACATCCATGTATGACGACTGAGCCGGAAGGTGTGAGGCACTGAAACATCCTTGTTTCCCTCAACACCTGTAATTGTAAAAATTAAGGTTGTTCAAAATATTGAACTGTATCACATTATATGGGCATGTAAGCCTTTGTGAGACTTGTAAAAAATGCCGGAGGCCTTGAAAATAAAGGCTTCCGACAAATCCTGTTTCTGTATGCGTATAATTATGATTTTTTTAATGCTCACATTTTATTGGGTAATGTCTTACAAATATGTGCGATATTGTGTAAGACGGCGTTATAAATGGGCGTTTTTGCAGTGTCTGGATATGCCCGGAGTGGAGATGAAATCAGTAGTTTCAGTCCTGGGTATACGGTTGACGTCTGTGGCTGCAGTAAGCATGAATAATGGCGCAGAATCCCGATAAAATGCCTGTAAATGCAGAAGAAAGAATTATCATGGTAACTGCACAGGAAAAACTTTACGGATACCATGCTGGACGAAACAGTTTAGATGCATACTGACCTTTTGGTTATTTCGGAGATGGATTAAAAGCAAAAATGCGGAAAGCTCTGATGACAGTGAAAAAATAATAAACAGAAAAAAAAGAAGGTTCGAAAAAAAATTCATCATGAACTTTCGAACCTTGTGACTTACATGTGTGTGTTTTAAAATCGTCGCTCTGTCTTTTACATCCGTGTAAAATCAAGCGGTGCATTCGGAACATCCTTGTTCCTCAGTCACGCCATGAATACATCCTGTATCTCATCCGTAACCGAAAGTGTTCGAGGTTGCATCTTGCTTTGAGACATCCTTGTCTCCCTCAACAATTGTTATTCTAGAGATTCATGATTTATAAATAATTGATCTGGATCAACAAAAAGCTTGTATTAAAATTTTGTAAGCCTTGTGAGACATGTGTATAAGCATTGAAAATAAAGGGGTTTTGGAATTTTACATGTTAAAAAAGTCAATGATTACGTTTTTTATTATGCTTACATTCTTATGGCAAATGTCTCACAAATGTGTAGGATGTTGCCGTTTTGACGGCTCCATGAATTCAAAAATATATTATTTTTCATGATGAAAAGAACCATATTAAGGATAATTTTATGAAGGTAAACATTACTGCGCTTTTTGGGTAAGATTTTGATAAAAAAGAATATTGTCATACGCAGTCGCATCAGTGCGGCGGAAGGCTGTCGGTATAATTTATGTGATGCAAAAAAAATGTCGGGACATCCTGTCCCGACATGTCTTTAATCTTTTTTACTCTCAACCTAATATTCAACCGAATCCGTTCGATTAATGATAATTAGACGGAACATCCGTGTTCCTAACCGGCATCTTGCCTGTAAACTTCCTGTTATCAGGCATCCTGCCTTTGAGCCCCGGGGCAGCCTCTTGGCAATCAGTGACATCCTGTCTCCCTTGACTTGTATTTATTGTATATATATGAAAATGAAAATTTAATGATTAATGTCACTTTTTAATATTATGAGAGGAACACTGAATTTTGTTTTTTGACGTAAATCGCGTGTTTGCAGGGGTTGCGGAGTTTCGGTCGGAAAATATGGCGAAATTTAAAAACTGTTTTACTCTTACAAGAGTATGGCAAATGTCTCACAAAATGTAGGAATTAATTCAGTTTGTTTCGCTGTTTTACATGGTTTTGGTAAACCTTTTTGTCTTTTGATTCCATTGAACCTTTTTCAGCAGTGTACATGAGCAGTGTACATGGTCTTAGGCCGAAAAACGGGGCAAAATCCGGCCGGATATACCCCGTTCACAAGGATTATGATGAGTAAGTATTTTACGGAGTACTGTCTCCTGCGGTACTTTCAAGAATTACGGCATACTGCTTTCCCGTGAGACCGTAGATTGTGGCTATGCGTCTGTCCAGTTCGTTGTATACGGCTTCACGGTCAGTGTTCTCCATACCGTCCACAACCTGTTTTTCCAGATATGGGGTGGAGTCCGGTCTGAGATTCTCCGCATCGGTCAGTTTCAGGGCCATCTGTTTGATGACGGCCTGATCCTCGGAGCTGATTTCCGGGAAGGGAAACGCTTCAAGATGGGATCTCAGAACCTTGCATGAGTTAAAGTTCTGACTGAAGTAGAACTGCGCAGGTCTTGAGTTTAAGATCGCCAGCACGCAGAAAATGTCCAGAACGGAAAGTTCAGGTATAAGGATGTTTGCGCTGTTAAGCGTCAGAACCTGTCTGTTGTCGTAAGCGAATATAAGACGTTTGTTAATGAATCTGTATATCAGCTTTTCAGGTGCGCGGTAGCAGGCCGTGTCAGCACACTGCTGAAATTTAGCGGGCGTAAATTCAATAAAGTTAAGTCCGGCAGTATAGCCGTATTTACGGATATCGGTACCGCAGATTATGCACTCGCTGCGTTCGCTGCGCGGGGCGGCGGACAGAAGATCCCGATTGTTTCCCGTAACAATGCCCATGGCAAATGTGGCATTATCCTTAAGAGACAGCTTTCCGTTCCTGTTCATGCGGCTGATGATTTCATACTCCGCATCCGTGAGATTGAAACTGAAGTTTTCCGCCTGAACCGGACGCTTTTTGGAAATCGTGAATTTTCTTTTTGGGGTTTTGATGACAAGCCCTTTGGTATTAAAGCCTTTAGCTGTTTTTTTCAGTCTGAGAATTATGGCCGGACACTGAACTCCGTCGAACACATCACCGAGATATTCGATCCCCGTGATGTTGGTTTCCCTCATGATAAGCTCTCTTGCGTTTTGATGGGATTTCACGTTGAGCAGTGATTCCGGTACAACAAACGTCAGTGTCCCGTCAGGTTTGAGCTCTCTGACGGACTCTTCTATGAACAGTTCAAAGGACTCAGGATGGCGGCATTTTTTTGCACATATGAAGTTGTCGCGGATAAATTCTTCCTCTTCATCAGTGAAAATGCTGCCCCATGGCGGATTGCCGATAATGCAGTCGAATTCACCTATTTTGAAGATGCTTGTCAGGTAGTTTGAAACCACAAGGTGTGATTCAAGCATTTCTGCGGAAACCTCAGGGTATTTGAGCCCCATGCTTATTCTGGCAAGCATGATTGCCGTGGCATCAATGTCGTTTCCGTAAATGCTGTTGAACGGAATATCGTCAGGCAGCTGCATCAGAAAGTTTCCGGAACCGCAGCAGGGATCGATGAATGTCTTGTTACGGTAATCTTCCGTTTCCGTAATGCTGTTTACGGCCTTCATGACGATGTCCGTCGGAGTGTAGTAAATGCCGTGGGCTTTTCTCTGTCCCATGTTCCTGCAGGAAATGTACAGAAAACCGAGAGTGTCGCTGCTGTTTTCATGCACAAATCTCTGATTGAAAAGTTCCGGGTAATTGTCAGTGTCAATTAAAGCCTGTGCGATGTTATGAGGCAGCAGAGGTTCCAGCAGTTTGGTGAATTTTCCGAGATTAACCTGACGTTCAAGAACAGCCTTAAGAAGCGGTTTTCCGCTGTTTTCCGCAGCTTTTACCGCTTCGGTTATTTCCGGTGAGGTCTGCTGTCGGATCATTGTTACTGCCGCACTTACAAGGATTGTGCGCAGAAGGTCTTCCGTTATTTCTATTTCATCGTTTATTATGCGGTTTGATATGTTTGCCACCGGTTCTATGTTGGCTGAATATTTAGGCAGATAGGCAACGTAAAGCTTCTGTCCGCCTGTAAGTCTTTTGTTTCTTCTTGTTTTCAGTACACTGTCGTTTTCACGCAGACTTTTTTTCAGCTGTTCAACGTAACTGCGGCTGAAGCCGTTTTCCGTCCTTGTAATTTTACCGAGCTTAAGCCAGTTGTGGCCGGTGGCATAGGTAATTGACAGTTCCCTGCAGAGCTGGATGAGATTAAGGTATTCTTCTTCTGCATTATCTGTTGAAATCAGTTGCTGCGGATATATGTTTTTCATGTACAAAAATAATAAAAATCAGTAATTAAAACAGAATTGACGGCTGACAATACATCGGGATGAGCATTCGGTCCTGCCGGATGAGTGTTCAGCTGAGGTATTGTGGATATGACAGATTCCTGCGCAGTGATAATATATCATCAGTAGAAATTGTTGTACATTTGTAAATACCGTTCAGAGTGACTGAATATTCCAGAAAGACCCCGTACAGGAGGTTTTTCACGGTCTGCGTAACCCGAAGTTTGTCCGTGGCGGTTTATGCACGAAACGGAACTGTATGTATGAGAGGGGAGATAAATGAAAGTCCGCATGATTTTAAACAGATCATGCGGACTTTTTACTGTACCGTCGGACTGAGCCGGAACGGCATAAGGTTGTTCAGGATAGGCCGTACGGGCTGACTTGACGATTATTCCCGGTTACACGGGTTGAAGAAGATGTATGAGGTCTTGTGGCGCTGCAGGCGCTCGCTGTAAATGCAGAAGGGAATTTCAGTGTTGTCCTTTTCCAGGACAGCAATGCTTTCGTAGCATTTTCCACCGCTTTTGAGTTTGCTGTCAAAATACTGCTGGCAGTCACTTTCATTACCGATTTTTACCAGATTTTTCAGTTCTTTAACCCTGACGTCACTGCCTTTTTCCTCCAGCATTTCGTTTATGGATTCTTTGGCGTAATAGGCAAGTCCGGAATCAGTATGATTGATATAAAGCAGGTATGCTTTTCTTCCGATTAGAACCATGGCAACTGCTAAAGCCAGGAATTTGATCAGTTTGTATTTCATTTTTATTTTCCTGAATGTCTTTGTAAAAAGCTGATTTGATATTTATTCAATAATTTTAAGTTTGCGTTTCTTATAAATACATCTGAATATCATTGACGATACATGATGCCTTTTATAAGAGATTTATAATTAGTGTTTTATGTATCAAATGAAGAAATTTTAGTTGTCACTTACGGCTTTGTCAACATTACGCCGTTCCATTGGTAAAGGTTGCCGTTCAGGCTGAAAAACGGATCGTTGACGTGAACAGTAATTCTGCAGTTTACTGCATGATGATTTTATTGTTTAAATCCGATAGAATATCACTCGTGTGTCAGAGGATTGATGAGCTGTTATCATGAAAGTTTTTAAGTTATTTGCATTTCTCGGTATTCTTCTTTTTGCTTCGTCAGTGGCAATGGCATCAGTCGTGGAGAAGATTGATGAAAATGATCCGTCAAAAATCGGTGTTTCCGTAACGGAAATTGAAAACAGAATAAAAGCTTTAAATGTCAAGGAAAAGGACGGAACCATCGGTTCTGAGGAAAAGGAGAGTCTTGAAGATTATCTCAGCATTGTCGAAAGCAATAAGATTATTGTTGAGAGCAGTGAAAAATTCAAGCGGTTTGAAGGTTTTGTCAATCTTGACCTTAACAACAATAAGTTCCTGACCGAGCATAATGAGTTCTTCAAGGAGCTGGAGAAGGACAGGAACAGCCTTAAAAACATAACCGGTCAGGATCTGGTGCTGCTTATAGCAAAATACACCGCAAACAGAGACAAATTCAACGCTTCATACAACAAGTTTAAAACATACCACGATAATTCAAGTTCATATATCAAGGATTCGACGGCAAAGGTCGGTGAACTGTCAAACCTGATCCTTGAAAACAATATAAAGCTCAAAGAGGTTGATGCCTCAATCAATGAATCAAAAGCCCTGAGTCTCAAGGCTCTCAACGCAAGATACACGGCGGAGATTAACTTTATTCAGTTCGTTCTTAACAACAGTGAGATTTCATATAAGAACATAACATTCATCCTCGGCCTGAAGCAGGAAACGGCGGAAGAATGTACCAGATTTCTCGATGGCCTTAACGTCATTCAGAACGAACTCAGAAAAACGGAACTTCAGGAAACCAAGGAAATGGTGGATGAGATCGTCAGGAACTCCGGCGAACATCCTGCACTTACAATTCTTTCCAGGGAAAATAATGAACTTCAGAGTCTCATAGAAGAGGTAAATGAGGAAAACGACGAGTTAACTGAAGACAACAACCGCTTAAATCAGCTTATTGATGAGGCCAAAAAGTTCGATTCGGACATAGACAACCAGATTCATTATTTCAAAGGGTCTTTCTATCTGGCAAAGATTCTGTCGGATCCGTCAAACGTTTATAAAAAATTCAGCATGCCTGAAAATTTCCTGGACAGAACCTCTGAAAGGCAGATGCTTCAGTATACCAACAAAACCAAGATGGATAATATTGAAGCCTTCAACAGGCAGATACACACTGATTTTGCCGAGGATTTTAAAAATAATCCTGAACTGAAGGATCTTGTGGAAAGAAACATAACCATAAGGGAAAAACTCATCAAGGAGCTGAACACTCTGCTGAATAATTACACCAGAAATGCAATCAATCTGCAGATTAATCATGAGAACTATACAAAGATACAGGATTCTCTGAGATTAAAAACAGATAATGCCATGTTCTGGAATCCGTCAAATTCACGCATCTCCAAGAGGTGGTTTAAGGATCTGAGGGAAAAGAGGGCCAACGGTGAGCTTTTTTATGAAAAGATCGTCAGAGCCGTTACAGTCAGATATCCTGCCCTGTCACGTATTGTGCATATCATAATTGCACTGCTGACTTATCTTATGGTGTCATATTTCGGCGGGTTGCTCGGACGCAAAAAGGAAGAACTGCTCAAGGTGGCCAACAAGGTCTCCAAGACAGGCTACATGGACACGTTTACATGTCTTTTTGCTGACCTGATGCGCAGCCTTAAATTCTCCGTTATGACCTTCATTATCGGTTACGTAATAGTAAGCATTACGGGTTTTTCCGATGTGTCCATGGAAAATGCGAACATCTACAGCGCCATGGTCTATGTGGTGCTGTCACTTTCCGGACTTGTGGGCATTTCAATATTTTTCAGCCTGGTATACTCAGAAAACGGCATAAATGAGAAGCTGTTCGGCATCCCGTATAACAAGAAGATACACAAGAGCTTTATAAGAATATTTTCGGTAATCTGCTTCATAGGTGTTATCGTCTTATGGAGATCCTTCTATCCCAAGATGTTTTCCGACGATTATCTCGGGCAGTTCATTACCATGGTTTTCTCGGCATATCTTGCGTACGAGTTTCTGTACATGTTTGCGGTTAACTACAATAATCCGGAATTCCTGCTGCGTAAGAGATTTGTGCTTGCCATAGCCGTTGTCACCTGTGTGTCCCTGGTGGTAATTACCTATCTCGGATATTATTATTCCAGCGTGCGCATTTATGAAAAATTCATCTTTTCCCTGTACATCGTCCTGATTTACGATCTGCTCAGAAGTCTTGTAAAGCGTACCATTAAGGTGGCCGGCAACAAGATTAGATTAAGGCAGAAGATGGAGGAGCTTGAACAGAGCCGTAAGAAATCCGAAACTGAAAACGGCGGCAGTGATGAACATGCCGATACCTTTGATAGCATTGATGACTATATTTTTGACAAGTCATCGGTAATGAACACGTTCAAAATCAGTGAACAGGCCGTCAGCATTATCGATAACATATTCATACTCCTTCTGGTTATCATTCTGTACCGCATATGGGGTGATCTGCTGACCGTAACCAGTTATCTGAAGAATTATATTCTTTACAAGGTTGGTTCAGGTGATGCCGGCAGGGCCATAACTCTGTTTGACCTGATGCTGGTGTTCTATAACATTGTGCTGGCAACGGTTCTCGTCAAGAATCTGCCGGGTGCCATTCAGGTATTTATCCTCAACAGATTCGCATCCCTGCAGCAGTACAGCTATTCGGTTACCACGATTATTTCATATCTGCTGATAGCATTCAGCGTTCTGTTCTGTGCCTCAAGTCTCGGCATAGGGTGGGATAAGGTACAGTGGCTTGTAGCAGCGTTATCCGTAGGTCTGGGTTTCGGTCTGCAGGAAATATTCGCCAACTTTATATCCGGTCTTATCATTCTGTTTGAAAGACCGGTAAGAATTGGTGACATCATAACCATAAATGATCACAGCGGTACCGTTTCAAAGATAAGGATCAGAGCAACCACCATCGTGGATTTTGATCTCAAGGAATACGTAATTCCTAACCGTTCTCTCATAACCAGTGCCTTAACCAACTGGACCCTGAGAGATACCGTGACCAGAGTAGTTATCAAAATAGGTGTGGGCTACGGTTCCGATATTGATAAGGTCAGGACACTTCTTTATGAAATTGCCGAAAGAAATCCGTACGTGGTTAAAGTTCCTAATCCTAAGGTCTACTTCATGGACTTCGGTGAAAGCAACCTGAATATTGATTTCTATCTCTATACCAGTAAGATTTCCGACAGGTATCCGTGCATAGATTCAATAAATTCGGATATCTTTAAGACATTCAAGAAGAATGATATTGAAATTGCGTTCAACCAGCTTGATATCTTCGTTAAAAACATGAAAGACGGTAATGAGGTAAAACTGGAGAGTCGCGATCTGAAAAAGTAATGTCTGAAAGCAATGCTTTTTCTTAAGGCCCCGCTGCAGCGGGGCCGGTGGAAGCCGCGGATAAATGCAGTCTTAAAATGGACGTATTTATCTGCGGTTTCATTCTGTTTTAAGTATGAAGATGGGAAAGGGATAACGAAAAGTCCACCACGCAGACGTACTTTTCCAACGATATTTTTCTTACATATAAAATTATGAAATCAGTAAAAAATCCGGGCAGAAGCCCGGATTTTCATTTGAATGTTCTGCTGCCGTAATTGTGGGAAGAGGTGCGTCAGAAGCAGTCGGTATCAGTAATTTGTGATTATTACTTCTCTGCCCGTGCGTTTGGAGGCATCACGGTTGATTGATCTTTTTACGTCAATGCTTTCAATCCTGAATCCCCAGTAGAGTTCGTGAACCATGGGAACGTCATGGTTGCTGAGCATGACCTTAACGCCTTTCTCTGTCAGTTTCTGGGCAAGGCTCGCAAGTCTTACATGGTCGTCACAGGAGAAACCGTCTTTTGTATAATCGGTAAAATTTGCCGTATCGCTTACCGGAACGTAGGGAGAGTCAAAGTAAACAAAATCACCCTTCTGTACGCCTTCACAGGCGGCTTCAAAATCACCGGAACGAATGTCCACGTCTGCATTCTGCAGATACTTACCTATGTTAATAAGATTCTGCTCATCAAAAGAAGCACCGGTTACCTTATTGTTGTACGGGACATTGAAGAGGCCTTTCGAATTTACACGGTAAAGGCCGTTAAAGCAGTGCTTGTTTATCCAGATCATGAGTGCCGCGCATTCGGCATCGTTCTTCTGCATCTTGATTTTTTCATTATAGATACGGCGTTTTTCAAGATAAATGTCTGCGCTGCATGGTTCCGCATCCAGAATTCTGAGAGCCTCGGTTACGGCACCGGCATCATTCTTCAGCTGACGGTATACGTTTATAAGCTGAGTATTGGTGTCGTTAATGACGGCTCTTTCAGGCTGAAATCCGAACAGTACGGCACCGCCGCCGATAAAGGGTTCGTAGTATCTGTTGCAGTTTTCAGGTATTCTTTCACAGAGTCTGTCCAGAAGCTGTTTTTTGCCTCCGGCCCATTTGACAAAAGGGGTTATTTCCAATTTCATCTGCTGAGTAACTGTATTCCGGATTAAAGACCGTTCAGGGCAAAAGCCACTGCTCTGGCAAGCTGATCCGCACATGAGGTTGGTTTGTTGCCGCAGGTGTTGCCTGAGCATTTTTCCACAACATCCTCGCCCTTCATGCCCTTAACGAATTTTGAAATCATTTTTAAATTTCCCGGGCATCCTCCTAAAAAGACAACGTTGTCCAGAGTATGAGTGGTTTCATCAATGTCAAAGGAAATGATCTTGGCACAGGTGCCTTCGGTACGATAGTCGATATGTTTCATATATAAATCCGGTAAAGTAATAATCCGAGACAGTCTTTTTATCGGTATTTTTCTCCCGAAATCAGAAGACTGCGGCAACTAAGATGTAAAAAAATATCACTTATGAAGTGCTTTGGCTGATTTTATCATTTTTGGTTCCGTGAAGTAATAAATACGATAATATTGCATCATTGTTTTTTTGACGGAACAGGGGTTTATGACATGTCAGCTTATTTTGACTGTTCGCAGTAACGTTTCTTCCGGAGAACCGTGTACTTACGACGTTCGGTTCGGATGTCCATGAAGAAAGGCCGATTTCACTGTCTGAAATCGGCCTTCGTAAATAAACTTAAGTGTCTTCAGCACTTAAGCAGATCCTGAGCTGGTTGTCAGCTTTACTGCTATTTGTAGCTTTCAGCCAGAGCCTTGAATGCAGACATTGCATTTTTTATGGTTTCGGCTGATACGCAGTAGGCAATACGTACATAGCCGGGACAGCCGAAGTCATCGCTTGGTACAAGTAACAGGTCGTACTTTCTTGCTCTCATGCAGAAGCTGTTTGCATCTTCTTCAAGACACTTTACAAACAGGTAGAAAGCTCCGTCAGGACGAACGCATTCGTATCCGAGTTCAGAAAGTCCGTTATAGATGAGATCTCTGTTTGCCGCATACTTGCTAAGATCTGAAGTCAGCGGAGCACATTTGGTAATAACGTGCTGGAACATGGCAGGAGCGCATATAAAGCCGAGTGAGCGGCCGGCACCGCAGACTGCGGCATACATTTTCTGCCAGTCAGGCATAACATCGGGTACAAGGATGTAGCCTATACGTTCACCGGGGAGTGAAAGTCCTTTACTGTATGAGTAGCAGATGATTGAGTTGCGGTAATAATGAGTGATGAACGGAGGCTTGCAGCCGTAGGTGATTTCACGGTAAGGTTCATCGGAAATGATGTAGATAGGGTGGTTGTATTCCTGACTCTTCTTTTCGAGGATTGCGGCCAGTTCCTTAATCTGTTCCTCACTGTAAACAACACCGGTAGGGTTGTTTGGAGAATTGAGGATAACTGCAACGGTCTTTTCGTTAATCATGCGTTCAAAAGCATCAAGGTTAAGGTCAAGCTTAGGGAAAGAGGCCGGAACCACCTTGATCTGTGCTCCCATTGATTCGATGAATACGCGATATTCGGTAAAGAACGGAGCAAATACCATTACGTTCTGATCGTCGGCATCGATGATTGATCTGAGGGAAATGGTCAGTGAGGCTGCGGCACCGCAGGTAAGGTACACGTTGTTGCCGGAGAAGGAAGTGTTGAATCTTCTGTTCAGGTCATCGGCAATTGCCTGTCTGGCATTTGGATCGCCCTGAGCAGAGGTGTATCCGTGTACGGCTGTTGAAGGATGAACCTCAAGAAGTTCCCTGATTCGTTCAGTTACCGCTTCAGGAGATTCAACGCTTGGATTTCCGATACTGAAGTCGAAGACTTTGTCTTCGCCGATTTCAGCCTTTCTCTTTTTGCCGTATTCGAAAATTTCTCTAATAACACTGCGACGTGAGCCGAGTTCATACATTTTACTGTTTATCATAATGGACCTCTTTTAAACTTTTGCATATTTTACTCCTGTTGACCGAAAAATACATCCGTTTGCAGGCATTGAGGTTATACGATTTTGGGCTGATGACGTGAACGGAAGGATCGGATGCCTGAGTATTTTTAGGAAAATTTTCAAATTAATGTATAATGGCGGCTGACTAAACAAAGGATGTACAAAATATGACTTCTGCAAACATAAAAATCGGTTTTATTTCCCTGGGCTGTCCTAAGAATCTCGTTGATTCACAGAACATAATAACTCTTTTGATGGAATCCGGATATGAGGTCAGTGATACTTATGAGGGAGCTGATGCCGTAGTAATCAATACATGCGGTTTTATTGAGTCATCAGTTACGGAATCCATGGATGTCATCGGTGAGGCTCTGGAAAACTGCAAGAAGATTGTTGTGACCGGATGCCTAGGTCCGAGAAAGGAATATATTCTGGAACATTATCCTCAGGTTGCCGCCGTGAGCGGTCCGCACAGTCCGAGACAGGTGCTTCACGACATAAATGCACTGTTTCCGGAACACCGTGCATGTTCACTTTTTAAAATTCCGGAAGGCGGAATTCTTCTCACTCCTCCGCATTATGCGTATCTGAAGATTTCCGAGGGATGTTCACACCGCTGCAGTTTCTGTGTTATTCCAAAAATCAGGGGAGACCTGGAGTCGTTTTCTCCTGAATATATACTGAAACAGGCTGAAGCATATGTTAAGAGAGGGGTGAAGGAGCTTCTTGTTGTGGCTCAGGATACCTCCGCATTCGGTGTTGACAAAAAGTATCCCGCCTTCAGAAATTATGAACGCGGAGATCTTTACGCACTTACCAGAGAACTCGGTAAACTCGGAGTGTGGCAGCGCGTTCATTATGCCTATCCTTATCCGCATGTCGAAAAGCTGGTTGAGCAGATGGCTGAAGGGCTGGTTCTTCCGTACATGGATGTTCCGATGCAGCATGTCAACAAGAGAATTCTCGGTCTCATGAAAAGACCAGGGTCACATGAAAGACATCTGGAAACCATCAGAAAGTGGCGCTCCATCTGTCCTGATCTGACCATCCGTTCAACCTTTATAGTCGGTTTCCCGGGTGAAACCGAAGAGGAATTCAGCGAGCTTCTTGATTTTATCAGAGAAGCCAGACTTAACAGAGTCGGCTGCTTTACCTACAGTAATATCCTTAACGCTGATGCCAACGAGCTGCCGGGACAGATTCCGGAAGAGGTTAAGCAGGAACGTTATGACCGATTCATGACACTTCAGCAGCAGATTTCGGCAGAACTTTTGGAAGCCAAAATCGGTTCCGATGTTGATGTCATTATCGATGAGGTGAGTGAACAGGGCATCGTGGGCCGAACCAAGGGGGATGCTCCGGAGATTGACGGTGTTATATTCCTCCATCAGAATGATAATTTCTCTCCGGTCGGAGTCGGTGACATTGTAAAGGTCAGAGTTACGGCAAGTGATGAGTATGATCTTGAAGGTGACATTCTGTAGACCGGCATGTCGGTGATGATTGAGTTCCCTTATTGCCGCAGGTAAAGCTTCACGGTATTTGGGTAAGATGAAGGAAGGCCGGAGTCTCTTTGCGTGACTCCGGCCTTCTGATTACATGTCATGCTTTTCCATGTCCGGGATGTTTTTCTTTCCGTTGACGGATATTTACCTGTTTGATTCCATGATTACGCCGTCGGCCTCATGGGTCATGTTCTTGAAGTTAAGAACCTTGCCCTTTCCGGTTCGCTTAACCTCATACAGGGCAGCATCAGCATTTGTAAGCAGATCCGATTCGGTGAACGGTTTAGGCAGACTGCTGCTGTCCATAACGCCGATGGAGCATGACAGATAGTAGCGCTCAGGAAGGTTGTCCACCGTGGTGTGCAGGAATTCTTCAATTTCCTTCTTGTAGCCGTTTTTCTTTTTCAGGGTGTTGAGAACCACGGTCATGCGTTTTTCCGCTTCGTCAGCGTTGCAGTCCTTCATGAGGAACAGGAATTCGTCACCGCCCCAGCGGCACACAATGTCATTCTGTCCCTTGAGACTGTTAAGCAGCTCGGCGAACCATACCAGCAGCTTGTCGCCGATTTCGTGACCGAGATTGTCGTTGTAGTACTTGAAGTTATCAAGGTCGATGAAACCGAGCGCAATATTGCTTGTTGCCGGCAGGTTGGCAATAAGCTTGGTAATAATGCGGTTGAACTCCATTCTGTTATACAGGCCCGTGAGCATGTCGGTAGTACTTACCTTGATGAGTTCATTACGCTGGAGAATCATGATGAGCTGGCTTGAAAGCTGCTGCGATATCATGGTAATGGAATCATGTTCCTCCTCATAATTGCTTCTCAAGGCCTTGTCAAAGCTGAACAGAAGCATCTGGCCGAAAACCTCGGTGCGGTCAATGAGAGGGTAAATCATCACCCTGTGTACCTTGTCCGGGCCGATGGTGATATCGGTCATTTCAGTAAATTCCTTGGTTATGTGGGAATTTATGAATTTCTCAATCTTTTTGAATGAGAAATTAGGTTGAATCTTTGATGAGTTGAATTCGTATATCAGTGAAGAGGTGTTCTTTTCCTGAGAAACGAAGTAAATCATGCCGCCGTTTATGTTGAAGTGTGAGGACAGCAGTCGCAGTGTTTCCGCTGCAAGCTGTCTGTATGAGTCAACGCTCAGGCTGAAGTTGTGCAGCATGGAAATCAGACGCATTTCGTGAACCTGCTTCCACAGGGTGTTGACCTTGTGTTCCTGTCTGACGAGCTGAATGATCTGATTCAGTTCGTTCATAGGCACTTCAATGACGGAGTAGCCTTCATAAGGCTTGAAGTTAAGTTTCCAGCAGTTGATTATCAGCTTCTGGCTGTTGAACAGCTGATTCTTGATGGCGTATGAATAACCTTCCTTGAGATATCTGAATCTTGATTCGTAATCATTGTATTCAGTGAAGATTTTCATGGCTGTCATGTAGAACAGAATGTTTTCCTTCGGCGTCAGGGTTCCGAGCTTCTGGAAGCTGCGAATCTGTGCAAAAAGTTCAAGAGCCTGTTTTTTCTGCTTGTTCTTTACGTGAACAATTGTCTGAATCAGGTTGTAGAGGAACAGTTCGCTGCCTACGAGAGGAATGTCATTGCTGATGTTTGCACTTCTTCTCAGCATCTGTTCTGCCAGATTAACCTTGTCAAGGTAGGTATATACCAGAGCCTTTGACAGGTAGATGTGGTGAATGTTGTGGAACGGCAGTCTGGTTGTCTTGAGGATGGTCAGTATTTCCTGAAGAATGTCCAGAGTTGACAGTGATTCCTTGAACAGACCGCTCAGCATGTACAGCTGTGCAATATTGTATATGGTAATTGTTATTTCCGAGTAGTCGTTCAGATTTATGGAGTTGCGCAGGGCCTTCATGTAGTATTCATGAGCCTTCGGGTAGTCCTCGGTTTCATTGAGAACGAAGCCGATGGAGTTATATACGTGCGTGAGCTCTACCGGAACCTCAATCTGATAGTACTGCTCCTCGGAAAGTCTGTATGCATGCAGTGCGTCCGGGTATCTGCCGAGGCTGAACAGCACCACGCCCTTGCAGTGGTTTGCAGCCGCGATTTCATGCTTTATTCCGGCTCTGCTTGCCAGGGTTATGGCCTTGTTGCACATATCCAGTGCAATGTTCATGTTCAGATTCTGCGGATCAAGACATACCTGGGCAAAGATGTTGCGGAGTACGTAAATCTCTTCCTTAACCAGGTCAAATTTTTCCAGATTGTCAATCAGCGTGCAGATGTTGTGATATCCGTATTTTATGCCTGCACGGTCATAGGCAACGAACAGACAGAAATTGGAAATTACGACTAGGCGCATGTTCATGCTGATTTCACCCAGATGGGCTGCCATCTCGGCAAAATGCAGAACGGATTCGAAGTCCGATCTGAAAATATGGGTGTAGGCAAGCTCTATGTACGAGTTGCAGGCATCATCGGTATTGTTGTTATACTGAGCCTTTTCGTACATGAGGTCAAAGGCTATCAGCGCATCCTCATATTCATGCTTGTAGAGTCTGGCTCTTCCCAGAAGGTGGTATATGAGTTCCTCGTTCTTGAAACGTCTGCCCTTGCTGAATCTTATTTCCTGAATCAGGGAGTTGGCAATCTCAATCACTTCGTCATAGCATAGGTAGTTAAAGAGAATGCCGCAACGTTCAACGGCGTCTTCAAATGACAGAATCGGCTTGGCCTGATAATTCATTTTCGGCCAGGAGTTGTCTGCCTGAGTTCCCTTGTAGTCTGAATCAGCAGGGCGGATAAGGGCAAAATAGCGCTCTATGTCTCCTTCAATTTCCAGCCATTTGGCAGGAGTTGTGGCATTGAGCAGATTTTCAGGATTGAAGGAAATAAGAAGAATGCAGTTGGGAGAATCCAGAAGCTCCTGTTCCTCTTCCTGATTGTTGTCCGTATATGCGGAGAACATGTTCATTGAACGTCTGCGACGCTGCTCTTCCCGCAGTTTTATTGCCTTCTTCTGCATTTCATTCAGGGACTGTTCCCTGATTGAATAGATATAGGTTGAATCTCCGGTGTTGGTCTTCAGAATGTCAATGAGAAATCTGATGGAGCTCGGTCCGGCATACTGCAGGTTGCAGATGCATACCGGAATCGGATCGTTTCCGCTGAGAAGATGGTGAAGCAGGGTCTGAATGTGCTTTCTGATTCGCAGCTTGATGTACTCGATGTCAGAAGGCATGTAGTATTCTTTGATGTCAAAACGGTTCTGCAGCATGGAATTGAGCATGTTGGACTCAAATTTGCCCAGTTTCAGCAGCTTTGACACCTGAGTAAGTTCTATCTTGTGTCTGGAGAGCAGTTCGTTTATCAGATAAAGAATCGGTGACAGTGGAGCAAAATAATCTTCAGGGGTCAGCTGGATTTTTATCGGATTACTGATTCCCTTTTTTTCGCACAGAATATTGAAGTCATTACGAACCTCGGCCTGATTATCGTGAGAGACCGCTATGGTTTGTATTTCTTTATTCTTTAAGTTCTGCAGATAAGCCTGCTCTAATGCTCTGCGTAAATATAGTGACACTTTTGATTACTTATGTTTTATTAACTGAAAAACAAAATGGTAAATCCGCCGTCATCGATTTCAGCCTGCAGGCAGAAACCAGATAACCTAAATTCCCGTCATCCGTAAACGGTCTGACATGATTATAAAAGTTTATTTTATTATATTAAACTTCCGGCTGGATTATTGTTGAACCAACCGCAAAAACATTTGTATATTCGTGCATCCGCACTCTTTCCGACCTTGTAGGAAACACGTAACCGGCCTTTGGAAAAAACGTGCCGTGTTGATGTTCGGACAGGACATTTTTCAGTCCTGATTCCGGAAAAAACAGGGAAAACGGAACAACGCACGGACATGACGTTTTTCCGTCAGTGTCTTTTAACGTGCATCAGTACTTCAGACTCCGTCCGGAACCTTGATTTTTTCGTGTTTTTTATCGGAAATAAAAACAATTCATTTTATACCTAATTTTGCATTAATGTTTAACGGATTGTGGTGAATTGAGATGTTTGTTCGAAAAAAATACATTCCTGTGCAGATCTGAATAATTAAAGAATGTACATATGTGTATCGGGGCCGGTATTTCGGATATTCGGGCGGACCGTCATGACGGTATTACTGCAGTCGTGAAACAAGGTCTCGGCAGGTCCCGTTTTGTCAGTCATACTGCTGTATTTTGCGGCATGTTTGTTGCTTCTGATGTTTCTGCACTCAGGCTGAACCGGTTTTTGGTAAATCTGTTCTGCTAAAAGTGTGTAAGATCTTCGCTGATTGTTGTATAATACGCCGATCTTTTATTTTTTATTCCCGAATTCTAATTTTGTTTACCTTTCCGACAGCATAAGGAAGGGGAGAAAGAGGTATTTCTATGTCTATGCGCTCAATTTATTGCGGTGACGTTAGTGAGTCTCAGCTGGAGCAGAAGGTTGTATTATGCGGCTGGGTAAATCGCCGCAGAGATTTAGGTGGCCTTATTTTTATCGATATGCGTGACAGAGCCGGTATCGTTCAGGTTTGTTTCGATCCTGACCAGAAGGAATCTCATGAACTCGCTTCAACGCTTCGTAATGAGTGCTGCATCAAGGTTACCGGTATTGTTAAGGCAAGACCGGATAATCAGGTTAATGCAAACATGAAGACCGGTAAGGTCGAAGTAATGGCAACCGAACTTGAAATCATCAATCGTTCAGAACCTCTGCCGCTCGACTTTAACCAGGAAAATGCTGAAGAACTCCGTCTGAAGTTCAGATACATTGACTTAAGACGTCCAGAGATGCTTGAACGTTTCAAGGTTCGTGCAGCAATTACCAGTTACGTTAGAAACTTCATGGACAGCCACAACTTCCTTGATGTTGAAACCCCAATGCTTACAAAGGCAACTCCGGAAGGAGCACGTGACTATCTCGTTCCAAGCCGTATTCATCACGGTAAGTTCTACGCTCTGCCTCAGTCTCCGCAGCTCTTCAAGCAGCTGCTCATGATGTCAGGATTTGACAGATACTACCAGATTGTTAAGTGTTTCCGCGACGAGGACCTCAGAGCCGACCGTCAGCCTGAATTTACTCAGATCGATGTTGAAACCTCATTCATGACTGCCAAGGACGTTCAGGAAATCATGGAAGAGATGATTACCGGTCTCTGGAAGAAGATTCTTAACGTTGATCTCGGCAAGTTCCCTGTTATGACCTGGGATGAAGCCATGAGAAGATACGGTTCTGATAAGCCGGATCTGCGCATCAAGGCTGAGATGGTTGATATCGCCGATCTGGTTAAGGACTGTGAGTTCTCAGTATTCAACGGTCCGGCAAATTCACCTAAGGGCCGTGTCGTAGCACTCTGCATGCAGGGCGGTGCCGAAAAGACTACCAGAAAGGTTATTGATGAATACACCAAGCACGTTGCACTTTACGGTGCAAAGGGCCTTGCATGGATGAAGGTAAATGCCGTAAATGAAGGTGTTGCCGGAGTTCAGTCTCCTATCGCCAAGTTCCTTAATGACGACATTGTTAACGGCATTCTTTCCAGAACCGGAGCCGCAGCAGGGGACATCATTTTCTTCGGCGCCGACAGCGACGGTCTTGTAGTATCAACCGCAATCGGAGCTCTCAGACTTAAGGCCGCAAGAGACTTAGGTCTTGTAGGTGAAGGCTTCAGGGCTTTATGGGTTGTTGACTTCCCTATGTTTGAAAAGAATCAGGACGGTTCAATTGCGGCAATGCATCATCCGTTTACCGCACCTAAGACCACCAATCCGGAAGATCTTAAGAATGATCCGTACTCAGTATATGCCGATGCGTACGACATGGTAATCAACGGCTATGAAGTAGGCGGCGGTTCAGTTCGTATTCACAGAAATGAAATGCAGCAGGCCGTATTCTCTGTTCTCGGCATAAATGATAAGGAACAGAAGGAAAAATTCGGCTTCCTGCTTGAAGCTCTTAAGTACGGTACTCCTCCACATGCAGGTCTGGCATTCGGTTTAGACCGTCTGACCATGCTGCTTACCGGTACCGATAATATCCGTGACGTTATTGCATTCCCTAAGACCACTGCTGCAGCATGTCTCATGACGGATGCTCCAAGCTTCGCTGCGGATGAAGCACTTAACGAGCTTTCAATCAGCGTTAAGGAATAATTAAAGATTTTTTTGTTCGGCGGGCCTTTAGGTGTTATCCCCTGATTTTTAAAAGGTCCGCATTAAGAGATATTCAGGAGAAATTAAATGTCAGGTCATAGTAAATGGGCTAATATCCGTTTCCGTAAAGCCGCTCAGGATGCCAAGCGCGGTAAAGTATTTACCAAGCTCATCCGTGAAATCACCACTGCTGCCCGTATCGGCGGCGGTGATCAGAATGCCAACCCTCGTTTACGTGCAGCTGTTGCCAGCGCATTATCACAGAACATGACCCGTGATACCGTAAACAGAGCAATTGAACGCGGTACCGGCGGCGGTGACGGTGTTGAACTCGAAACCATCGTGTATGAAGGTTACGGTCCTTGCGGCAGTGCCTTCATGGTTGAATGCATGACTGATAACCGTAACCGTACCGTTTCCGACGTTCGTCACGGTTTTACCAAGTTCGGCGGTAACCTCGGTACCAGCGGTTCAGTTGCCTACCTCTTCACCAAGAAGGGTATCATCACTTTTGATGAAGGCGATGAAGACCAGATCATGGAAGTTGCGCTCGAAGCAGGTGCTGACGACGTTATCACCAATGATGACGGTTCAATTGAAATCAATACCACCCCTGAAAACTTCGGTGCCGTACTTGATGCTGTTGAAGCTGCAGGCCTCAAGCATTCCAATGCTCAGGTAACCATGGTTGCTTCAACCGATGCTGACGTTGACATGGATCATGCCGAAACCTTCATGAAGCTCGTTGATTACCTCGAAGATCTTGATGATGTTCAGGAAGTTTATCACAACGGCGTAATGAGTGATGAAGTTGCCGCTTCTTTAGGTTAATCGCTTAAATTCATACTTACTCTTTAATGAAAAAAGATTCGGCCGTTCGGCCGAATCTTTTTTTTTCTTTTATCATCAAATCCGTGTGAGTGTTCTTAACCGGATGAGCTTAATTTAATTTCGGAACGGGAAGATTCCCCGTAATGTCAGCGTCCAACGTCTGGGTATTTACTTCGTCAGGGTCTACGTTCTCCTGAGGTACTACCCTCATCAGTTTGAACTCGGTAATGTTGAATCTGCCGCCGCTGTATTCCAGCTTGCAGATGAATGAAAGATTGTCATCAGCGCTTTCTGCGTTTCCTACAATGGTAAAGAGGTCGTTGCCGCTGACGCTTTTGGCCTCACGACGATCCGTTGTCTTCTTTTTGTAGGTGTCTCCCAGTCTGAGCCCGAGAATGGCCATGCAGTTTTTTTCCGCCAGGGACATGGCGTTTATCTGCTTGTCGCCGGAGACTTCAGCCTTGCCTGCTGCGTTTTCTGTTACTGCTGCCGCTTTAGTGGATGATGCTTCCGCCTGAGTCAGAGTCATTGCGGTCATCAGGAGAATGCCTGCAGTTTTCAACAGCTTATTTTTCATAATGAGCATCCATTTCTGTCAGTATGTTTTGTATTTGTTTAATTCTTTCGTCAGGTTCCTGACGGCTTTCAACGATGCGCAGTTTTGACGTACCGTCCAATCGGAATTCATTACTGCGTTCGAGAACCAGAGACCTGAGATAGTCAAAATTAACGTGTATTCTATCACCAAATTCAATTGAACCGTATTTGCTGTTCATTTCTATGGATTTTACTCCCAATTTCTGTGATAAAAGCTTTAATTTCGTCAGTGTAATGATGTTTCTGGCTTCCGGTTTCAGTGGTCCGAAACGGTCTACGACTTCAGCCTGAACGTCATCAATCTCTTCGTTGTTATGGCATGAGGCAAGTTTCTTGTACAGCTGAAGTCTGCTGCTGATGTCATAGATATAGGTTTCAGGGAAGAGGGCCGGTATGTGCAGTTCAATGCTGACCTCATGATGACTCATGTTCTCAAGCGTAGGTTCCTTTCCTTCCCTCAGCTGTTCGACTGCAGCGTCAAGCATGTCCATGTAGAGATTAAATCCGATGCCTTCTATCTGTCCGGACTGCTCGTCACCGAGAATTTCTCCGGCACCGCGTATTTCAAGATCCTGATTGGCAAGAATAAATCCTGAGCCGAGTTCCTCAAGAGAGGAAATGGCTTCCAGCCTTTTCTTTGCATCATTGGAAAGAGATCCGGCAGGCGGAGTCAGAAGGTAGGCGTATGCCTGGTGGTGTGAGCGTCCTACGCGGCCGCGCAGCTGATGGAGCTGTGCAAGACCGAATCTGTCAGCCCCTTCGATTATTATGGTATTGGCAGTTGGAACATCAAGTCCGGTTTCTATAATGGTTGAGCAGACCAGTACATTGATGCGCTGACGATAGAAGTCATGCATAATTCTGCTGAGCTCGTGCTGATGCATCTGGGCATGTGCTACCGCAATCTTTGCGTCAGGAACAAGTTCGGCAAGTTTTTCGGCCGTAATGTTGATGCTCTTTACGTCGTTATGCAGATAATAGCACTGTCCGCCGCGCTTGAGTTCGCGGGATATGGCTTCCCTGATGATTGAATCACTGTTTTCGTGAACGAAAGTTCTGACGGCGAGTCTTTTTGCCGGAGGTGTGGCTATAATTGACAGATCCCTGATACCGCTTAATGACATGTTAAGCGTTCTCGGAATCGGCGTGGCGGTCATTGTCAGAATGTCCACCTCTGCTCTGAGTTCCTTGATTTTCTCCTTCTGGGATACTCCGAAGCGATGTTCCTCATCAATGATGAGAAGTCCCAGATTTTTATACTTGATGTTCTTTCCGAGAAGCTTGTGCGTGCCGATTATGATGTCAGCACTTCCGTCGGCAATGCGGTTGAGAATGTCCTTTTCTGTTTTGGAGGAATTAAAGCGGCTGAGGCATTCGATAACCAGCGGAGTTCTGGCAAATCTGTCCCTGAAGCTTTCGTAATGCTGATCGGCAAGCAGCGTTGTTGGAACCAGAATAACCACCTGTCTTCCTGAAGATGCGGCGATGAAGGCTGCACGCATGGCCACTTCCGTTTTGCCGAAGCCCACGTCACCGCAGACAAGTCTGTCCATCGGTTTGTCACTGCACATGTCGCTGATGACGGAATCAATCGCCTTCTGCTGATCTTCTGTCGGCTGAAACTTAAATCCGGAGGCAAAATCGGCATATTCACTCTTATCAATGGTGTACTTAATGCCGTGTTTCATCTTTCTCTTGGCGTAGATATCAAGAAGGGAGGCGGCCACGTCCCTGATTTTTGAGGCTGCACGGTCACGAGCCTTCTTCCAAGCGTCTGTTCCGAGCTTTGTAAGCTTTACTTCCTCCGGTCCGCTGTATCTTGAAAGCAGATAGAGTGAGGTGATTGGAATAAACATTTTTGCATCGTCGGCATAGTTAAGAGACACAAATTCTGTTTTTATGCCGTCAATTGTCAGAACCTTCAGTCCTTCGTAGGCCCCGATGCCGAACTGTTCATGTACGATTCTGTCACCTATTTTCAGCTCCGCCAGATTCTTGATTATCGCATCCTGATTGAAGTTACGGTTGCGTCTGCTGCGACTGCGACGGGTGACGGAGGCGGTACCCAGCAGTTCATTTTCGGTAATTACGGCAATTTTGCCGTTGAATATTGCTCCTGAACTGACGGGGGCTACAGTTACGGCAAACTTTTGCGTGCCTTCCAGAAATTCGGCAAAAGATTCAGCTTCAGCATACTTAATTCTGTTATGCAGTAAATCATAAAGGATGGATTTACGTCCTTCAGTCTCAACGGTCAGCAGTGTTCTGCCCTTAAAACCGTTAAGAAATTCAATAAAAGGCTCAAACGGCTCATCGAGCGACTGATTTAAGGCGAGCGGCGGAAGCTTCTGTGTCCCCGCATTGACCGCATTGCGCGGAGCTTCATCACTGTCGGTGAACAGACGGTAGGTGTCGTATCCTGCTGCCTGTGCCCTGAGTTTTTCCAGGGTAAGGAAAAGCATGTCCGGTTTCAGGCTCGGATGCTCAGGATTACCCAGAAATCTTCCGGCACGATCCGTAACGTCACGGTAGAAACCTTCTGCTGACGGGGTAAGATCCTCCATCAGTACCAGAACCGCATTTTCCTGCAGGTAACTGAAGAGGCTTACGGGTTCTTCCTTAAAGAACAGAGGCATGTAGTATTCAATGCCTGAAGGAACGCTGTGCTTTGATACGCTCTGGTAGATCAGGTGATTAGGCAGGGTTGACGTGGAAAACTGTTCCCTGTAGTTTGCACGGAACAGGGATATGGAACTGTCATCAAATGGAAATTCATGTGCTGGCAGTAGCTTGATTTCCGGAACAGTCTTTATGGATCTCTGAGTTTCAACGTCAAAAATGCTGATGGTGTCGATTTCATCATCAAAGAAATCTATGCGGTACGGGTGATTGCTACCCATCGGAAACAGGTCGATGATTGAGCCTCTGGTGGTGAATTCTCCATGTTCAAAAACCTGCTGTACAGAGTAGTATCCGGCGTCAGTGAGTCGTTTTTTGAGTGCCGGAATATCTACCTTGTCTCCGGTTTTCATCAGAAAGGATTCACGCAGAATGAATTCGACAGGAGGCAGTTTGCCCATCAGGGTGGTTATGTTGACTATGACAACCAGCCCCTTGCGGCAGGTCAGCTGATACATGATTTCCAGTCGTCTGGATATTATGTCCTTATGCGGGGAAAAACTGTCGTACGGAAGAGTTTCCGGATCCGGAAAATACCATACCCTTTCTTTTCCGATGAAATATATCAGTTCCTGTTCGAGAACCGTTGCCTCCTGAATGTTTCGTGTTACTACCAAAACGTTTCTGTCTTCATTCTTTGCCAGCTCGGCAATGATTAATGAGGAGGCACAGCCGTTGATATCCTTAATGTTTTTCTTATGGCCGGTACCGGTCATCTGGAGGTTGATATCGATAATGTTCTGCATAAACTGTTCTTTGGACGGATTGTTTTCAGATTAGGGATGCTGATAATGTATTCCTGCTGCATCCGGGCCTGAAATGAATTGCGTGAATTTGTGGATCCGGATTTGTTCTGGCAGGTTACGCGTAAAATGGTAAAATGCCGGAAAACACCGAATTATTTTATCATGAAAACGGAAATACAACCATGAATAACAGTACGTGCGGAATGATGACGGAAGAGGGAAAGGAACAGCCGGAAAATGTGAAAACAGGACTTCCTGTTCTTGATGTTACCACCGGGCTTCTTCTGCGGGACGGAAAGTTTTTCTGCGGCAGACGCAGAAAGGGTATGTCCATGGCGGGAAAATGGGAATTTCCCGGCGGAAAAATTGAACCCGGGGAAACAGCCGGGAGATGTGTGGTAAGGGAACTGGCTGAGGAACTTCATGTTTCTGCAGCCGTGCTGGCATCTCTCGGAATAATCGAGCACGATTATGATGATTTCAGAATAAGACTTCATGTTTTTATCTGTGAGATAACCGACGGCTCTGAGCCAGTGAGTGAAGAACATACCGAGGCATCATGGCGCACCGTAGGTGAACTTGAGAATCTCGGATGGGACGAATGCGACATACGGATATTTCCGAGACTTAAGCGTTGGCTGGCCGAGCGCGGAGAGTGAGTCCCGCAGGCTGAGACAGTCCCCGTCGGCAGTGTCCTGTCTTATGACTGATTTTGCTGTGGCAGATAAAACCCTAACTCCGCAGATCATAGTTTCTAATTTTTGATTTGCTTCTTTGGGTAAGGTATGCCGAACAAGTCGAAGAGATCTCTGGTTTTTTTAGGGATC
>CACWVT010000031.1 GCA_902764345.1 uncultured Ruminobacter sp.
TGTCATAAAAATCAATACATGTTTTTAAAAAACACCTAAACCGCATGGATTAAGGTTGCGCTATGTTTTTCCACTCAAAATCATGTGGGAAAGTTGAGAAAATATGTAGTAAGCTGAAGTTTCATGATTATAGTTAAATTTTCACTCCGTTTATGCGGATCCTGTATTTGTCAGAGGTCTGATTGAATGAAAGTCACAGCACATCTGTCAAATGAGGTATGTGTTTAACACTTCGTGTTGATGATTCGCCGAAGAATCCAGATCTGTTCAGTGAATAGTCAAAATATGAATAATTGCCTATAAGGCATAAATCAGACTTTGCATGAGTCGTATAAAGTATATAGAATGTAATAAATATTTGATAAAAATGTTAAATAGATTAAATTTTAAACGTTTTATACATGCTGATACATGGTGGAAAAACTGCTTCTTTCAGTAAATCACGGACTTTTTGTTATAAAAACAGTTTCTTTCACAATTTTTTCGTTTGGTTGTATGTAAAATCAGCACATCGAATAATTCGTAATATGGTATAAAGCCGTTTATTCGGTATTTGTTTTGTTATTAAAGGTTAAATTGATGCGGCGGCAACATTTGAAATATACGTTACACGGAACGAAATCACTGTATAAGGGTTTTTTTGGTATGGACCTTTATACAGTCAGCTATGAGGCCTTTGATGGCACGATCGTCGGTCCCATGTCCCGTGAAATTTTTGAAAGAGGTGATGCCGCTGCATTGGTTCCTTATGATCCTGTAAGGGATGAGGTTATACTTATCGAACAGTTTCGTTCCGGAGCAATAAGAAAAGATCAGAATCCCTGGCTGCTGGAAGTTGTGGCCGGAATTGTTGACGAGAAGGATGGAAACAATACTCTGAAAACCGTACTGAGGGAAGTAAGGGAAGAGGCCGGAGTGGAGTGTACCGATGCAGTGTTTGCAACCAGGTTTTTTACCACGCCTGGCGGTTCTACCGAAAGTATAGATCTGTACATCGGCAAGGTTGATGCCTCAAAGGCCGGCGGTGTGCACGGACTTGCGTCGGAACATGAGAATATCAGGGTTTTTGCAGTGCCTTTCCCTGAGATTATGAAGATGCTTGATAACGGAGATTTTTGCAATGCGATAGTCATTGTCGGGATTCAGTATCTTGCTCTTCATAAAGACGAAATAAGGCGGAAATTCTTATCGGAAAAGAAAATTTGATAAGTGTGTGATTGTTCAAAAATTATAAAATCAAAAATACATTTTTGATTTATTTGATTGATTTTTGCGATTTTTATTATAAATATATATAAAATTATTTTTGACCGCTCAAAAGAATTAGGTCACTAATTTGTCATTTGCAGTACGTCGATAGCTGAACAACTGATTATGGCTTTGGAATTCCGGAATGCCATTTTTCGAAACCGTTCGGAAATGAGTTTTGGTACCGGCATGAATCTGAAGTTGGAATGTTTTTGCGGGGAACATACGTTTACGGAAAAGGTGATATCGGACGGCGGCTCTCGGTTACGAGTCCGGGATGTTGAAATTTCTGCCGTTACGGAAAACTTTGAGACTTCCGTTAATGCGTTGGTCTGAATGGTTAGTCGGTTTTTATCCGAGACTTCAGACAAGCAAAATAGGATTTGATTATCAGTGCAAGATTTTGATAAAGAATATGTAAAGCCGACTAGAGCTGACGGAGCATTCAGTATTCTTCAGCTTACTGATACGCATTTATTCGCAGATCAGAATACAGGTTTTCTAGGTGTTAATACGGCCCAGAGTCTTCAGGCCGTAATTGATGCCGTGCTCAGACAAAACAGAAAATTTGACCTAATCATTACCACCGGAGACATCGCTCAGGATTATTCTGAGCAGTCCTATGTGAATTTTGCCAAAATGATGCATGCATCATTCAGTCAGCCTGTTTTCTGGTTGCCGGGAAATCATGATGACGGCCCAAAGATGGCCCGTGTCTTTCCAACTGTTGGGATTAGTGCTGCCAAAAACGTGATCGTGGGCAGATGGCAGTTTGTCCTGCTTAATACTCAGGTATACAATGCACCTTTCGGCTGGATTACCCCGGAAGAGCTTAATTATCTGAGACTGTGTCTTGATAATCATCCTGAGCTTCATACCGTTGTGTGCCTTCATCATAATGCATACAGGGTGAACAGCGCCTGGCTTGATCAGCATGAGCTTAGGAATAAGGAAGAGCTTCTGTCGTTAATCAGCGGTTATCCTCAGGTGAAACTGGTTTTATGCGGGCATGTTCATCAGGAGACCGATTTTGTCAAAGATGGCGTAAGATTTATTTCATCACCGTCAACAAGTATTCAGTTCGAACCTTTGAGTTTTAATTTTGGTTTGGACAGCAAGGGGCCGGGGTGGCGTTATCTGACATTTACTCCAGACGGCGGAATTTCAACGGATGTGTACAGGCTTCCGTTCGAAATGTTCAGACCAGATTTTGCAATAGGCGGATATTAAAATGAATGACACCGTAGTTTTATATGTACATGGCTTTAAATCCTCCGCCAGAGCTGCAAAGGCTACCATGACAAGGGATTACATCAGAGATTATGAGGTCGATTTGTCATTTGATGCCATGGATCTTGCGAATACTCCTGCCGAAGCCTTCAGCGATATGTGCGGTCTGGTGGAGAAGTATCTCAACAAGGGGGTAAGGGTCTGTCTCATCGGCAGTTCGATGGGCGGTTTCCTGTCAATGTATCTGTCCGCAAAGTATAATCTGAAGGCCGTACTGATTAATCCGTGCGTATATCCGTGGAATTATCTTGAAACAGTTAAGGGTAGACAGATTAACGTATATACTGGTGACGAATTTGAGGTTAATGATCAGCATGTTGCCGATGCAAGAAAAATAGCGGAATCCTATGAAATTAATCCGCAAAATCTGGCTGTATATCTCCAGAGAGGGGATGAGGTTCTTGATTACGTTGATGCCAGTGTTTTGCTGGGAAGGTCCGCACTTGTGCACATTGAGGATGGCGGATGTCACCAGTTTGATCACTATGAATTCTGTCTTCCTGAAATCATCAGATTCTTAAGAAGCTGATTCTCTGAAAAAGACGTCGGTAATTATTTAACGGCGTTTTTCTTTCAAATAATCCTGTATGTTATAATGACTTCAGGTACGACCGGGCTTTCGATTAATGCTTTTCAGCGGTCGTGTTCCAGTAAAATTATATTTAATGCCACGCTGCATGCGCAGCCTGCTGACTGATTCAGTATAAAGGCGTTCGTTAGGCATAAACAGCAGAATTATCGGTAAACCATTTTTATTTCAGGTGATAGTGATGTCCACAGATATTTTAGATGAATATAACGGCGATTCGATTGAGGTGCTTGAAGGTCTGGATCCGGTTCGCAGACGTCCGGGAATGTATACGGACACCTCCTCTCCAAATCACCTGGGCATGGAGGTTATTGATAACAGCGTGGACGAGGCTCTTGCCGGTTATGCTACCAAAATTGACGTGGTTCTGTATCAGGATCAGTCTCTTGAGGTTGCCGATAACGGTCGAGGCATGCCTGTTGACATTCATTCTCAGGAAAAGGTTCCTGCCGTAGAGCTGATATTCGGAAAGCTTCATGCCGGCGGTAAGTTCTCAAATCGTAATTACTCGTTTTCCGGCGGCCTTCACGGTGTCGGTGTCAGTGTTGTTAATGCACTCTCCGAAAAACTTGAAGCAGAAATAAGACGCGACGGAAAGGTGTATAAGATAGGCTACGCCGACGGTAACAAGGTTGAGGATCTGCATGTAATCGGTGAAGTGGGAAAACGAAACACAGGAACCAAAATCCGTTTCAAGCCGAATGCTTCCTATTTCGAAAGAAGCAATTTCAGGGTAAGTTCAATGATAGCCCTGCTTAAGGCTAAGGCTGTTTTGTGTCCCGGACTCACAATAACCTTCTTCAATGAGATCACAAATGAAAAATACTGCTGGTGTTTTAAGGGAGATTTGAAGGAATATCTGGTTACGGCACTGGGTGAATGTGCCTACGTTCCTTCCCCGGAACCATTTGCCGGGCACATGCAGCTGGAAGATTCCATTGTTGACTGGGCCTTTGTGTGGATGAGTGAATCATCCGGAACCGTTGCCGAGTCATATGTTAACTTAATTCCGACACCGCTTGGAGGAACTCATGTTAACGGCCTGAGACAGGCTGTTAACAGTGCGCTAAAGGAATTCTGCGACATACATAACATGCTGCCTAAGAATGTTACCCTTACAATCGATGATACATGGGACAACATTTCATTTGTACTGTCGGTAAAGATTCCTGAGCCTCAGTTTGCAGGCCAGACAAAAGAAAAACTTTCAAACAGGGAATGTGCCTCATTGGTTGTAAATGCTGTTAAGGACAGCTTTACCCTGTGGCTTAATGCCAATATAGAAGCGGCAAATGCCATTGCTGAGATCTGTATTGCCAGAGCTTCAGCCAGAACCAAGACATCCAAGACCGTTAACAGGAAGAAGGTTGTCGGAGGACCGACTCTTCCCGGTAAGCTTAAGGACTGTACCAGTACGGATCCTTCAAGAGGGGAGCTGTTCCTGGTGGAGGGGGATTCCGCAGGTGGCTCAGCAAACAGTGCTAGGGACAGGGAATATCAGGCGGTTCTTCCGCTTCGCGGCAAGATTCTCAATACATGGGATGTGGAAACGGCAAGAATATTCGAATCAGATACGATACAGGACATATCGGTAGCTATTGGTCTGGATCCTTCTTCCGATGATTTAAGCGGATTAAGATATGACAAAATCTGCATTCTGGCAGATGCCGATTCGGACGGTCTGCATATAGGTACTCTCATTTGTGCTCTGTTTGCAAGACATTTTCCAAAGGTTATAGAGGAGGGACATTTGTATGTGGCAATGCCTCCTTTATTCAGAGTGGTACAGGGGACTGAGAGTTATTACGTGCTTGATGAGGAGGAAAAGGAGAGCCTTATCAAGAAGTTAAGTGTAAAACGCAAGGGTAATATAGAGGTTACCCGATTCAAAGGGTTGGGTGAAATGAATCCGGCTCAGCTGAAGGAAACTACAATGGCCCCGGCGACAAGACGTCTCGTAAGGCTCACTCTTGATGAAACAAATGAAAAGAACGTATTCAGTATCATGGATATGCTGCTTTCAAAGAAGAATAAGAGAGAGGCAGACAGAAGGGAATGGCTGGCAACAAAAGGCTATCTTGCCGATGTTGAAGATTAATTCATTTTTGTGAGTCCGCTCAGTCATATTTATGTCGGCGGATATATACTTTTGAGTACGTACGCAGAATTCCTGCGTAGGTGCAGAGGTCTATAGCCTGCAGGTATGTGCGTAAATTGAGTCCCGGGGGGTTTATGACGGTTGATAAGATTCTGGATAATTACGGATCGTATGTCAGAGGTGAACTCGGTCTGTCAGATGCTACCGTGAATACCTATGTGTACCAGCTTAAGACGTTTATGCATTTTCTTTCCGGCAGAAATGTGACTTTTACCGATTTTACCGTTGACGATTTCGAGGCCTTTTTGGCCTATGTCGTTGATGAACTGAGACATAAGGAAACCACAACTGTAATATCCATCAATGCCGTACGTTCTTTTATGAAGTTTCTGAGGGTTGAA
This sequence comes from uncultured Ruminobacter sp., assembly GCA_902764345.1. Lineage (GTDB taxonomy): Bacteria > Pseudomonadota > Gammaproteobacteria > Enterobacterales > Succinivibrionaceae > Ruminobacter. The sequence goes on from CACWVT010000031.1 coordinate 5,627, forward strand.
GGTCTGAGGATGGATAATCCGCTGGAGAATGTGTCAACTCCTAAACTCGGACAGAGAATTCCCAAGGTAATATCTCATCAGGAAGTAATGAAGATGCTCCATGAACTTGGGGAGGAGACGCTGGACGAACTCAGGGATAAATGCATTCTGCTGTTTATTTACGGTTCCGGTCTTCGTTCCAGCGAAGTAATGAATCTGTCGTACGACATGATAAATTATGAAAGTCAGTTTCTTAAAATCAAAGGGAAAGGCAGTAAGGAACGTCAGGTGCCTGTGTCCGATGAACAGATTCGGGTTCTGAATCTTTATACTTCGAAACTTCGGGAGCTGATGGCGGAAAAACAGATTCCAGAATACCGGGGAACTCAAGTTTTTATTAATCCTAAAACAGGTCGGGTTTTTACTCGACAGTACCTTTTTCTGCATATCAAGAAACTCGTCAGAAAGGTCGGAATAGTGAGAAACGTTTCGGCGCATACATTAAGACATGCATTTGCAACCGAGCTTCTTGATAATGGTGCGGATTTAAAATCCATTCAGGAGCTTCTGGGGCATTCTTCAATGACGACTACCGAGATATATACTCATGTAGCCAAGAGCAGAATGCACAAGATCTACGAGAAAACCCACCCCCGTTCCTAAAATCATCTTCGAAGCATACCGCAACGTCCGGGCGTGTCAACAGGCGATTGGATGATATTCGGTTTGCAGAGAGAATTGATTATATACAAACCGACGTGAATGTATGTATAATGTACCGTGCATCGTCGGCCGGTAATATTAGTTATCCCCGGCGTAATAATCAAAAATATGAAATTGCCGACGGATATGCGGAAATTGATACTATAAAAACATGTTTCATTTCAGCGTTTCTAGTATAATGGCAGAGGATTGATTACAGATTTTTGGGGGAAAGTCATGCGCTTATCATTAGTGTGGTCAGCAGTATTAGCTTCAGTATTATCAGGTGCCGCATGTGCGGATGATCTCATGGACGTATACGGTGTGGCTCTTGTTAAGGATCCTGTTGTTCTTCAGATTAAGGCTCAGAGGGATGCGGTACGTGAGGCTATCAATGAGGTTGATGCGGCAATGCTGCCTCAGATTAACCTGTCAGGTGATGCACATTATCAGAAGACAAACAGGAATGACACCGGTACAGCTTTTGTTGCCGGAGGTAATGTTTCATTACAGCAGGCAATCTGGAGACATTCAAATCACATTAACAGTTCCATTGCGCAGAAACAGGCTACCGTAATGGATCTGACATATAACGACAGCCTTCAGGGACTCATCCTCAGAACAGCACAGGCTTATTTCGGCGTGCTTGAGGCTCAGGATATGCTGGAATTTAAAAAGGCCGACATGGATGCGCTTAAGCGTCATTACGATGAATCAAATCAGAAATATTCCGTCGGGTTAATTGCTAATACGGATGTCCAGGAGGCTAAGGCTGCTTATGACCTCGCTTCAGCTCAGGTGATTATTGCCGAAAACAATCTGTCCAACAAATATGAGAACCTGCGTCAGCTTACCGGTATGGAGCACAGAAATCTTTCCAAACTGGATGTTTCAAGATTTTCTACTCCCGGGGTTAACGGAAGCTCTTCATCATGGCTGAAAACTGCAGAGGAGAACAATATTAATCTTCAGGCAAAGATGCTCGAGAAGGAAATTGCAAAGGATCAGATAAGTCTTGCTCAGACCGGTCATGAGCCGACTCTTGATCTTTACGGTCAGTTGGGAACTGAGTATACCGATTACAAGAAGAATACCATTGGTAAGGAAGATGGTACTGTCAACAGCGGTGTAGTCGGGTTGAGTTTTAACATGCCTTTATACAGCGGCGGGGCTGTATCCAGCAGGGTTGAGCAGGCTAAACTTAATTATGTTGCCGCCGGTGAGAGCCTTGAAAACGCACATCGTTCAGTACAGACATCACTGTACAACCAGTACAATAACATAAATGCCGCCATCGGAACCGTCAGAGCTTATGCTCAGACCGTTGTTTCGGCTCAGAGTGCTCTTGATGCCACTGAAGCAGGGTATGACGTGGGTACAAGAACCATTGTGGATGTTCTGGATGCCACCGAAAATCTTTACAACGCCAAGAGTAATCTTGCTAGTGCCAGATATACTTACATTCTTAGCTGGCTGAATCTGAGATATACTTCAGGCCTTCTTTCAGAGGATGATCTAAAGGCAGTTAATTCAGGCCTGATTAGATAGGTGTGTACAAAAAAGAAGCAAAACTATATTTAGATAGCAAAATCTTTTTCTGTTTGCACTTTAATTCAGTACATCTCAATAAAATAATGTTATATTATCTAAAGATAATTGGCATTATGTATGGAGATGTACGTGGCGTGCATCGATAGGGCTTCCGAAATACCTAACTGTTTTATTGTTTCAGGAAGAACATTATGATAGTGTAAAGAGATTATCGGGGGAGGATTTTTGAAATGGGGCTTTTTGATAAGATTTTAGGCAAGGACGGGGATTCCTCATCATCTGCCGGCCTTGGTAAGGTAACCGAGGAAGATCATAGAAATGCGTTAATAAAGGAACGTCCGGATTTGTGCAAGAAACTGTCTGACCTGCCTGCTGATGAAGTTGTAAAGCGTGACGGAAAGATAGACATCACTTTCAAGGGATGGCAAATCTGTAATGTGGAAGAGCGACATAACAAGGATGACCGTCGTCTCGGTTATCTGAAACTGTTTAAAACCAGAAATGACAAGTTTGTATGTCAGCGTATGACTCTTATAGATAACGAAGAAAAGCAGTATATTGCCGCCACCGTTGAAGATTTTCCTGCCATCAGAAACTTTTTCGGTGAAGATTCACTGGCTCAGGCTCTGTACGTTATGCTTGACAGGGTTTCCAAGGATTGGTAATCCGGTTTAATCCATACGGATAACAAATAGAAGAAAACGGCATTTGTTTATACAAATGCCGTTTTCTTCTTTATATCGGTTCTGTTTGGCGTTATCAGCCGAGAGATTTGATTTTCTTTATGACGTTGGTGGTTGAGCAGCCATTCTTGAAGCACAGAATCTTAACGTCACCGCCGTTTGCCTTTACCTCATGATATCCTGCGATGTCTTCGGGTTTATAATCGCCTCCCTTAACCAGAATGTCAGGAAGAACTTTGGCTATGAGTTCTCTTGGTGTGTCTTCATCAAAAGGTACAACCCAGTCAACGGAATGAAGTGCGGCAAGTATTGTCATTCTTTCTTCCGTATTGTTGATTGGTCTGGTAGGTCCTTTAAGTCTTGATACGGATGCATCGGTGTTTACAGCAACTATCAGAATGTCACCAAGTTCTCTGGCTTCCTTCAGATAGGTAACGTGTCCGGAGTGAAGAATGTCGAAACACCCGTTAGTCATGATGACCTTTAAGCCGTGTTCTTTGGCTTTTTTTCTTAAGGAAAGGAGTTCTTCCACGGTAAGAATCTCATGATCTCTTTCTATTAAGTTCTTGTTCATGTGTATATACCTGAGATAATTGCGTTTCAAATTGTAGTCATGGATTAAGAAACATCGAAAATGTTTTTAACTCCGGTAACCATGTGTAAATTATCATAAAATAAATTATTTTTACACTGCAAGTCGGAATAATGTTGATGTATGGAGGGAAAAGTGAAATGTGTGTATGTTATTTTGGAGCGGGCGACGGGAATCGAACCCGCGTGTAAAGCTTGGGAAGCTTTCATTCTGCCATTGAATTACGCCCGCAGAAGATACAGCTAATTTTAATTATTTTTATTTTAAAATGCAAACTATTATTTGGAGCAAAGTACGCTCTGAGTTGTTTTGCGTAAAAAACATACATACGGAATTCTGAATATACAAATTTCCGATACGGCACATGATTATTTAAGGTGGCGTCGGAATGTTTTTTATTGTATTTTGATAGTTTTCTTTAGCTTAAAATAATAGCTCCGTGTTCTTTTTGAACATGTTTATGTCAAGTTATGGATAAATTGATTATAAATAATACAATTTTAATTTTTTTTAGAAAAAAGGTTTGACAGAATATGAGGTGGTCTATAAAATAACACCTGTTCTTAGGGGTTATAGCTCAGTTGGGAGAGCGCTTGCATGGCATGCAAGAGGTCCGCGGTTCGATCCCGCGTAGCTCCACCAAAACCTTTGTGGTTTTCCAAAACATTCATTCAATTACTTCATTTCGTTCCAATGTTAAAAAGACTTTTATCTGTAGTTTCTTTTGTTATTCTTTCCGGTTGTTCGTCTTTTTCGTTTGAGTCCAATTTGGATCCTGATAATGTAATATCCTATTTCGAGCTGTCAAAGGTGAAGATATATACCAATAGTGAGCTCAGGGAGCTAAATTATGAGGATATAGGAACTGTTGAAGGCATTTCCTGCAAGATGAAGGAAAATGAGCCGGAACCGACAGAAAAGGAAGCTAAGGCAGATGCAAGAGCTCTTGCTCTCAGTAAAAAAGGTAACGGTCTGGTTTACAGCACCTGTATCACGCTTGACGATACGCCAGCCTGTCTGCGTAGCGTCTCCTGCTATGCCAGGGTTATTTACGTGAAAGAGGATGAAGAGGCTCATGAGCAGCAGTAATTCAAAAGAGATTGCTGTTAAGGCCATTGGTTACATTGAAACTCCTTTCGATGAAAAGTTTGCCGTACCGAGACAGAGTTCCTTAATCAGTCATGGTCATTTTGAAATACATTTCTATCCTCCCTATGACAGAGAAGAGGCTTTTGCAGGTATAGACGGTTTTTCACATCTGTGGATAAGTTTTCTGTTTGACAGAAACTCCGATGATGAGGAATTCAGGCCTATGGTTCGTCCTCCGAGACTTGGCGGAAATGAGTACAAAGGCGTTTTTGCCACCAGATCTCCGTTCAGACCGAACCGACTTGGACTTTCAGTGGTTCGGTTAAAAAAGGTAAACAACGTAAGCGGTCATGTGTCTCTCGTTGTGGAAGGGGCAGATATGGTGAACGGAACACCGATTGTGGATATTAAACCTTATATCTGTTTCGTTGATTCCGTTCCTGATGCTGTCAGCGGTTTTGCTCCTGAAGCACCGAAAATGCAGGAGGTGCGTTTTACGGATCTGGCTCTGAGGCAGATTGAAGAGACCGGGATAGCAGAGTTCGGAAATCTTATTCAGGAAGTTCTTGCTCAGGATCCCCGTCCGGCCTACAGAGCCGCTCATTCTGATGATCGTATATATGGTGTAGGTCTTTGTGGTCATGATGTAAAATGGTGTGTGAAAGACGGGACATTCATTGTTCTCCGTCTTGAAAAAAAGAATGATTAAGAGGGTATGTTTTCTGCTTACGGCAGTTTAGAGGATTTTCGCGACAGCCTGAAATATTATGTCCGCTACATTTCATCCGTTATTCTTTTAAAGAGTTCCCGATCCCGGGAGGCTTTTTTCAGAACCCCGGCCAGACTTAAACCGTTAGGAGCAAGCTCAGCCGTTATGTTTAGTTTTGCGCAAATGTTCTGATACCAGGACAGGGATTTGCCTGACAGCAACCGTTCAGCTCTTTTGCCCAGCCACCAGTATCCTGACAACGGAATCAGCACGCAGTTTGCGGCTGTTACGACGGTACCGATCCAGGGAATGTATCTGAAGCTTTCGGGCAGAATGGATCCGCTGCAGTAAGACCATATCAGTGTCAGGGCCAGAACAGGTGGAAGAATGTCAGCTGATTTACGCAGAATGCGTATTACACGGCCTTCTCTGAACACATTGTCAAGTATCGGCTGATCAGGCCAGAGCCCTGCATACATGATACCTGAATGCCAGACGTGAAAAATTCCCATAATTACCTCAAATCCGATGGTTGTCATTGCGTAAGCCCGCGGAGATGTCCGCCATCCGACTAACCTGTAAGGAGAGTGATGATTTTTCACATAATTTTACAGTCATTATCCGTAAAGGTGAACTGGTGATTTATGAGGTATAAGGAATGATGCATTCAGTTCAAAAATGTATTTGCTTATTTGAATACGGACACAAAGTGATTTTTGTTTAAAAATGACCATTCATTTATATTGTAGTTTGCGAGATTGGTATTCAGAGAGTAAAATAACACATATTATTTTTTATCACTGATTGGTATCAGATCTTTGATAAATGACAGTACTTCCACCGGTAAAGCTTGGTGGAATGACAGCTCGGATAACCGTTAACCAAAACGGTTTGTTTTTTTACTGAAAAAATCTACTACAAGTAGAAAGGGGATTCCTCAAGTGGCGCATACTATAATGCTTATACCCATTGGAACCGGCGTGGGTGTAACTTCAATCAGTTTAGGTCTTGTAAGAGCATTTGCAAGAGAAGGTGTTAAGGTCAGTTTCTTCAAGCCGGTAGCACAGCCAAAGCCTTCCTATATCGGACCGGAAGCAAGTACCGCAGTTATTAAGGCCGGTACAGATCTTGATCTTCCAGAACCAATCGAAGTTTCCCGTATGGAAACTTTACTGAGTTCAGGTGACGATTCAACATTACTTGAGGAAATTATTGCCAACTTTGAAAATCATGCTGCTGCGAGCGGAGCTGACGTAATTATCGTTGAGGGGCTTGTTCCTGTTGAAAAGCATCCGTTTGCGAACAGATTAAACAAGCAGATTGCCAGCGGTATCGATGCTGACATCGTGTTCGTAACTCAGCCTGGCAATGGTGGCGCTCAGGAAATCCGTGAAAGACTGGAACTGGCCGTAAATACCTATGCCGAAGGTGCACAGAACAGAGTACTCGGCTGTGTAATCAATAAGGTAGGTGCAAGTGTTGATTCTCACGGTGTTCCTACTCAGCTTGAAGTGGGCAAGCCTTCAGGTGACTTAAGCGACATGAATCTTGACGATATTGCTAAGGTTCTGGCTTCAATTCCTTGGAATCCGTCACTGAATGCAGCACGTGCAAGCGATCTGGCTGCTTATTTACAGTGTCAGGTATTAAATGAAGGTGAACTTGCAACCCGTCGTCTGTCAGAAGTCGTTTTCTGTGCCCGTGACGTTCAGAACATGGTTGACTATATCAAGCCTGGTTCACTGCTCGTAACTTCAGGTGACAGATCAGATATCATTATTTCAATTGCACTTGCCGCAATGAACGGTACCAAGATCGGTGCTCTGCTTCTGACCGGCGGTTACAATCTTGATGAAAGGGTAAAGAAGCTTTGTGAGCAGGCATTTGCTACCGGTCTTCCTATTCTTCAGACTGAAGATCATACCTGGCAGACTGCCATTGACTTACAGCACTTCAATACTGAAATTCCTGCTGATGATGCTGAAAGAATCAATCTTATTGCCGATTATGTTGCAGGATTTATTGACAAGAACTGGCTTGAAACTCAGTCTGAGCAGAATGCTCATGTAAGACTTTTAAGCCCTGCCGCATTCCGTTATAAGCTCACCGAACGTGCAAGAGCAGAAAGAAAGCGTATTGTTCTTCCTGAAGGTAATGAACCTCGTACAGTTAAGGCAGCTGCAATCTGTGCCGCCAGAGGCATTGCAACTCCGGTGCTTCTTGGTAATCCTGAAGAAATTCAGCGCGTTGCCGCTCAGCAGGGTGTTGTTCTCGGTGAAGGCGTAGAAATCATTGATCCGGTTGCTTCCCGTGAAAACTATGTTGAACGTCTTGTTGAACTTCGTAAGAGCAAGGGCTTAACTCCTGAAGCTGCCCGTGAACAGCTTGAAGACAACGTTGTTCTCGGTACCATGATGATTGAAAGAAATGAAGTTGACGGTCTGGTATCAGGTGCTGTGCATACTACCGCAAATACCATCAGACCACCTCTTCAGATTATTAAGACCGCTCCTGGTTCATCACTGGTTTCATCAGTATTCTTCATGCTGCTTCCTGATCAGGTTCTGGTATACGGTGACTGTGCTATCAATCCTGATCCTACAGCTGAACAGCTGGCTGAAATCGCTATCCAGTCTTCCGATACCGCTAAGGCTTTCGGTATTGAACCTCGTGTTGCAATGCTTTCATATTCAACCGGTACCTCAGGTAAGGGTGAAGATGTTGAAAAGGTTCGTACCGCTACCGAAATTGCCAAGACCAAGCGTCCTGATTTGGTAATCGACGGTCCGTTACAGTACGACGCCGCAATCATGGCTGATGTTGCTGCCTCCAAGGCTCCAAACTCACCTGTTGCAGGTAAGGCTACAGTATTCATATTCCCAGACCTGAACACCGGTAATATTGCATATAAGGCAGTACAGCGTTCAGCCAAGCTGGTATCCATCGGACCTATGCTTCAGGGTATGAAGAAGCCTGTAAATGACCTTTCCCGCGGTGCTTTGGTTGACGATATCGTATATACCATTGCAATCACCGCAATTCAGGCTCAGCAGAATAAGTAAGTCGAGCCAGACTGACTATAAATAATTCAAAGGCCCTGCACCTTCCGGTGCGGGGCCTTTGTTATACTGCGAGTTTCTTATGCATAAGTTCAGGATTATGAATTCTGGAGATCTGAAGTGATTTCCATTGTTTCCCTTACGGCCCGGACATAGTCTGCTGCCGTTTTGTATCTGAATGTGAATCCTGATCCGTTGAGTTTTTCCGGAACTGATGGAATGGAATTCAGAACAGCCTGTGCGGCATCCTTCTGAGCGGCTTTTACCAGAAATTTTGGTACTCTGAGTGATTTTGCTGTTTTCATTCCGGTGACGGCTGCCAGTGTCTTAAACAGTTCAAACTGAGCAATCCGTTCATCGGTGCACACATGAACCGGACCTTCTATTCCGTTCTTTCTTATGAGATGCGATATTACTCTGGCTGTGTCAAAAAGAGTAATCCACGGGATGATTTGTTCACCGTTTCCAAGCAGAGGAATATATCCATTCTGAAAAACGGGAAGGAGCCTCATGAGCATTCCACCGGAGAGATCCGTGACGTTTCCGAGTCTCATAATCACTACTCTGGAGTTAAGTTCACTGTGGGCATTGAGTGCAGCCTTTTCCCATTCGTCGCATAATTTGGCAAGCTTGGATTTATTTTGTTCGGGAGGTGTGGTTTCGGTGAACGGGGCAGATGTTTCTGAATATACGGCCATGGAGGACGCAGAAATAAAAACTTGAGGTGTTATGTTTCTTTCTTTCAGATTTTTTACAAGATTATTAGTATAGGTTACCCTTGATTCGTAAAGCTCTTTAAATTTCACGGTGTTAACAAGTCCGGTGCTTATGGGGGCTCCGGCAAGGTTGATAACGGCCGTTACTGATGTGGCTTCATTATCCGTGAGTTCAGAAAGGTCGGAGATGATTTTTATTGGAGCGTGAGAGGCTTCGAGCAGCTTCTGGTAACGGTAAGTGGTATGTATCTTATCTCTTGTCAGGAGAATAAGTCCCACATACTGATGTTCACTTACTATCTTCTGAATGAATCCTCCGGCAATCATTCCAGATGCCCCGGTTATTAAATAATTGTTCATTATGTTCCTCGAATGATGAATTGTAATGTTGCGTTGTTATTCGCGGCTGTCCAGACGGTTCCGGTTAATACAGCTTTTAAAAAATACCGGCAGTTGTTATTATAATTGTAAGCACAGGAATAAAAGAAATGTTTGTCGTCCAGGATTTTAATGACGTCAATATAATGCGGTTTAACCGATACAAGAATATATGATTAGAGGAGCGTAGTATGTCGCCTGCAGAGAACGTAAATGGATCTGAATTAACGGCCAGAATTCATTCTATTGAGACGGGAGGGGCTGTTGACGGTCCTGGAATCAGATATATTGTTTTTTTTCAGGGATGTCAGTTTAAATGTATTTACTGTCACAACAGGGATACCTGGGATTTTAAGGGCGGAGAGGAAGTCACCGTTAAGAAGTTAATGGATGAAATTGTCACATATGCTCCGTTTTTCAGAGCAAGTGGCGGTGGGGTAACCGCATCAGGTGGGGAGGCCTCGATGCAGGCTAAATTTGTGGCTGAATTGTTTAGGCAGGTGCATGCCGCTGGTTTTAATACATGTCTCGATACTAACGGTGGCATCCGTAACTACAATGAAGATGTAAAGGCTCTGATAAACGAAACTGATACCTTTCTCCTTGATTTGAAAGCCATGGATGATGATGTTCACAAGGAACTTACCGGTCGTTCCAACAGAGATACCCTGGCCTTTGCCAGATATCTTGCCGATAATCACAAGAAAATGTGGATAAGACTGGTCGTTGTTCCTACTTACACGGATACCGAAGATAATGCAAGGGAAATGGGGAATTTTATAAAGGAACTGGGGGATGCGGTGGAGAGAGTGGAGCTGCTTCCTTATCATGAGATGGGAAAACATAAGTGGGCTTTCTTTAATGATCCATACAGACTTAATGACATCCACCCTCCCAAAGCAGAGGTTATGAAACATTTGAAGGATATTCTAAAAGAATATCATCACGAGGTTTACTGATGAGAACAGTGTTCTGATTATATTCAGACAGGGCTGTCTGCAACCCGCCGGAATACCAATAATGTCACCTGCCTGGAGCATTGTTGATATTCCGGCGTTTTTTTTTTTTTTTTTCCGAGACCGNNNTTCCGGCGTTTTTTTTTTTTTTTTCAGAGACCGTATGTCACCCATGAAATGAATGATTTTTGGAGTATGCCGGGATCTTTTATTTGATTATTCAGAATTCTCGAAATAATTAATTATTTTCAGTAATTATGAAAATAAATTACATTTTTAACATGTGATTTTTCTGCGTTTTACGGTAAAAAAGAGTGTTAAAAAATGATTTTTGTCTCAAAATTCGGGGGTTTGAAAATAAATATATGGTAATGGAAAGCGTTTTCTGTGTTTTGAAAAAGTTTTCATTACATAAAAAAGTAAAATAATTTCAAAAAAGCTTGAATCGAATTAAATATGATGTATCATTATAAGTGTTAAGTACATCACATAGTTAAGAAAGAAACAGAAGTTAAGTTAATGCAATCTTGATAAGGAGTGCAGAAATGAGAATGTTAAGAAATATGTTTGCGGCCAATAACGAAGTTAATGCCATTGCTCCCGTAACCCGTCAGTATGGTTTCAGCTACGTTAAGTAACCGAGAATAAAAACACATGACATGAGGCCTTCTGGTGGAAACAATAATTAAGAAATAAGTGAAAGGCTTGAAAACCGATAGTCATATTATTATAAGAAGAGAAGAAACAAAATGAAGAACTTATTAAAAGCAGTAAAACCGAACACCTTACCTCCTTTTACCAAAGCATATAATTTCAGCTATGTAAAAAACGTAGGTAATATGCAGTTCTAATTTAGTTTGTAATACCCCAGTAACTTATTTGAAAGTCTTCAGAAATGAAGACTTTTTTAATTTTTATTATCAGTGGATGATAATCTAAATCGGTGGATTTTCTTGTAAGTGACATGTGCGTTGCTTATACATAATTGTAAAAATTCAACAATATGACTGAGATACTTAAGATCGTTGTCACATTTTGACGTGTCTGTCAGAGTTTTAAAAAAAAACAGTCCTACATCACAATATCTTGGCTTTACGTCATATATAGTAAACTCTAACTATCTTGGCGTAAGCCATATTTTCTTGTTGTACTTAATCTTAACTTAACTATGTGAGAGTATTTATGAAGTTTAATAGAAATAAGCTTTGTTTTGCGGTTTCGACTGCAGTTCTTTCCATGTCGCTTGCCGCATGTGGTAGCAGCGGTGGCGGCGATAACGGCAAGGTGACCGACCCTTGGGTTGACAGTAATAATCCCGCAGTCGGTAACGATTCGTCTTTGGTATATGTGCCTGTAGAAACCAAAGATACCTGTGTTATTCCTCAGAATACTCTCATCGTTAAGGGGGATTTTTACGATGAGTATGCTGCATGGCTTTGGAATGATGAAGGTAATATGTTTGACGACTGGCCTGGTGAAGAGTTTACTGCTAATTCCATGGGCAGTGACTGTGCGGCTCCGATTCATTTCTTTAACCATGAGGATAATAGCACCCTTGTTTCCCTTGAAGGTTATGAGGTAATTGTAAATAACAATAATCATGATTTACAGACCGGTAACGGAAATATCTTTACTCAGGATAGACCTTGTCTCAGCATGACTTCTGCTTCAAATGCCACTTTCGTTACCGCGGCTGAATGCGGCGTTATCATCGACGGCCTGGATGAACAGGTTCCTGTGGATAATGCGGCGTATATTTCTTATGACGGCGCAATTCGTGAGGACGGCGCAGAAATTGAATTCACCGAAAAGGTAGGTAATCCTGAGTCAGCCTATGTCGACGTTACACTTCTTTTCAAGGGACCTGACATGGCTGAAGATGCCAAGGGGCTTTTCTGGTTCAGCAAGGCTTCAGCCAAGACTCCTGGCGACAGCAGGGAAAATGCTATCGAATTCAGTAACGGCGACATTATTCGTATCGGTCAGGACCTGATTGTTCCTGACGGAGAAACAAAAAGCGTTAAGCTTAACGTAATGTATAACGGCGCCGTTTCATCATATACCATCAAAAAGTCTTATGTTGTTAAGACTGATGAATGCCGACTGAATACAAAGACAGAACCTCTCGGTGCCGAGTACACCTCTGCTGCAACAACTTTCCGTATCTGGTCTCCTGATTCAAGCAATGTTTCCGTTACCGTTGACGGCGTTAAGTACAATATGAGCAAGGTTGCACTCCCTTGTCTTACTGAGGTTTACGAAGTCGTGGTTGACGGCGATCTGGCAGGTAAAACCTATCAGTTCTCCGTAGGCGGCAAGAAGGTTCGTGACCCGTACGGCAAGATGGTTGCAAATGGAAGTAACACCGCCAATATCGTAATGGACATGAGTCAGACCGAACCGGATGAAGCCTGGGTTGACGCTCCGGAACTTAAGAACAGAGAAGATGCCGTTATTTATGAAGTTCACGTACGTGACTTTACCATTGACCCAACCTCAGGTGTGGATGAAGATAAGAGAGGGCGCTACCTCGGTATGGTTCAGACCGGAACTACATATAACGGAGTAACCACCGGTATTGATCATCTGAAGGAACTGGGGATTACACACGTTCAGCTGCAGCCAATCTATGATTACGCCACCTGCTCAAACGTAGATTCTCAGAGCAATAACTGCTACAACTGGGGCTACGATCCTTGGAACTACAATGTCCCAGAAGATCGTTACTCATCCGTATTCGGTACTGCTGAGTACAACACCAAGATCAAAGAAGTTAAGACCATGGTTAACGAATTCCACAAAAACGGCATTCGTGTAATTATGGACGTGGTATATAACCATACCATGAACAAATCCGTGTTCGAAAATATTACTTCAAAGTACTATCTGAAGGCTGACCTGACCGGTTGCGGTAATACCGTTAATGCTGACAATAACATGGTTTGGACCATGATTCGTGATTCAATGGATTACTGGATTAACGAATATCACATCGACGGTTTCAGATTAGACCTTGTTGGTTCATTCTCAATGAAGGATTATTCCGACTGGGGTGTATACCTCAACAAGATGCATCCGGATGCCAATCTCCTGATCTACGGCGAACCATGGGCAGCTTACAATGATGACGCTGAAAAGCTTGTTGACAATCCTGTTCGTACCGGCAGAATGCATACACAGGATTATGCTGCTCACGTAGGTGCGTTCAACAACCGTATCAGAAACTGTCTGAAGGGTTCAAGTGACAATGCTGATGCCCTCGGCTTTATTTTCAATGAGTTTAATACCGGCTGGGACGGCAACGAAACCGATGAAAACGATAAGCCACTTGATAGCAATTTGAAATGTGTGTTTATGGGGGCAATCGGCGGTGTCCGTCATAAGGATGCAACAGGAACCAATATATGGAGTGCCCAGGGCTTTAGCGATCCTGAACAGTCAATCTCCTACCTGACCGCTCACGATAATCTTGCCCTCCGTGATAAGATTGAAGCTGCCGGTGTGAAAGCTCTTGCCGACAAGAAGAAGCTTCAGGTTTATGCAAATGCCATGATTTTTGCAAGCCAGGGCATCAGCTTTATCCATGGCGGTGAAGAAATCGGTCGTACCAAAGCTGCTGCGGGTAAAGATATTCACAACAGCTACAACACCACCACCGGTGCAAATGACTACAAGTGGAATCTTAAGAGCGGAGACTGGAAGGATGTAAGTGAAGCCTATGCCAAGCTCATTGCTTTAAGAAAGGCTCACCCTGCATTCCACATGACTACAGCTGATGATATCTTTGATAACGTTACATTAGATACTGCAAACAGTAATAATGAAATAGTTGTATTTGATATCAACGGTGCAGCTGTCGGTGATGAATGGAGCAGCATTAAGGTTGCGTTTAACAGTAAGGAAACTGCTGTAACAGTTAGCAATCTCGATGCACAGCTTGTCAAGGTTGTTGACGGTGACAAGGTCCTGAATGATGTTGTCGACAATTAGTTAGCATATTTTTCAGATGTTTTTTGGGAAAACCTGAAAAACTGATGTGAAAACTTTTAAGGCACGGTTCTTACCGTGCCTTATTATTTTGAGGCGAGGGAAAAGTGTGGTAAAATCAAGCAAGTTATCATTTGCCTTAATTGTGGAAAACTTTATGTTGACTGTTCAACCGGCTGATGGCGGCTCATTATCTCCTGAGCGGAGACATTAGCTGTCCCGGCATTCCAATTCGTGGCGACATAGTGTGGCAGGTTATTTCTGCGTTACATACCGTCGGATATTTTCATTACCGGTGCCGCCTGCACCGAGCGACTTCTTTTTTAGGGCAGTTTTTAGATATCAGTTTATATTGATTGGCAGTCGTACATATATTCTGCCGGTCTGAGATTTATTATTAAACCGTTTAATTTACAAAGGTATTAACAATGCTTAAGCAATCCATTATTACAAAGCTTGAGACTCTGGTTGAAAGATTTGAGGAAGTTCAGGCCTTATTGGGTGAGGCTGATGTAATAGCCGACCAGGACAGATTCAGAGAATTAAACAAGGAATATTCACAGCTTGAAACAATAGTTTCCGCATTTAAGAGCTATAAGACATATTCTGATGATCTTGAAGAAATCAATGCCATGATTAACGGTGATGATCCAGACATGAGAGAAATGGCTGAGGCCGAACTTGAGGAGACAAAGGCTGGTCTTGAAAAGACCGAGCATGACATTCAGATCCTTCTTCTTCCTAAAGATCCGAAGGATGACAACAATGCCTTCGTTGAAATCAGAGCCGGTACCGGCGGTGACGAAGCCGCAATTTTTGCGGGAGATCTTTTCAGATTGTATTCAAAGTATTCTGAAAAGAAAGGCTGGAGTATTGAAATAATGAGCTGTTCAGAAGGTGAATTCAGCGGTTATAAGGAAATCATCTTCAAGGTTTCTGGGCAGGGAGCCTACGGTATTCTGAAGTTCGAATCAGGCGGTCATCGCGTGCAGCGAGTTCCTGAAACAGAAACACAGGGACGTGTGCATACCTCTGCATGTACCGTGATGGTATTCCCTGAGGTTCCGGAGTCTGAAGCTCCTGAAATTAATCCGAAGGATATCCGTATTGATACATTCAGGGCATCCGGTGCGGGTGGTCAGCACATTAATAAGACTGATTCCGCAATTCGTATTACCCACTTCCCGTCAGGTCTTGTTGTTGAATGTCAGGATGAACGTTCTCAGCACAAGAACAAGGCTAAGGCGTTTGCAGTGCTGGCTTCCCGTCTTGCAAGACTTGAAGAAGAAAAGAAGGCAAAGGAAATGGCTGAACAGAGACAGAGCATTTTAAGTTCCGGTGATCGTTCAGACAGAATCAGAACCTACAACTATCCACAGGGGCGTGTTACCGATCATCGCATAAATCTAACTCTGTACAAGCTGAGTGATGTTATGGACGGAGATTTGGATTCGCTGGTGATGCCTGTTATTGAAGAACATCAGGCAAATCAGTTGGCAGAATTAGCCAACGAGAATTAATTCACATCTCCGTTATCACCAGCCATTTTAAAAACAGGTTCACAATTCGGAACCTGTTTTTATGTTGGATTCGGGTTTTTTTAGCTTTTGAGGCTATGCTTAAGTTAGGAACACTGACGAATTAGGAGGATGCATGCAGATCGGAACCGTTTATAAAGAATCCTGGCAGAAACTGAATGAATTTCTGCAGGATCGTGAGGTATCTTCCATAGAAGCCTATTTTATTGTTTCTGAGGTTTTAAAAAAGAACAAAACCTTTCTTCTCACATATCCGGAACATGAGATTTCCGATGAGGAATACGCAAAAATACAGACAATTCTTGCTGAACGTATTTCCGGCAGACCTCTGGCTCATATTCTCGGAAAAAGGGAATTCTGGTCACTTAATCTCAAGGTTAACGAACACACTCTGATTCCCCGTCCGGATACAGAGACACTGGTTGAACAGGCTTTGTTGTGTGCCCAGAAGTTTTCTCCTGACATAAAGCTGAGAATCCTGGATCTCGGAACCGGAACAGGAGCTGTGGCGCTGGCTCTCAAGAGTGAACTTCCCGGTGCCATTGTTGATGCTGTTGATTATTCTGAAGAAGCTCTTAAGGTTGCGGAATTCAACAGTCAAAATCTAAATCTTCCGATAAATCTCATTAACAGTGACTGGTTTGAAAAAATCAAGGCCAGACATCAGTATCATATTATTGTTTCAAATCCACCCTATATTGCCGAGAATGATCCGCATCTTAATCAGGGAGATGTACGGTTTGAGCCAAGAACTGCATTGGTGGCTCCGATGCAGGGGCTCTACGATATTCTTAACATAATAAGACATTCCTGCGATTATCTTGCAAATAACGGTTACCTGCTGCTTGAGCATGGATATCAGCAGGCCGGAGACGTCAAGCTTCTGATGAATTACGGTGGCTTTACTCAGGTTGAGACCGTAAAGGATTTAGGATATAATGACCGGGTAACTTTGGGGTGCTTTAACTACAAGGATAAGTAAATACAATGGCCTTTGCGGAAAACAAAGTTGTTAAGATTGGCGACATCAGTGTGGCTAATAATCTTCCGTTCGTTCTCTTTGGCGGAATAAATGTTCTTGAGTCCGAGGAACTGGCTTTGACTGCCTGTGAAAAGTATGTCGAGGTTACTGAAAAGCTTGGAATTCCGTTTGTTTTCAAGGCAAGCTGGGATAAAGCAAACCGTTCCTCAATCCATTCATTCAGAGGTCTCGGTCTGGAGAAGGGAATTAGTATTTTTGAGCGCCTCAAGAAAGAATTCGGCGTAAAGATTATTACTGACGTGCATGAAACGGATCAGATTGCTCCGCTGGCGGAAGTTGTTGATGTTCTGCAGCTTCCTGCATTTCTTGCCCGTCAGACGGATTTGGTGAAGGCTTTGGCCGAAAGCGGCAAGGTTATAAACGTAAAGAAGCCTCAGTTTATCAGTCCTTCACAGATTTCCAATATTGTGGAAAAGTTTGAGGAATCAGGAAACGGCAACATCATTCTCTGTGAGCGCGGTGCCACATTCGGATATGACAATCTGGTGGTTGACATGCTTGGTTTCGGAGTGATGATGAAGGCTTCAAAGGGAGCTCCGGTAATTTTTGACGTAACCCATTCACTGCAGTGCAGGGATCCGAGCGGAGCGGCCTCTGGAGGCAGAAGGCAGCAGGAAGCCGAACTTGCGAGAGCGGGCATGGCCGTGGGGCTTGCCGGGCTGTTTCTGGAAGCTCATCCGAATCCTGACGAGGCTAAGTGCGATGGTCCGAGTGCGCTGCCTTTGGATAAGCTGGAACCTTTCCTTAATCAGATTAAGCAGATAGATGATTTGGTCAAATCTTTTGATGAGCTGAACATTGATTAATCCGAGCTGTTTTTGAGTGAAAGGCATCGTCTTGACTGACGATGTCTTTTTAATTTTTATATTTTAAGCCCAGACTGGGGTTGCTGTATTTTAGGTAAGATATTATGGCTGATGCTGAATTTCTTAAAGAGATAAATAAACGTAGAACTTTTGCTATTATTTCCCATCCGGATGCCGGTAAGACAACCATTACTGAAAAAGTTTTGCTTTACGGTCGTGCAATTCAGCGTGCCGGTACCGTTAAGGGCCGTGGTGCCAACGGCAGTTTTGCCAAATCCGACTGGATGCAGATGGAAAAGGATCGCGGTATTTCCGTAACCACCTCCGTAATGCAGTTTCCTTACAATGACTGCCTTATTAATCTTCTTGATACTCCGGGTCACGAAGACTTCTCCGAAGATACCTACCGCGTTCTTACCGCCGTTGACAGCTGTCTGATGGTTATTGATGCAGCCAAGGGTGTAGAAGAGCGTACCCGTAAGCTGATGGAGGTTACCCGTTTAAGAGACACTCCGATTCTGACTTTTATGAACAAGATGGATCGTGAAACAAGGGATCCTCTTGAACTTATGGATGAAGTTGAAAAGGAATTATCCATTGTCTGTGCACCGATAACTTTCCCTATAGGATGCGGTAAGAGCTTTAAGGGGGTTTATCATATTTACAAGGATGAAACCTATCTTTATAAGTCGGGTCAGGGGGATATCATTCAAGACGTGGTTACCGTAAAGGGTCTTGATAATCCTGAGCTTGATGATGCTGTCGGTGAGGATCTTGCCTCTATCCTCAGAGATAACATTGAACTCGTAAGGGCAGGGAGTGCGGAGTTCGACGAGGATGCGTTTTTAAAGGGGGAACTGACTCCTGTATTTTTCGGTACCGCTCTGGGTAACTTCGGTGTTGACCACATGCTTAACGGGCTCACGGCTTGGGCTCCGGCTCCTCTTGCCAGAAATGCCGAAACCAGAACCGTAGATCCGAAGGAAGAGAACCTGACCGGATTCGTATTCAAGATTCAGGCTAACATGGATCCTAAGCATCGTGACCGTATTGCCTTTGTACGTCTGGTATCAGGTAAATATGAAAAAGGCATGAAGCTGCATCACGTACGTATCGGCAAGGATGTGAATATCTCTGATGCCGTGACCTTTATGGCAGGTGATCGTGAACAGGCTGAAGAGGCTTTTGCCGGGGATATTATCGGCCTTCATAATCACGGTACTATTCAGATTGGTGATACCTTTACAAAGGGTGAGGATTTGAAGTTTACAGGTATTCCTAACTTCGCTCCTGAACTGTTTAAGCGTATCCGTCTTAAGGACCCTTTAAAGCAGAAGGCTCTGCTTAAAGGTCTGGTTCAGCTCTCTGAAGAGGGTGCGGTACAGGTATTCAGACCTCTGATTAACAATGATCTTATTGTAGGTGCTGTTGGTGTGCTGCAGTTTGACGTGGTTGTTTCCAGATTGAAGAATGAGTATAACGTTGAGGCGGTATACGAGCCTGTCAACGTAACAACGGCCCGTTGGATAGAAAGTGATGACGCTGCCGCTCTGGAAGAAATTCAGCGTAAGGTTCCTCAGAACGTCGCATTGGACGGTGGCGACAATCTCACCTACATTGCCCCTAATATGGTAAATCTAAACCTTACCATGGAAAGATACCCTAAGATTAAGTTTAATACCACCAGAGAACATTAATAATTCACGCGTGTGATATCAGATAGGATTTAAATAATAATGGCAGAATTCAATTTTAATGCAGATGAAGAACTGTTTTCCAAATTGCCGGAGAAGGCTTTCTATGCCATGGTAAATGACAGTATTATTACCGCTGATGGTGACTTTAACGGAGGCTACATCTGTGCCATCGGTGACAGAATAACCATGAAGCATGTATTCATGATTAAGGAACTTGCCGACAAGTCAGGCGTTTCATTTGCTTTCAGAGAACCTTTTGAAATTTGCGGTAAGCAGGTATTTATTGCCGTAACCGACAGATATTCAGAAGAACTTAATCGGGCTTTCAAGGTTTTTACCGGTGATGCCGATGTAATTCACGTGAAGAATATTCCGGATCTGTCAAAGCCTGGAGTTATTCTTCTTGATATGGATTCAACATGTATTCAGATCGAGTGCATTGATGAGATAGCCAAGGCATACGGAGTTGGTAAGCAGATTTCCGAAATCACCAGCATGGCAATGCACGGAAAGCTTGATTTCAAGCAGAGTCTCAGAAAAAGAGTAGGATTATTAAAATACGCTCCTACCTCTATTCTGGACAAGATCAGAAACAACCTGCCTATCATGCCTGGATTCCCAGAACTTATAAGACTTCTGCAGGACAAAGGGTGGAAGACCGCAATTGCTTCCGGTGGCTTCATGCCTTTTGTTAATAAGCTTAAGGAGGATTTTGGACTGGATTTGGTTCGTGCCAATACCTTCGAAATTGATGGGGATCATCTTACCGGCGGCCTGATTGGTGAAATAGTGGATTCAACCGTAAAGGTTGCCACACTTCATGAATTATGTGCAAAGTATGATATTCCAAAGGAACAGAGTATTGCAGTGGGTGACGGTGCTAATGATTTGCCGATGATCAACGAGTCAGGTCTTGGTTTTGCCATTCACGCCAAGCCTATTGTCCGTGAACAGGCTACCGCGACGATTAACACGCTGGGACTGGATGCCATTGTATGTGTGTTAACTGCATACAGTTATTTGAAATCCATGTAGTCCTGTTCTGATTTAAGATATTACCATTTTATGGCAGGGGCTCTTTCTGCACTGAATCCGGTAGGTTTGTTCAACTTACTGGCGGCACCACGGAAAGAGCCCCTTTTTTAGTCACGTGGAGTCCAAGATTCATATGTGGAGTTTTTCTAAAAATGGAAAATGATATTGAATGGATAAAAAAAGGTTCGGAGTACGCACTTCCGGTGCTAAATCCGAACCTGTTATCTTCTTGTATGTGATTTGATTTAACTTAATCTGCGCTGTATTTTTCCACATCCTGTGAAAATCAAGCGTATGTTCAGGAACATCCTGTTCCATCGACCTCATACTGTTTACATCCTGTATATCAGATTCGGTCATTTACGCTGAGGTTTGATTTTCCGGAACATCCTTGTTCCCCTCAACACTTATAATTTTAAGTATTCCATGGATAAAAACCAATTTTTTCTGCAGAATAAAAAATGTTTTTTTACTTTTTTTGACTTTGTGAGACACGTGTGAAAGCATTGATAGTAAAGGGTTTGAGATAAAGACGTCTAAAGTTGAAGGTGCGTTAATGTTTTTACATGTTCCTACATGATCATGGCTGATGTCTTACACGTCGGAATGTGCTGTCCGGAGGTTTCGGTACTTTTTGTAAATGCCTGTGAGAGGTTGGTAGCGAATCAGGTATGAGTATGAAATATATTAATGAGTTAGTAATCGACGGTAAGGGGGCTTGTCGGTATCTGAATGATTATTTCATTTTTGAAATAATGAACATTTCTGTCATGTCTGCAGAACTGAAAAGAGAAAATAAGAAGGGCAAAAAAAAGGGTCGGTATCGGCACCATCCTGTGCCCAATCCGAACCCGCCAGTTTCTTGTTGCTGTGATTTATACTAACTTAATCTGCGCTGTGTTTTTTCACATCCTGTGAAAATCAAGCGTATGTTCAGGAACATCCTGTTCCATCGACCTCATTCTGTTTACATCCTGTATATCAGATTCAGTCATTTAAGCTGAGGTTTGATTTTCCGGAACATCCTTGTTCCCCTCAACACTTATAATTTTATGTATTTTCAGGATAAAAACAAATTTTTTCTGCTGACGTACAATGTGTATTTCAAATTTGCAATAGTTGTAAGACAAGCCTCCGGACATTGATAATAAAGGATTTTACATAAAAATCCATGTTTTGTTCCTGTGTTATGTTTTTGTTTGTTCTTACAAGACAATGGCAAATGTCTCACACGACAGGAATAAAATTGTTTTTGATATGGTCTGTTGGGCTTAGGAATGTTCATTAGGTGTCTGCCTGAGAGAGTGTGTTCGAATTAGTCTGCTGCTAATGGCTGAATCGGCTGCAGTAAACAATTGTCGGCAACAGGCAAAAAAAAGGTTCGGTATCCGCACCATCCGATGCAAAATCCGACCCCGTCATCTTCTTGTATGTGATTTGATTTAATCTGCTCTGTATTTTTTCACATCCTGTGAAAAACAGGTGCACGTTAAGGAACATCCTGTTCCTTAGACCTAATACTGTTTACATCCTGTATATCAGATTCGGTCTTTTACTTTGAGGTATGTTTTCCGGAACTTCCGTGTTCCCCCTCAACACCTGTTATTTTAAGTAATCCTGAATTAAAAACAAATTTTTCATCGTTATTTAAATAACCTGTTTCAACTTTTCTTATTTTGTAGGACATTATTCAATGTATTGAAAATAAAGGGTTTAAGAGATGAGTGATTTAATTTTATACAGTGATATGTTTTTGTTTGTTCCTACATGATCATGGCTGATGTCTTACATGGAAAAAAAGTGTTTTTTCTGTATAATCATAAAAGAAGTTACAAGTCTCACCAGAGATGCTGTGTCTGATTGAGTTTTTTGATATACAACATGTACCCATGGATTTCTTTTAATGATTTTATTTGTATTTGCCCTGATTCTGTTTTCCCTAAGTTATGTGGTTTTAATACGGCAGATTCGGATTAATGCCATTTTAAGACTGATTCTCATTGTCCTTTTTCTGCTGATTTCATTTAAGAATCCGATACTGGTTATTTTCGGTGGCAACCTTCTTGCCCCTCAGTTGCCGGGGCCGATTGTAATTGGTGCGAGTGCCGCTCAGCTTGCGCTTATAATTGCAGTGTTTTTCGGGCTGGTTCTTGAGCTCTTTCTTTTTATCGTCAGTATCGTTTTTAAGGTGAGGGCAGGAAATGCATTCAGAATATGCCTTTTCCTTATGGTAATAACAAGTGCATCGTGTATCAGTTTTATTGCAACATGTAATGCCGATTTGCCGCCGCAGAATACTTTTTATACTTTCCGGGATGCTAAATACCCTGATTCTTTCCGTATAGTTCATCTTACGGACACCCATATAGGAACAAATGTGTCACCGGAAAGGGTAAGGGATATAGTGAGACAGGTGAATGAGCTTAATCCGGATGTGATAATTCATACAGGTGATATTATCGACGGAAAGTATGAGGCTATTGCTCCTCAGGTTGACGAGTTAAAGGGACTGAAGGCAAAATACGGCGTTTATGCCGTTAACGGTAATCACGAATATTATTCGTCTGCACCAGATTGGGAACATGTCTGGAAAAAACTGAATATAAGAATGATTAATAACGCCAATGTGACTATTACCGATGATTTTGGCAGAAAACTGCTGGTACTTGCAGGAGTAAGCGATCCTGCCGCCAGAAAATACGGTCTCAACATGTCGGGACCTGATTACGAAGCAGCTCTTGACGGTGTGGACGGAAGTCTTCCGGTAATTATGCTGAGTCACAGACCGGCTGAATTTCCGAACTGCGCTACGGCAGGTGCCGACATCACTTTCAGCGGGCATACTCACGGAGGCATGATTCCTGTTTTAAAGCAGATTGTTGCGCTCACCAACGGCGGTTATGTGTCAGGGTACTATGAACACAAGGGAAAAAAGATGATTACGGGTAACGGCACCATTCTCTGGGCCGGATTTTATGCCAGAATCAACGATCCTGCGGAAATTGTGGTTGTCGATTTGAAGAAGAAATAGTAAGTGGGTTCAGACAATAATTGAATCACGCTTGAGTATATTTTTATTCAGTATGATTATCCCCGGTTTTATGCTTAATGAATTGCTATGTACTTCCGGTATTCTTTTGATTTTTAGTTTGTATTCTGAGAATTCTACTGTGAGAGCAGTCACAATAAATTCCATTGGGATCATCTGCCGCTGAAATAGCAGTTCTTCATCTGTAAAATACTATTGTTACCGGAGGGAAAGGGTACGGTTATGGCAAAAAGTGGGTCTGTTTTTGTGTGCGGAGAATGCGGTGCCGAGTTTTCAAAGTGGCAGGGCCGCTGTCCTGAATGCGGTGCCTGGAATTCAATACAGGAAACGTTTGTAAATGACTATACTCCTAAGGTTTCAGCCTCGGCGGTAAGTAGCAGACTCAAGGGGTTTTCCGGGGAAATATCACAGAAGGTTGTTGATCTCAACAGCGTATCTCTTACCAGTGTACCTCGGATTTCCTCCGGTTTTAATGAACTTGACAGGGTTTTAGGCGGCGGAATAGTATCCGGATCCGTGGTGTTGATCGGTGGTAATCCCGGTGCAGGTAAATCCACACTGCTGCTTCAGGTTGTGTGCAATCTTGCAAACAGGGTGAAGGTGCTTTACATAACCGGTGAGGAATCTCTGCAGCAGGTTGCCATGCGTGCAGCCAGACTTGGTTGCAATACTTCCGGGGTAAAGATAGCCACGGAAACATCAATTGAAACCATACTTGCCATGGCTGAAAGGGAAAAACCGCAGATACTTATTGTTGATTCCATTCAGGTGATGCATCTTGACGGCATATCATCAGCGCCCGGAAGCGTTTCTCAGGTTAGGGAAGGTGCTGCTGCCCTGACTCAGTTTGCAAAGCAGAACGGCGTAGCCACGTTTGTGATAGGGCACGTTACAAAGGATGGTTCCATAGCAGGTCCTAAGATTCTTGAGCACTGCGTGGACTGTTCTCTGCTGCTTGAAGGCGATGCCGATTCAAGATTCAGAACGTTACGTTGCAAGAAGAACCGATTCGGAGCGATTAACGAGATTGGTATATTTGCGATGGTGGATAAAGGCATGAGGGAGGTTAGCAATCCTTCAGCCATCTTCCTAAACCGTTCGGACATCATCAGTCCGGGATCCGTGGTTATGGTGGTCTGGGAGGGATCCAGGCCTTTACTTGTGGAACTTCAGGCTCTCGTGGATTACAGCCAGTACGGTAATCCTCGCAGGCTGACTCTGGGGACTGAGGCCAACAGACTGGCAATGCTTCTTGCGGTTCTGCATCGTCACGGCGGAGTGTCTCTCGGTGATCATGATGTTTTTATCAATGTCGTTGGCGGTGTAAAGGTTGAGGAAACCAGTGCGGATCTGCCGCTTATCATTACCATGATTTCCAGTTACAGAAACACACCGATAGCCAGAGATCTTATTGCTTTTGGTGAAATAGGTCTTAACGGTGAAGTACGCCCCGTGACTCAGGGAACCGAAAGACTTCAGGAAGCGTATAAGCATGGTTTTAAACAGGCTGTTGTGCCTTACGATAACTACCCTCGAAAGCCGATTGGAGATATGAAAATCTATCCGGTAAAAACCCTTCAGGACGCACTTAATGTTCTGAGTGGCAACTGCTGATACATGACTTATGGTATTTGATTATGACAGACCTGAGCTTCTGAGTCTTATGTCTGATTTTTTTGATTTTGGCGGAAGTAAGAATG
This sequence comes from uncultured Ruminobacter sp., assembly GCA_902764345.1. GTDB lineage: Bacteria > Pseudomonadota > Gammaproteobacteria > Enterobacterales > Succinivibrionaceae > Ruminobacter. The sequence continues at coordinate 30,895 of CACWVT010000031.1, forward strand.
ACATCTAATGAACATAAACGCTCTTCATTTGCAACAAGACTGGGTTTTATTCTGGTTACGGCCGGTTGCGCCGTGGGACTTGGCAATGTGTGGAGGTTTCCATTCATAACAGGTCAGAGCGGTGGAGCAGTCTTTGTTATTCTGTATTTGGTAATACTGTTGTGTCTCGGTCTGCCGCTTATGACGGTTGAACTGGCCATAGGCAGAGCATCGCGCAGAAGTATAGCCAAGGCTTTTACCAAACTGCGTGGTGACAAAAAATACTGGAACGTAATTTCAGTAATGTCTCTGGCAGGTCTGTATATTCTGATGTCGTATTACAGTGTAATCAGCGGCTGGCTGTTGCATTATCTGTGTCAGACTGCAAACGGAAACGTCATAGGTATAAGTGAGTCTCAGGTTTCCGCAAGCTTTACTGAACTTCTGTTAAGTCCCGAGGCTCAGATAATATGTGCAATGTCCGTGCTTTCAATGGCGTGCTTTGTCTGCAGTTTCGGCTTAAAAAACGGTATTGAAAAAATTGTTACGCCGTCAATGATCGGCATGCTTGCCATCATGGCAATTTTGATTTTTCACTCCTGTTCACTGCCGGGAGCGGAGAAAGGACTGTCCTTTTACCTCATGCCAAATTTAGAATCAGTCGAGAAAATAGGCTTTGACAGGGTTATATATAATGCCCTGACCCAGGTGTTCTTTTCTCTGAGCATCGGAATAGGTTCAATCATGGTTTTTGGCTCTTATATGTCAAGAGAACACTCTCTTGTCAAGGAAGGATTTATTATCTGTATGCTGGATACGGCCGTTGCATTCATGGCCGGTCTCATCATTTTTCCTACATGCTTCAGTTTTGATATAAACCCAGGGGCAGGGCCTACGCTTGTCTTTGAGACCATGTTGCAGCTGTTTAACAAAATGCCTTACGGTCAGTTCTGGGGAACCCTGTTTTTCCTGTTCCTGTTCATAGCAGCGCTGACAACGGTTATTGCAGTGATGGAAGCTATTATTAAAGGATATTCTGAACTGTTCGGCATAAGAAGGTGGGTTTCATCACTCGTTAATTTTTTGGCGATTTCCCTGATGTCGGTTCCGGTTGCACTGGGATTTAACAAACTCTCCGGTATTCATCCGTTAGGGAATAATTCCACAATCCTTGATTTCTGTGATTTTATTGTAGCGAACAATCTCCTTCCTTTGGGCGCAATTCTGATGCTGCTGTTCTGTGTGAGCAAAGCAGGCTGGGGATGGAATAATTATGTTGATGAGGTCAACTGCGGTAGGGGAGCGAAATTAACGGGAAGTAAATGGCTGTGCGGTTATTATAAATACATTATCGTCTTAACCATTGTGACCATACTGGTTATGGGATACGTAAGTCTGTTTTAAAAACCACGGACTGATACCGTCAGCCGACGGCTACAGTCCGCAAAACACGCAGGAATTCGTTATGGTTCGGTTCACCGGAACTATTGTATCCTGGTTATTTACCGGCTTTTTGACTTTCGGCCTGTTTGGCGCTCTCTGAGATGGTATTGTCCATAATCTGTAGGGCAATTACCATTCTGTCTTCATGTTTAAAGCGGATCTCAAGCCACTGACCAACGTAACTCAGATCCTCCCGCCAACTGCTCATAATTCCTTCGTCAAGTTCTTTTCCATACTTGGCGTCAAACTTAAGCAGGTGTTCTGTCGTGTTTTCTATTCTTGGTATTAACCTTCTGGCTACAATCATTCGTCGGCTGCTTACGTTTTCCATGATTGTCAGAATTTTCGGATAAACCTTGAAATGTCCCCGTGATAGGTAGTCGACCAGCAGATTGCAGAACTCGTTCATCTGTTCATAGGAAGGGTGCAGATCTCTTGATGCAGTGTCATCCTTATCCACAGGCAGAGTGAGAAGTTTGAAGTAGGCGGTAATCAATTGCTCCCGAGCATGGATCATCTCATCAATCCATTTCAGATGGCCAGAGGAGATCTGTTTTGTTCTGTTAAGAGTTGTGAGCAACATAAACACCTCCGTGTGACAAGTTATCCGTCTATGTTATTTTTCAGTATAGATGAAAACGTTTTTTCATTCTGTTTACGGAGCGGAATATTTAAAAAAATAAGACGGCAAAGTCTTATATTGTGAAAGACTTCTAATTACTGAAAGTATTGATACAAAAGGCGTTTTGGTGTTTGTTATGAGGTGCAAACCATGGTTTTAATCGGCTTTTGTGAGTAGTTTAAATTCAGGAAATATTGAGAAAAAGCGAAAGCCATGTTAATTACTTGTTATTTGGTCAATCGAAAAAGATAAAGCTTCACTGTTAGGATTAACCCCGTTACTGAGATCATATGATTGATAACGGGGCTCTGCTGTGAAGGTTAGTTTATGCCCATTTTACGCTTGTACTCGGCAATCTGAATCTTGAATTTCTTTTCTGATGCTGAGTCTCCGTCATATCCCGTGCTTGGGAGGCTTACCTTAAGGGCATTGACCGGAACACCTTTAATACGTACCTCATAGTGCAGATGAGGACCGGTTGATGCTCCTGTGTTTCCGCTCAGTGCTATTCTGTCATTGGCCTTAACCTTCTGCCCCGGTTTTACCAGAATCTTGCTCAGATGCATGTATACGGTGGAGTAGTCACCTCTGTGCTGAATAACGATATAATTACCGGCTGCTCTCTGGAAGGTTGCTTTGGTTACGATACCGTCGGCAGGAGCAAAAATTGGAGTTCCAACCTTAACACCAAAGTCTGTTCCGTTATGAGGTCTTACTTTGCCTGTAATCGGATGACGGCGATGAGGGTTGAAGTTACTGGTAATGCGGATTGGTCCGGCGACAGGGTAACGGTTGAATTTTGTGCTCATTCTGGCATGTGTGCCCTTATCGTCGTAGTATGAGTTGTTTGCAGTATTTCTGAATGCGTTAAGTCGACCGCTCTTCTGTGACTTAATTGATACGGCATTAATCTTTGAGTTTGGTTTGCTTGAGGCAAACAGTACCCTTACCTCGTCTCCAGGACGCAGATTCTTAGGCTGCATTCGGCCTTTGTACAGCTGGGTGATTTTTAAGGCTTCGGACTTTGTCAGTCCGGCTCTCTGGGCAGCCTGAACGAAAGTATCTCCCTTCTGTATGCTGAATGTTACGAGTTCCTTACGTTTGCTGATAAGCTCTCTTCTGGCCTTTTCTTCGGCAAGCTTCTTCTCTTCGGCTTTGCGACGGGCTTCTTCCTCGGCTTTCTTTTTTGCCAGTTCCTGCTGTTTTCTTGCTTCTTCAGCGCTGTTATCCTGCTGCTTACCCGTGCTGCCAGAATCTGCAGTCTGAGTAGCTTCAGTTTCTTTCTTGTCTTCCTGATTCTGCTGCTCTTCAGGCTTGGTCTGTCCAGCTATTACGGTTGTTGATTTGATTTCATCATCATTCTGACTGTCAAGATGCGCATCTTTAGGTTCAAGAACAGCGGTGAATTCAAGTGAATCCGGAGATGGTCGGGTGAAACGCAGCTGGTGCTGACGATCGTAAGGTTTTACCAGCTGAAGTATCTGCATCTTATTGTTAAACAGAAAATACAGCTTGTCGTTCGGTTTGATGGATCTTATGTTTTTACCGTACTCCGGCACCTGTTCAATGGCCTTGAGTACCGCAAACGGCTGGTTTAAGCTCATGAAGATGTTGTTGATGTTGTCTCCGGGAACAACTGTCTGGGTAAACCATTCATTATCGGCGGAATCATCTGATTTTTCGCTTTCGTCCTCATCATAAAGAACGTTGAAAGGAATAGGTTCACTGTCAAGAGTTTCCGTGGCGTTTACGTCTTCATCGGAGAATATGTTTCTGGCCATCCCGGGATGACTGTCAGGAAGTCGTCCTGTCGATACCCATGTGTAGTCATTTCGGTTTGAGATTTCTTCTGGGGCTGGCAGAATTATGGCTGTGATTAATGCAATGGTAACAAGAGACCATATTGCATACATGTGGTGGCGTGGAATGGATAAAATGGAATCCTTTCCGTCCTGACCGTCAGTCGGTTCGGTATCCGTGAAAAAATCGCTGTCGCTGCTTATTTGAGCCCAGATGGATTTTGCCGAAGGTGTTTTTATGTGGGATTTATTTTCCGGCTGGAGGTGTTGTCCGGCATTGTCTGTCCTGGTATTTTCGGTGCTTGCCTTTTCCTTGTGCTGTTGACGGCCATGATTATTGATCCCGCCCGTTTTTGCAGCGGTGGTACCAGGTTTGTGTGACTTCTGATTATTGCCTTTGCCAGAGTGAGTATTACTCATGTTTAATCCCAATCATAAGCATTTTTTTAAACTATTTATTCACAATCTTATTTTATATGTCGAACCTGAGAATGCTCCCAAACACTGCTAATTCCCGGAGCGACGGTGCCGTACAGAATATTCCGGCATGGCGGATCAATATGTCTCACCGAGTCCGGAACAAATAGCCGGAAAAACGGTGTGAACGTGATTTTGTCAGCGGAAACAGGGCACAAATTTAATAACTTATAACATAATTGCACCGTAATTACACTAATAATTTGGCGCAAAAAGGTCATGTCGGTGCAATTTACTTCAACATAACACTTGTTTGTAAAAATGGTGTTATCCGTATTTTTACAGGCTGTTATAAAACGTTATTCACATCTTCCGTCTCTGGAATCGGAGGCGGCTGTCCTTATTATTACGACATTATTTTTAGGAAAAGTTTCACTCTGCTTTAAGATTTTTGACGCAGGTCTTTAATGATGTGTTTTAAGTGGTGATTTTTTATACAAAGACGGCTCCGGCCAGAGGCGGGTATTTTCCTGTTTTGACATATCTTATGGCGCACATTAAAATTGCATGTAATATTTAAATTCAATTATTGATAAAGTGACGGCGGTATCCCTGCTGGCACGAAGTTGTGAGAAATACATATGTCGGATCGTGTAATAATTTTTGATACAACCCTGCGTGACGGTGAACAGGCTCTGTCAGCAAGTCTTTCATTCAAGGAAAAGCTGCGTATAGCGAAATCTCTTGAGCAGTTGGGTGTTGATGTTATGGAAGTCGGTTTTCCGATTTCCTCACGCGGTGATTTTGATTCTGTGCAGATGATTGCCAGAGAAATAAAGAACAGTACAGTATGCGGTCTTGCAAGAGCTGTGGAAAAAGACATTGATGCAGCTTATGAAGCTCTCAGAGTAAGTGACAATTACAGAATTCACTGCTTTATTGCCACCTCTGACGTTCATGTTAAGGATAAGTTGCGAAAGGATTTCGGATCAGTTGTGGATATGGCTGTAAATGCCATAAGATATGCTAGAAATAAGGCTCCTGACGTGGAGTTTTCGTGCGAGGATGCGGGCAGAACCCCAATAGATCATCTTTGCAGAATCGTTGAGGCTGCCATTGATGCCGGTGCGTCCACAATTAACATTCCGGATACCGTGGGATACACTCTTCCTTTCGAGTTTGGCGGCATCATAGAGCAGCTCTTTGATCGTGTTCCTAATATAGATAAGGCCAGAATCAGTGTCCACTGCCATAATGACCTGGGAATGGCCACGGCTAATTCCATAAGTGCGGTCGTGAAAGGAGCCCGTCAGATAGAGTGTACCGTTAACGGCATAGGGGAGCGTGCGGGTAACTGTTCCATGGAAGAAGTAGTCATGGCGATTAAGACACGCAACAGAATTCTTAATCTTCATACCGGAATAAACTGCACGGAAATAACCAGAACCTCAAGTCTTGTAAGTCAGCTGTGCAACATGCCTATAGCACCTAACAAGGCCATTGTCGGTGCCAACGCATTCTCTCACAGCTCAGGCATTCATCAGGACGGTGTACTTAAAAACAGGGATACATACGAGATTATCACTCCGGAAAGTGTGGGACTTAAGGAAAACACCATGAACCTTACCGCAAGATCCGGTCGTCACATCATTGCCCACAGACTTGCCGCTCTCGGTTATCCAGAAGGAAGCTATGATCTTGACAACGTATACAGACGTTTCAAGGATCTGGCAGACGTTAAGGGCCAGGTTTTTGATTACGATCTTGAGGCTCTGCTGTTTTTCAGTAATCTGCGCGACGAACCGGAAAGATACAGACTTGAGTATCTTTCCGTGTTGAGCGGGGGCTCAAATGTGATGCCGACTGCAAGCATCAAGATGAGTGTGGGTGATACTGTTCTTACTGAAGCTGCCGTCGGTAACGGTCCGGTTGATGCTCTCTACAAGGCTATTTATAAGCTTACCGGTTATGACATTGAGCTTAAGACTTATGAGATCAAGGCTAAGGGACAGGGAATTGATGCACTTGGACAGGTATCAATAATTGTTAACTATAAGGGGCGGGTGTTCCATGGGATGGGGCTTGCAACGGATATAATCCAGGCTTCGGCTTTGGCAATGATTCATGCATGCAATTCAATTTATAAGTCTGATCTTGTGGAAGAGAAGAAACATGCCGGTATAGAGCTGCAGTAATTTTTTTTGTGCGGCTGTTTCCGTCAGCATGAGTCTTTCTCCGCATAAGGCAGAAGGTGATTCATGATGTCATGGGAGCATGACGGAATCTCCCGCTTATTAATAAAAAGCGACTGTAAAAGCCTTTTATGATATAGTTTGCATAATAATTTTTTTCAGTAAGACTTCGGGAGTACCCCGAGTCTTATTTTTATGTTTTTAATGTATTGGATCTACAGTATTTATGGGTGCAGTGTTGCTGTGCCTCGGAGATTTTGAGATGTCTGATAATTTACGTATTGCAGTTTTACCCGGCGACGGTATCGGTCCTGAAGTAATGGAGCAGGCCGTTAAGGTATTAAAGGCAACAGCAGAAAAATTCAATCTTTCTTTTGAATTCAGAGAATGTTTTGTCGGCGGTAAGGCCATTGATGAATGTGGCTGCCCGCTTCCTGAAGAAACCCTGAAGACCTGTGAAGAATCCGATGCGATTCTTTTCGGTTCCGTAGGCGGTCCTAAGTGGGATCATCTTCCTCCGGATCAGCGTCCTGAACGCGGTGCACTTCTTCCGTTACGTAAGCATTTCAAGCTTTTCTGTAATTTAAGACCAGCTCAGATTCACCAGGGACTTAACACCCTTTCTCCGTTAAGAGAGGATATTTCCGCAAAGGGCTTTGACATGGTCTGCGTAAGAGAACTTACCGGCGGTATCTATTTCGGTCAGCCAAAGGGCAGAGAAGGCGAAGGTGCTGAAGAAAAAGCTTATGATACTGAAATCTATCATCGTTTTGAAATCGAAAGAATTGCAAAGATCGCTTTCGAATCAGCACGTCTGCGCAGAAACAAGGTTACTTCCGTAGATAAGTCAAACGTACTGCAGAGTTCAATTCTCTGGAGAGAAGTTGTATCTGAAGTACATAAGTCATATCCAGACGTTGAACTTAACCATATCTATATTGACAATGCCACCATGCAGCTGGTTAAGGATCCTTCTCAGTTTGATATCCTTTTATGCAACAACATGTTCGGTGATATTCTTTCCGATGAATGTGCAATGATCACCGGTTCAATGGGTATGTTGCCTAGTGCAAGCCTTAACGAGGACGGTTTTGGCCTTTATGAGCCTGCCGGCGGTTCTGCTCCTGACATTGCAGGAAAGAACATTGCAAACCCTGTTGCTCAGATCCTCTCTGCAGCTCTTATGCTTCGTTACAGCTTTAAGCTTGAAGATGCTGCTAAGGCAATCGAAAATGCTGTATCTGCCGTTCTTGCCGAAGGTTATCTGACCGGAGATCTTATGGCCAGCGGTGCAAGCAAGCACGAAGTTCAGAGTACCAGTGCAATGGGTGATTTAATTGCTAAAAAGGTTAAGGAATTATAAAAATGGGTAAGACTTTATACGAAAAGCTCTATGATGCTCATATCGTATCAGAGAACGAAGGTGAAACACCTATTCTTTACATTGACCGTCACTTATTGCATGAGGTAACCAGTCCTCAGGCTTTTGCCGGTCTCGAATACAATCACCGTCAGGTACGCAGACCAAACAGAACCTGGGCTACCATGGATCATAACGTATCCACTCTGTCCAGCAGCATAGATGCATGCGGTGAACTGGGCCGTATTCAGATGCAGACTCTGATTGATAACTGTACCAAGTTCGGTGTTCCTCTTTATGCGTTAGGCCATAAGTGGCAGGGTATCGTTCATGTAATCGGACCTCAGATTGGTGTAACCATCCCTGGTGTAACTCTAGTCTGCGGTGACTCTCATACCGCTACTCATGGTGCTTTCGGGGCTCTTGCCTTTGGTATCGGTACTTCAGAGGTTGAACATGTTCTGGCTACCCAGACCGTTAAGCAGGCTCGTCTGAAAAACATGAAAATTGAGGTAAACGGTGTTCTCGGCAAGGATCTTTCCGCAAAGGACATTATTCTTGCAATATGTGCCAAGCTCGGTACTGCCGGTGGTACAGGTTATGCCGTGGAATTCTGTGGTGAAGCCATCAGAAATTTAACCATGGAAGGTCGTATGACTCTTTCAAATATGGCTATTGAAATGGGTGCGAAGGTCGGTTTAATTGCACCAGATGAGACAACATTCAACTACGTTAAGGGCAGACCATTTGCTCCTAAGGATGACGTATGGGATGAGGCGGTAGCCTATTGGAAGACATTAAAGTCTGACGATGATGCCGTATTTGATGCCGTTGTTACCCTTAATGCCTCTGAAATCAAACCTATGGTTACATGGGGCACAAATCCTGGACAGGGTATGAGTATTGACGGTCTGATTCCTGCGCCTGAGGACTTTGATAATGAGATTGAAAAGCTTTCATGCGAAAAGGCTCTGGCATACATGGATCTCAAACCGCATACCAGAATTACGGATGTATCAATTGATAAGGTGTTTATCGGTTCATGCACCAACGGCCGTCTTGAAGACCTTCAGGCTGCAGCGGCAGTTATTAAGGGAAGAAAGGTTGCACCTAACGTACAGGCAATCGTGGTTCCTGGGTCTCAGGAAGTAAAGGATACCGCAGAAAAGCTCGGTCTTGACAAGATATTTCTGGACGCTGGTTTTGAATGGCGTCTTCCTGGATGTTCAATGTGTCTCGCCATGAATAGTGACAAGGTACCTAGCGGTGAACGTTGTGCCTCAACCTCAAACCGTAACTTTGAAGGCAGACAGGGCAGAGGCTCAAGAACCCATCTTGTCAGCCCGGCAATGGCAGCGGCAGCGGCTATCGCAGGTCATCTTGTAGACGTAAGAAATTTTTAGGAGATAGGATATATGCAAAAGTTTGTTTGCCATGAAGGTTTGGCAGTACCTCTTGATGCTGCAAATGTTGATACCGACCAGATTATTCCTAAACAGTTTCTTCAGGCCGTATCAAGACAGGGGTTCGGTAAGCACCTGTTCAATGACTGGCGTTATCTGGATGAAGCCGGTACCATTCCTAATCCTGACTTCATTCTGAACTATCCGAGATACGCCGGTGCCAGCATTTTGGTTGCCCGTGAAAATTTCGGTAACGGTTCAAGCCGTGAACATGCACCTTGGGCTCTTGCCGATTACGGCTTCAAGGCGATTATTGCCTCAAGTTTTGCGGATATTTTCTACAACAACTCTCTTAACAATGGTCTGCTTCTCGTGAAGCTGACTGCAGAGGAGGTTGATATCCTGCATAAGGAAATCAATGCTCATGAGGGACAGAAGATTGTTGTCGATCTGGAAAACATGCTGGTTAAGTGCAACGATAAGACATTTAGTTTTACCCTTGACAGTTTCAGACGTTACTGTCTCTTAAACGGTCTGGACAATATTGGTCTGACACTGCAGCATGAAGGTGAAATTTCAGCGTTTGAATCAAAACTGAAGTCCTGGATTTAGTTTCGATACCGATATTTTCGGCAGGCAGCCTGCCTGCTGCGAATTTTTAATGAGAAGCGGAGAAATATTTTCTCCGCTTCTTGTTTATTAGAATCCGTGAAACCATTGACTGTAAAGGCTTTAAGAAATATATCTGGATTCTTATATCAAATTTATCCCCAGCGTCAGAAAGGGAAGTACGGATAAACATGTGAGATATATCAACAACAGTGGAGGGAATGTTTTATTTTTTTTGTAAGGAATTCAAAATTTGGCAATTTAAAATTCAATTTTGTGGGGATATGTTGTATAAAAATAAAATAGAGCGGTTGTGCTCGGAAGGGGATTTTCATTCCCGAAAATATATATATAATATCTATAATTTTACTAATCGTTAGCATTTGGAACCAAGATGACGGGTAACAAGGAAAGAAGAACATTTATTCGGGTTGAGTTGCCGATTGAATGTCGGGTGATACGGCAGGATGCTGTTTATGATGCGAAGTGTTTGGACCTTAGTGCTACAGGTATGTCTTTAATACTGAAAAATGGTTCGCTCGAAGTCGGTGATGCCATTCAGGTTATATCTGAAGATGAGGATGACATGCCGCATATTGATGCACAGGCAAAGGTTGTAAGAGTCATCGATCAGCGTTCATGTAAATACGGAATTAAGTTTGAAGAGTAATTTACGTGCGTATCGTTGGTGTTTTGGAACAATGAAATTATTAGTCCCTTGAATTTTGTTGCCACATGTTAATTTAATGTGGAACAGGATGAAGGGGGGATTTGTGTGTGCCGTTGACAGCAAAAACTTTGCTGATTGAATTGTGAGAGCAGTGGATGTAATGTCTGTACTGCTTATTTTTTTGTCTTCAGACATATGTTTATGAGTAATGTATTATGTTTATGCTGTCTGTCATACCGATGCGTTGTTGCCGGCAGATAGAGTATTTACACGTGTCTGCAGAAAACCGGAATTTCCGGAAAATTAATTTTGAGGTCCTTTAATATGAGCCAAAAAGGCAGAAAAAAGTCTCCGATCTTCAGTATTTTCGGAGCCAGAAATCATGACGGAAGCAATCCTGACAGACATGAAAGTCTGCGTCTTTGTGAGTCTGTAGGGGCTTTCTTTAAAATAGCATTACCTTACTGGAAAACAAGGGAAAGTATTCCTGGCTGGATTCAGTTCATAGGGATACTGATGTTTACCGCTGCTACCATTGTGTTGGCTAAAATGTTCAACGACTGGTATAAGGAATTCTGGGACAATGTTCAGAGTTATAACATGGACGGCTTTTACGGCGGTCTTTGTCTGTTTCTGTTCCTTGCCACACTCCATGTATGTAATGTTGTTTACAAATCATATGTAATTTCGGCCTTAAGCATCCGTTGGCGTAAATGGCTTACCTCATACTATACGCATCGTTATCTCAATGAAAGCACATATTACAGACTTCAGCTGACCGAGCAGAAGACCGATAATCCGGATCAGCGTATCGCTGAGGATCTTAACAGCTTTGTTACTCTAACTATCGGCATAATTGTCCGTTTGATTACATCGAGTGCCATGCTGGTGACATTTGCGATAATTCTCTGGGGACTGTCGGAAAGAGTTGAGAATGTTTCAGTAGCAGGATATACCTTTAGTCTTCCTGACGGATATTTGTTCTATCTGGCTCTGATTTATGCCGTGTGCGGTACATTGATAACCTTTATAATCGGTAAGCCGCTGGCGCTGCTTCACTTCAGACAGCAGCGTTTTGAGGCTGACTACCGTTATTCGCTCATCCGTTTGCGTGAAAATTCCGAAGCGGTTGCTTTATATAAGGGGGAATCAGAGGAAAAAGAAAGATTAACCAGTTACTTTGGTGATGTTGTTAAGAACTACATATACCTCATTAATAGAACAAAGGCACTGGAGTTTTTTACCTTTGGCTGTGATCAGCTGGCTGTAATTTTTCCGATACTTGTAGCTTCTCCCCTTTACTTTGCAAAGATGATTACCATCGGCAGTCTGATGCAGATAAATTCTGCATTCGGGCAGGTTTATAACTCGTTGTCCGTGATAATGTCACTGTTCCCGGAACTGGCTACGTGGAAGGCTGTTATTGACCGTCTGGCACTGTTTGAGAAGAGTATGGACAGAGCTCTCCTTCTTCCTAAGCCGCAGGTGGTCTATGAAGGCAATGACGTGGAGTTAGATAAACTTTCAATAACCAAGCCGGACGGTACTTCGCTCATAGATGATTTGTCGCTGGTTCTCAGAGCAGGAGACAGACTGCTTATAAAAGGACCAAGCGGAGTCGGAAAGTCCACTCTGCTTAGAGCAGTAGCGGGAATATGGCCGTATTCAACGGGGATGGTTAAGCTTCCTGAAGGAAAAAAGGTTCTGTTTTTAAGTCAGAAACCGTACATGCCTATGGGCACCCTTGCTCAGACCATATGTTATCCGTCACCTGTTTCTGATGATGACGGATACCTTGAAAAACTGCTTTCCGGCGTAGGACTGGAGTATCTTGTTCCAAATCTGAATACGGAAGATCAGTGGAGTATGGTGCTCAGTCTCGGTGAACAGCAGCGTATCGCCTTCCTGAGAGCCGTTATAAACAGACCTGATGTCATTTTTATGGATGAGGTTACAAGCGCCATGGATGAACCTAATGAGTTTAAGCTTTACGAAATGCTTAAGAATGAACTGAAGGAGTCCATCATCATAAGTGTAGGTCATCGCAGTACACTTGAAAAACAACACAACAGAATTCTTGATTTTTCCGATGACTCAAAGAGAAAAAATCAGATTAACTGTTAGAAGTTGCCTGATATAAGAAGTCAGACATTCAGATGTGTAACCAGAGGCTGAAAAGTCCGGAAAACATTGAGTGTTCCCTCTGGGGTAACCAGAATTCGTAAGGGACGCCACATTGTTTCCGGGCTTTTTGATTTTGTAATCAGTTAGGACTGATCAACTTGGTACAGAAGGTTATTTGTTGTCAACGATAAGATAGTCTGATGCTTTGTTATCGTAGAAAATGATTTCTATGGATGGTGCCGGTTCTTTTCCTTCCTCAATCCAAGGACCATAGAAAAATATAGAGTCCTCCTGATTATTCGTTCCGTTGTCCGTTGTTTTACCACAGAGTGCAGCCAGTTCCGCTTTGGCTACAGCGTAGCAGAATGAAACGTATGATTTGCCTGAAAAGGTGCATTGACGCATGCTTCCGTCAATTCCGTTTTTAAGGTACTTTGTAGCCAGAGTGCGAGCCACGTATTTTGTAAATTCATTAGCTGCAAGCTCGTTTATCACATTGAAATTTTCGGCATCTAATCGTCTGAGGTGCAGAGTGACAGGAGTGAATTTTTTCAAATTTGCCCTGGCTGACATTTCTTTTACAATGCGGTAAGCTATTCCGAGCAGGATAATCAGAAAGGCTACTGTCATAAATAAAATGTTCTTGTGGAAGTTCTTCTGCTTTACGCTCAGTCTTTCTTTCGGAAATATGGAAGACTGGTATGTGGCGTACATAATTGCATCAGACTGCAGTTCTTCCGTGAATGTTTGAGCCTTTTTGGTGAGATAAGCAAAATTCAGCTTCTCGCCTTCCTTAACGTCACATGCAATATCGGTTAACCATGTTCTGTCGGACGGGATTGCAGTGGTTTTATGGTCAATATCAACGAGGGCAAGACATGATATTTTTCTTGTAAGATCATTATCAGTTCTGACACTGTCCGGATTTTTACTGTTATTTATTACCTTTACCACTAATCCTGAGCCGTCAGCAAAACCTGATGGTAATTTGCCTGTCAGACTGTTATATAGTCCGGGAAATGAACCATAAAGAACGAATACAAAGCATCCTAAAGACAATATGAAACGACCTCCACGAATGAATGTAAATCGTGGATTTACCGTGTAAACTGTAGATGTTAATAAAACAGAAACGGATTTACCGCATACATTGAATGAATTTACTACATACATTGAATGAAGGTCGTTA
>CACWVT010000032.1 GCA_902764345.1 uncultured Ruminobacter sp.
CGAAAATAGAAAGCTGTGCTCGCTGAGGGATTTTAGTCTTCCTATGCTCTTAAACGGTCAAGCTACAATACCTGATTAAGCCGCTAAATTATCATTTATTGTTATATTTAATGAGATTTTTTTATCTATAGCATCAAGCAAATTGGAAATCTTTTTCTGTGTGCTAACATCAGGTAAAAACACCTGGCAACTTTTGATCTTGTCAGGGGAGGTATGCCTTATCTTTGTTTGCTGTGCTGCTGCACTTAATTGTCTTCTAACCACATCAGAGGAAATTAGGTAATAGCAGTATCCTTCATATAATTCATCAGATATACTTTTAATTAAAGCAATATCCCCACTTTGTACGTATTTATCAGACTCAGGTATTCTAGCTGTAGCCCCAAGCAATCCTATTACCTGTTCAGTGAGAGGTGTGATGATATCTCCCTTTTTTAAAATATATTCATCTTTAACAGGCCCAGTGTAATATAAGTTTTCCTTAGAAGTGTTGGATTTAAAGCCTCCCTCTTCTTTAAAATTTCCAAGAGTAAGCCTAACAAGACTTCCCTCATTTGAATAATATTCACCTGCTAAAGATGCCCCTCTTTTAACTTCAATAAGAGATTTAAGTTGACACTTTTTCATATTTTTATCCTATATACTTTCTGTGAGCAGCCTTAACATTGCTCTGCTTGACCATAGCGTAATGTAACGTTGTATCTATTCGCTGATGTCCGAGCAACTGCTGTAACTGCTCAATCGGCATTCCTTTATCAATGGCCACCGTTGCCAATGTTCGTCTAAACTTATGAGGATGAACTTTGTGTATATCCAACCTCTTACCAATTTCCCGAAATCTGCACTCCACGCCGCCAATCGTAATTCGTTCATATGGTGCCCGTAGAGATACAAAAAGAGCCGGATTATCGTCTGTCCTAGAATCCAAGTATTGTTGCAGATGTAATTTTGATCTGGCATCGAAATATACAATCCTCTCCTTGGAGCCTTTACCTAATACTACACATTCCCGTTCGGAAAAATCTATATCCTCTTTATTCAACAGAACCATTTCCCCTACGCGCATACCTGTTGACGAAAGCAGATCTATCATTGCCAAATCACGCAATTCATCACACTCATCACGCATCTTTTCAAGCTCTTCATCTGTAAAAGTTTCCTTTACGTTTTTTGCTGTCTTGACTTTGTGTATACGGCGTACAGGACTCTTAACAATGTAATCCTCATCCTCAAGCCAGGAGAAAAAGCTCGACAAGATCCTACGAATGTTATCTATCGTTACACGACTAGACTGACGCTTACTTTGATACTCCGTCAAGTATAAACGTAAATCTTCTGTAAGAATGCATGTTACACTTTTATCAACTGAAGAAACCAAAGAATCAATCGTAGAGCGGTAATACTTAAGCGACTTTTCTGAACAGCCTTCGATGCGTTTTGCCGAAATAAACTTATCAATTAAACCTTTACTATCTTCTTTCCTACAAGTTTCATCTATCGATTCCACGGTATAGTGTGAAAGAACCAATTCCAATACTTGTTTGAGAAACATCATCTTAGAATTATCAAGGTGCTGCAACATGGCCTGCAGAATTTCTGCCATTAATCTCTCATTCATAATCGTTCTCCTATAACAAATCTTATAAGAGAACGACATGGTAGCTAGGATCTTAAATTTCTAGCACTATCGAGACTGGGTAACCTCATCTAAATGATAATTTAGAGGTCTAATCAGTAATAGTTGCCTGACCGTTCATGAGAAGGGGGAGCAGCGTTTTACGTAAAGCATTTAATTTAGAATTTTCATTGAGATTGTCGGAAATCAACTTAATGGCTCCTTTTACTTTGGTTGAATATTCATTAATAATTTCGGTAGGGGGTAAAGCAACACTAAATTGCAGACATAACTCCGGGGTCATTCTTTTACGACTTCCTGTTGAGCTACTCGAACATTGAACCATGTATTTATTGAAGGCATAGCTGTTAAGAATACCAAACAGATATTCAATAGGAATATCTTTGGTTTGAAACGGAATAAATTCCGTGGAACAAATACTATCCTCTTCGGCGTTATTAATTAGCCAAACCCTTTTGAATTGGGGATTGAGTTTTGAAACGAGTATCATATTTGAAGAGACTTTGTATTTCGTGCTTCCTATTAATGAACCTAATTCAATATTCGGAAGTCGAAGTTCATCAAAAGAAGGAATACTGTAATGGCTATACTCAGTTTGGGGTTGAGGAATAACGGATTCTGAACTAATTGTGGCAATTCTTTTCAGAGGAACCACCTCCCAACCTTGAGGGATCATCTTTCGTAATTTTTGAGAAAAACACATCGCTCCATAATTGGACTTATACGGAATATTAGCCTTGTTAGGAAAGTCAAATTGCGAAAACCAAAAGTCATAGATAAGATCCAGATAATGAGATAAATTATCATTTAGATAAGGTTACGGAGGTCGTTAATTTTCCCTTGCTGAAGCCTGATTCAATAATTAGGCCTCAGCTAACACCTTTAT
Source organism: uncultured Ruminobacter sp. (assembly GCA_902764345.1). Classification (GTDB taxonomy): domain Bacteria; phylum Pseudomonadota; class Gammaproteobacteria; order Enterobacterales; family Succinivibrionaceae; genus Ruminobacter. The sequence continues at coordinate 2,523 of CACWVT010000032.1, forward strand.
ATTTTTCGTTATTTTTCAATTATTTAGCTGACTATGAGGTGTATAGTTAAACCGTGGCTAATAAATGCTCTGGGTATAAGTGGTCTGACTCACGTATTTGCTTTGGTGTAAGTTGCTATATTTCTCAAAAAGCCTTATAAATCAAGGTTTTGAACATATTTTTACTACAGTTTGAGTTCGTATTAATTTCGTAGTGATACTAGAACAAGAAGGTTTCTATAGTCCTGAGGTTTGTGAAAGTTTTACTTAAATACAGGGGGCACCGGTTAAGTATAAAACTCAGGAAGTTTAATTTTTCCGTCACGCCGTGTGGAATGATGCGATCTAAGATTCGTTTTTTTCGACTTAGACATCGTTCCGTTACTGCATCACATGTTTTTCGTGTCGTTAAGTTTTCTTTCCTCTTTTCTGAAGCCAGGGCTTCATGTGTCTGTCGTAGAATTTTATGATCCAGTGCTTCAGAAGCAACCACGTGAATTTCATTTCTCCCTTAAGGGTATGAAGTTTAATTGCTGATGAACCGGCTCTTACCGTAAGTGATTTGGTGTCAACGGTAATGTTTTCAAAGGAAAGTTTTTTATCGAAATGGCGGACGCGGTTATTCCGATCAACTATGAAAATTCCCGTTATAAAGCATCCGTTACGTCCTGCGGTGTCAAATTTGAGGGTTGTGGTCGGTGTGAGTTTGTTTGTTTTTCTGGAAACAATGCCGTATCCCGGATTTTGTATGTCTCCCGTATAAACGGAGAGTTTTGCCGGAAGATACTGAACAAGTCTTACGGTAAATTCGTCATTTATTTTTAACAGTACTTCCTTGTCACTGGCAGAGATGATTTCAATACTTTCGTTCAGGTGAAACAGCTGGGAGTAGGTATGCCTTTTATCCGATGAAATTCTGTCATGGATAAAGGTCATGTCGTCAGCGGAAACAAATGATCTGCGAATGATTGTTCCTGTATAAAGTTTGTTGACCCCTTCAGTGAGGTCGTATTTTTTATTAAGTTCAGCATTATATATGATGACGTTGCATCTTACGTCATTAAGATACGGGACATAACTGAAGTTATCCACTGTTACTGTGTTATGAGCTAGGGCGGAAGTAAGATATTCTCTGTAGGCACTTTTGCCGTATCCGTAATATCCGCAGTCCGTAAAGATGTCCTTCCCCTTTGAATAAAGAACGAAAGAAAGATCGTCAGCATGTTTGTGGGTACGTGAACAGAACCCGCATTTAAACATTTTATACGTGCGGTTTACGCTGTCCTCTCCATCTGCGGTAGAACTTATGTAAAAGTACAGACCGCTTAAGGGGTAGAGTTTTTTGGTTGCTGTTGCAGGGGGAGCATGTTCTGTTCTATATGCTCCTGAGTCCCCCATCTGTACAAAATATCCGTTCGGCATGGTGAGCCATTTAAGATATTCTTCATAATTTCTCGAGTTTTTTCCTAGTCTGTAGCTCAGGGAATGCTTACCGTTGTCCGCCAGAAATTGCTGAATGCCCATGAACATTGTATAAACCATTTGGGCATACGATGATGAATTTTCCACGTGAACGTGTTCTCGGGTATATGATATTTCCTTTTGTTTTACCAGTCTATCGACCGCATGATTCAGCCATTCGTCATTTCCGGTAAGTACTCCAAGAAAGACCAGTGCGCGATCCTGCATAATTCCGTGATTGTTTGTCGGTGTGTAGTTGGAATCGTTTCTCAGCCATTCACCGTGATACAGAATGACGGAATACACCTTTTTCCGGTATTCAAGAGGAGCCTCTGTTCTGTGCAGTGCAAGAAGGAAAAGCAGCAGTACGAAAGTTCTCCCGGCAACGGTATGGTCTCCCCAGATAAAAATGTTTCCGAAAGAAAGATTTGGTGTTGAGGCAAAATTCAGCCATGAGTCGAACAGCCGTACGGCTTTTTTTATATAAAAATCCTTTCCTTCCTTTTCTTTTTCCGCAAGGCAGGCTTCGCAAAGGATGCACAGCGGATTCAGGGTGTGCAGGTACAGCTGATATGAATTGGGCTGACGGCTTACGGCAGTGTTCCAATCGATGTCGCTGAAGGACTTGCAGGTAACGGTATCCAGATTTTTATGAACGTAAATCAGTCCTTTGGAAATTTTATCGGCTATGAGTTTCGTTTTTTTGGCCGGAAAGTATGAGTGGGACGAATACAGGACAAACGGATAATGTCCGCTCAGGGCATCAATGAATCTGTTGAAAGTTTTATCATCCGGTTCTTTTTTTAAACAGGATGCAAAATTAATTTCCATATTTTTCATGGTATCCATTTATCGATTTGTTGTCCTATGCTGGTTATCCGATACTTTATACATGGCAAAACAGGCAGACATTATAACTTAATAATTCAGAAAATCATCAGTTTGCCGCGTCGGTTGAGGAAAAGGCCGTTTAAATGATAAAGACTTTAACGAAAGAAAAAGGCTTACTTTACTTTCATGACCTGTTTTGAATTCCTTTAAAAAGACTCATGAGAATGTGATTTTTTAAGGTTTTCCGCATACACGCATGTGGCTGTTGTCGGTAATTTTGGCGTTATGAGTGGAACTGTATGCTGAAATAAAAATTTTAATATTTATGATTAATGTTTTAAAATTAAATTTAAACCTGTAAAAAAAAATGATACATGTTGAAGCTTTGTATTAAAATTGTGAAGCCGATAACAAGTTTATTTTTGGTGCTGAAACAACCGTGTAATGCCGGACAGTTGTATGTAGCCGCTTTTTTTGAGCTTTTTTGAGTTTTGTATGAAGATTATAGTGATTGCGGGAACCCGACCAGAAGCCGTAAAACTGGCTCCCGTGGTTATGGAATTAAAAAAACATAAAGATATTACAACGGTAGTATGTAATTCGGGACAGCATCAGCAGATGATTGAGGATGCTTTTTCGGATTTCGGCATTGTTCCCGACATTTCCCTTAATGTCATGTGTCACGGTCAGTCTCTTGCCAGTCTGACTGCAAAACTGTTTACCGCCATTGATGAGGTTTTTGAAAGGGAAAAACCTGACTGGGTCATTGTTCAGGGGGACACCACCACTGTTATGGTGGGGGCAATGTGTGCTTTTTACCGTCATATCAGGATTGCGCACGTTGAAGCAGGATTAAGAAGTTACGACAAGTATGCTCCGTTCCCGGAAGAGGTAAACCGTCAGACCGTTACCAGAATTGCCGATCTTCATTTTGCACCTACCGGACTGGCATACAATAATCTCATTAAGGAAGGGATTTCTCCCGATAACGTATATATTACGGGCAATACCGTAATTGATGCTCTTATGTGGGTAAGGGATTACCTTAAGGATAAAAACGAATATCTGCATGAGGATGTCAGGAAAGCCGTTGAACAGGGGAAGAAAATCATTCTCGTAACCGGCCACAGAAGGGAAAATCAGGGCACCGGCCTTGTTGACATCTGTAATGCCATTAAACATCTGTCATACAAGTACATGGACTGTATTTTTGTTTATCCGGTTCATCTTAACCCTGTAGTTCAGAATACGGTAAGGGCAATACTCAGCAATCACGCAAGGGTAATGCTCCTTCCTCCGCTTTCGTATCTTCATTTTCAGGCTGTGCTCAACGTATCATATCTGGTACTGACGGATTCCGGCGGTATACAGGAGGAAGCTCCGGCTCTTTCCAAGCCTGTTCTCGTAATGAGGGAGGTTACCGAAAGACCAGAAGGAATTCAGGCGGGATGTGCAAGACTTGTGGGGTCTGGCACCGATGCCATAGTTGACGGGGTTTCTGAACTGATTGAGAATGCTGAAGAGTACAACAGAATGAAAAATGCCCAGAATCCGTACGGACACGGACATTCTTCTGAAAAAATCGTGAGTGCCATTCTTCGCGCGTCAGGGTATGAAACCAATCTGATGGCCGTATAGAATTTTCAGATAAACTTCCGTGCAGGTAAGTCAAAACCTGCACGGAACATGATATTTAAAAATAATAATAAATAATATAAGACTACTGAAATGGTAGCATAGGATAAAAAATGAAACTTTGTATCTGCGGATTAGGGTATATAGGACTGCCTACCGCCGCCATGTTTGCATCTCACGGAGTCAGTGTTCACGGGGTTGACGTAAACGTCCATGCCGTTGAAACAATTAACAAGGGAATGATTCATATTGTTGAACCGGGACTCGGTGAAGTTGTCAGACAGGCCGTGAAGGAAAACATGCTGAGCGCTTCAACCGAAGCGTGTGAAGCTGATGCATTCATAATCTGCGTACCGACACCTTTCAAAGGTGAATCTCATGAACCTGACCTCAGCTATGTTGAGTCAGCCACAGCCGAGATAGCTCAGTTTCTGAGAAAGGGAAATACGGTTATTCTTGAGTCAACCTCTCCGGTGGGAACAACCGAAAGGGTAGCCGAAATCCTCAGAGAAATGCGTCCGGATCTGGTAATGGCGTCTAAAAACACTGACGAATGTGACGTATTCATTGCATATTGTCCGGAAAGGGTTCTTCCGGGCAGGATCATGACTGAGCTTGTCGATAATGATCGCATTGTCGGAGGGATAAACAGGGTTTCCGCAGATAAGGCTTCTGACATATACGCGGTTTTTGTTAAGGGGGAACTCCTCAGAACCAATGCCAGAACCGCAGAAATGTCCAAGCTTACCGAAAATTCATTCAGGGACGTAAACATTGCTTTTGCCAATGAACTTTCCCTTATATGCGACAGACTGAACATTGACGTATGGGAACTGATAGCTCTTGCCAATCACCATCCACGCGTAAACATTCTTAATCCGGGCCCCGGAGTCGGCGGCCACTGCATAGCGGTGGATCCGTGGTTTATCGTCAGCAGGACTCCGGATCTGGCAAGGATTATTCATACCGCAAGACTTGTAAATGACGGAAAGCCTGAATGGGTGAAGCAGCAGGTAAGAAATGCCATAGCAAAGCTTAACAGACACTGTAACATTGCCTGTCTGGGACTTGCATTCAAACCTGACATAGACGACCTGAGAGAGAGTCCGTCAGTGTTCATTGCCCGTGATCTGGCGAAGGAATATCCGGGCTGTGTGATGGCAGTTGAACCAAACATAACCGAACTCCCGGAAATTTTTGACGGCACCGGTCTCAGACTGGTATCCGCTGAAGAGGCTCTGAAGGCTGATATCATTCTTCTTCTGGTAGACCATCGTGAGTTCAGGAGCATCAGCCCTGACTTTGATGAAAAGCAGATACTGATTGACACCAGAGGTCTGTGGCGGAAGTAGCGGTGCAGCATACGGCATGGCCCCCTGAAAAGTCGGGGACCATTGCTTTTTGATTTGAATTTAATAATTACAAGAATAACTGAAGAATAAAGGCGTATTAGTGAGTAAAAATAAAGATATAGCCGTTGTGGGCATGGCATTCAGATTCCCTGGAGGAATAAGGAACGAAGAGCAGTTCTGGTCTCTGGTAAACAGCGGAACCTGTGCAATTACCAAAATCCCGGCCTCAAGATGGCCAACGGATCTGTATCAGGATGATAATAAAAACGTTCCTGGAAGAAGCGTTACCTTCAATGCCGGTGTTCTGGATTCCATAAAGGAGTTTGAGCCGGCGTTTTTCGGTATTTCACCTAAAGAAGCCGAATGGATGGATCCGCAGCAGCGTCTTCTGCTGAAGGTTACTCACGAGTGTCTTGAAAACGCCAACATAAAAATCAGCGACTTTAAGGGCTCTGACTGCGGTGTTTATGCCGGCGTTTCATCCCTCGATTACTTCCTGCGTGCCGATGAGGACCTGCCTGCCGTTTCTCCTTATACCATGACGGGGAATACCTTAAGCATCGACGCCAACAGAATTTCCTATGTGTTTGATCTTCACGGTCCTTCGGTAACCATGGATACTGCATGTTCATCCACTCTGGTTACCCTGCATCACGCCTGTCAGGCCATAAGAAGCGGAGAGATCCCGTGTGCCATTGTTGCCGGTGCGCATCTTCTCCTCAGACCGTATTCTTTCGTAGGGTTCAGCAAGGCATCCATGCTTTCACCTACGGGAACATGCAGACCGTTTGACGAAAGGGCAAACGGCTATGTCCGTTCCGAAGGTGCGGCTGCTCTTCTGCTGAAGCCGCTGGAAGACGCTATAAGAGATCACAACAGAATTCATGCCGTAATCAAGGCTTCCGGCGTTAACACTGACGGTTCGCGCAAGAGCGGTCTTACAATTCCTTCGGAAACGGCTCAGTCCCAGCTCATGAAGCAGGTTCTTGAAAGAAGCGGTATTTCCGTTGATGATGTTGATTACATTGAGGCTCACGGTACCGGTACTCCGGTGGGTGATCCTATTGAAGTCCGTTCGATATCGTCCGTGTATGCCAAGGATCGTAACGGCAGACTCCCCGTTTCTTCCGTAAAGGCCAATCTTGGTCATATGGAACCGATGTCCGGTCTTGCAGGTATCGTCAAGGCTATTACCGTGTTAAAACACGGTACCGTTCCGCCGATTCCTTTTGATTTCAGACCGAGTCCGAAGATTGATTTTGACGGACTGAACATTCTCTGTTCTCAGGATGGTGTGAAGCTTTCCGATAAGCGCATTCATACCGGTGCCGTTAACTCATTCGGCTTCGGCGGTGCCAACGCCCATGTGATACTGCAGTCTTTTGACAATGATGCGGTATCGGAAATTGCTGATACCGAGAAGAACGGTTCAGTTCCTCCGCTTTTTATTTCCGCAAAAACCAAAGATTCCCTTAAGGAAATCGGTGAATCTTATGCCGATTTGTTAAGAAGCGGAAAGTATGATTACTATGACGTGGCATATACTGCGGTATATGGCAGGGATACATATGAGCACAGACTTGCCGTAACAGGTGCAGGTCAGGATGAGGTGCTTTCTTCACTTGATAACTGGCTTAAGACCGGAACCGATGTCAATGTGTTCAGTGCCTTAACCAAAAAGCCTTGTAAGAAGGTGGGTTTTGTATTTAACGGAAACGGCTCCCAGTATGTGGGAATGGGGCGCAGCATTTACCGTGAATGCCCGCTGTTTGCATCCGTGTTTGATGATCTTTCAGAAAGGATTGAGAAGTATCTTAACGTTTCGTTAAAGGATATTGTGTCCGGTAAAACCTCTGAAGAAGACTCTGTAAACGAAGCGGATCTCATTCAGGATACCAAGATTGCCCAGACTCTGATTTTTGCCATTCAGGTTGCCGTGTCAGCGGTGTTAGAAAAGGGCGGATTAAAGCCTGAAGCCGTTGTCGGCCACAGTATGGGGGAAATAGCCGCGGCTTATGTGGCAGGACTTCTCACCGTTGATGAGGCGGTTAAGGTTATCTGCATCCGCAGCATGCTGCAGGATCGTACCCGCGGTCACGGAAAAATGGCCGCCGTATCCGTATCCGAGAATGATTTCAATGCCGTCAGGGCGGAACTCGGTATTACCGACGTTGATGTTGCCGCCATAAATTCATCAGACAACATTACCGTTTCAGGCCGTACCGAAACCATTATCGCACTGAAGGAATATTATTCATCAAGGGGGGTGTTCTATAAGATTCTGGATGTTGATTATCCGTTCCACAGTTCTTTCATGAACGTTATTGAAAATGACGTGATGACTGATTTGTCCGATGTGGGAACCGTAAGCAAAGCTTCTTGCGGTACTGCCTTCTATTCCGCTGTTCTCGGAAGAAGGATTGAGGACGGATTCTCACTCAAGAATAACTACTGGTGGCATAACATAAGAGATAAGGTTCAGTTCTGGCAGGCTGTTAAGGCCATGACCGAAGACGGCTTCGATTATATCGTGGAAATAGGTTCCAATGCCATTCTGCAGCGCTACCTGCGTGATATCTCAAAGAAGTCAGGTGCTGATGCCAGGGTTGGTTCTACACTTCTTGTCAATAATGACGGTGTCCGCCGTATCAGACAGGTTGTCATGGATTATCACCTGTCAGCCGATGCCTCCGATAAGGGCATATTCTTCCCTAAGGCCGGCAGATTGGTGGAACTGCCTTACTACCCCTGGTCGGAAAAGGTATTTGAATATCATGAATCCTCTGAAAAGCGTCCTGATGAGTTCAGAATTTTCCCTCTCCTCGGCTGGAATATCCTTTCTGCTGACAGAACCTGGCAGAATGTTCTGGAACCGTCAAAATACGCACTGCTCCGTGATCACGTGGTAGACGGTGAATACGTTTATGCCGCCGCCGATTTTATCGAGACGGTGCTTGAAGGTGCGTCATGCGCAAATTCAGGTGAATGCATCAATATCGAACATCTCGACATTCTGAGTTCACTGGTGTTCGACGGCGAACACTACAAGTCCATGAGACTCCGCGTTGTTCCGGAAACAATGTCTTTTGACATATATTCAAGAGATTATCTCTCATTCGACGAATGGACCAGAAATGTCAAAGGTCGTCTTCTGACCACGGATGACGCCGCACTGAGAAATGCCGTAAACCTTTACGAAGCCAAAAAGAATGACGGGGAGAACAGCGTTTCTCCGGTTGTAGTGACGAGAGATGAAATCTACGCCATTACCGAAAGCCTTGGTCTTCATTACGGCGAACAGTTTGCTCTTACGGAAAGGGTGGAAATTCTTAATGACGTTCTGAAGATTCATCTCGATGGAAAAGCACTTAAGGCTCATTCCGAAAAATACATCATACATCCGGGAATTCTGGATGCCGGATTCCATTCCCTTTTCGCCATGAAACAGCTGAGTTCAGCCGATTCTGCTTACCTTCCGGTTAAATTCGGACGTATTTCCGTAATGAAGAATGCCGATGTTTCATATATCGTGGCAATGATTGAAAGAATCGGTGCGAGAAGCATTCTCGCATCATTCCGTCTGTTTAATGACGCGGATGAATGTGTCGGCATAATGGACAACTGCAGATTCAACATGATGCCTAAGACCGAAAACAGGTCCGCAGAAGAAGGTGTTGCTTCATGGCATTATGAGGCTGAAGCCGCTCCTCATGCGCTGAACGCATGTAAGGGAGTCGTCCGTTCAACTTCTGAAATCGTAAGCTTCCTTGAAGCCTGCGCCGACGACTCAGAAACTGTAAACGCTCAGGACAGAAAGAACTGGTATGAACGGATTATGCCGCTTATGGAACAGGCGGTACTGGCTTATTCCGTGGAAGCGGTAAAGGCCGTGGCTTCCGATGCCAGTGATTTTGCTAAGGCAGGAAGCGGTCCGCTTTACGGATATCTTACCGATCTGCTTTTAAAGCATAACCTCGTTAAGATCGCTGACGGAGTTCCGACGGATTTTGTAAGTCAGGATGATATTGGCACTGGTGACGAAATCATAAGATATGCCTATCATCTTGCACCTGAAGCCCTGCCGGATCTTCTTCCGGTTTACCGCGTGGGTAACAGACTTAAGGATCTTCTCGTGAACGGAGAAGCCTCTGACGGAGTATCCGCAGAAGATCTGAGGGGAGAGGAAAGAAACGGTTATTCTCTTCTCTATACCGGAATGAAGGCTGCCATGTCTTCATTCATAGCCGACGTAAGTCAGCGCACCGGGGCAGACGAAGGCGCTAAGTTCAGGGTGCTTGAAATCGGCAGCAACAGACTTAAGCTCGGAGAGCTTCTTGCTGACTGTTTTGCTGAAGGTTCCTGTGTTGAGGTTCTTGCCCTTAACGAAAAAGATATGGCCGAAGTCATTCCGTCCGAAAACGTCAGAAAGGTCAGGTTTGATCCTGAAACGTTTACGGTTGAAAGAGACGTGGCGGATCCGTACATCCCTCAGAAATACGATTTAATCGTGGTTCAGGAAGCTCTTTACAGGGCATCATCAGTGATTGAAGCCGTTGAAGGTCTTAAAAACATGCTGGCTTCAGGCGGTGTAATTGCCGTTCTTGAAAGACATTCAGACTGGTCTGCCAACATGTGCAGCGGTTTCGGTTCAGATTGGTGGTCTGAACGCAGTGACGGTAATGCCATAAGCCCTCTCAGAAGTCCTGAATACTGGAAGACTGTTTTTGAAAAGTCATTTAACGACGTTTCCGTATATCGTGAACCTGCCGCCTCCGAATACCGGATGGGCGCTTATCTCATGTTCGTAAGAAACAGCGATGAAATTTCATTAAGTGATGTTGCCGGCGGTGTTAAACATGCCTATGCCGTCATTTCTCCTGAAGGGAATTCTGTTCAGGCGGGATTCATTCGTAATGAACTTGCAGGACTCGGGGTTAAGGCGGATGTTATTGCTGCTGATGAAGACTCTTTAGACAGTCTGAACATCGCAGATTATGACAGCTTCGTGTTTGTTTCATCATGCGGACTGGCTTCGCACCAGTTACTTAATTCCATGTCAGAAAAGACAGGAATGACAGCCGCATCAGGTGATTCAACCGATATCAGTGATGCCCTCAGTGTTCTCACATCCGTTGCCAATAAGCTTAACGGCTATGCGCAGAAGAATGCCGGAGCCGGTGAAATAAATCTCTCAGTTGTTACCGTTAACGGTTCTTCTGTAAGAAACCAGATGCTTACTCATGAGACAGTTCCGGAACAGTCGGCACTCATCGGCCTTTCACGCGTAATCAGAAGTGAAGCTTCGGAGATTAACGTAAGAAGCATTGATCTGTCGTTTAAGGCAGAAACAGACACCGGTGCTGCTGAAGCATCTCTTCTGAAGGATTTACTGGTTCCTGACGGTTCCGATGAAGTCATTCTTTCCGGGGCTGAACGTTTCCGTACCGTAGTAAGAAGCTCTGAAAGTGAAAATGCTCCTGCGGATGCTTCCAATAATGTCGATAAGAGCGACGGCAGTAATTCTCTGATTTCCGAAAACTACTGTCTTGATTTCACAAGTCCCGGCAGATTAAGAAATCTCTGCTGGAAGAAAAAGACCGTTTCCGCACCAAAGGCCAATGAGGTTATTGTTGACGTTAAGGTAACGGGGCTTAACTTCAGGGACATCATGCTCACCATGGGCCTGGTTCCTGATGATGCTCTGGAAAACGGCTTCTCAGGTCCTGCTCTCGGTCTTGAATTTGCCGGTGTGGTTTCGGAAGTAGGTTCTGACGTCACCGAATACGTTAAGGGTGACAGGGTGCTCGGATTCGGTTCAGCCTGTTTTACCGATAAGCTGACCGTTCCTGAATATGCAATTGCCAGGATTCCTGACGAGTGGTCATTTGATGCCGCTGCCACTGCTCCCATAGTATTCTTTACCGCATGGTATGCCATTCACCACCTTTCAAGAATGGAAGAAGGCGAAAGCATTCTTATTCACGGTGCCGCAGGCGGCGTGGGCATTGCTGCCATTCAGATAGCACGTCATCTGGGGCTTAAGGTTTATGCAACCGCAGGTTCTCCTGAAAAGCGTGATTTCCTGAAGATGCTTGGTGTTGAACACATTTACAATTCCAGAAATCTCGATTTCCATGATGAGGTAATGAGGGATACAGGCGGTGTTGGTGTTAATGCCGTTCTTAACTGCCTGTCAGGTGAGGCCATGCGCGTGAGCATGTCCGTTCTTCAGCCGTTCGGCAGATTCATGGAACTCGGCAAGCGTGACTTCGTGGAAAATACCACCGTGGGATTACGCAGTCTTAAGGAAAACATCAGCTACTTTGCCATTGACGTGGATCAGCTCTTTAAGGTTTATCCAAAGCGCGCAAGGGAACTGTTCCATGAGGTAATCGGTCTCTTCGCCGAAGGGGAATTCACCCCGCTGCCGTTTACGAAGTTCAGTGATCGTGACGTTGTTAAGGCGTTCAAGTTCATGCAGCAGGGCGGACAGATTGGTAAGATTACCGTTGAAAGGACGGAACATTCCGCAACTGCCGGAACAGAAGCTGAACGTGGCGTATCTGAAAAATCCGGATCCTGCGAAGTATTCAGGGCTGATGATGTCTGGATGATTACGGGCGGTACCGGCGGTTTCGGTTTTGCAACAGCCCGTTATCTCATTGGTCAGGGGATTAAGAAGCTGGTACTGGTCTCCAGAAGCGGTATCAGGGATGAAAGCGTACTGGCTGAGCTTGAAGATCTTATTGTGGCCAACGGTCTGTCCGTTATCGTGGAAAAATGTGACGTTTCCTCAGCAGAGGACGTCAGGGCCTTGAGGGAGCGGCTTGATGACGCCGGCATTAGCGTAAACGGCATTATCCATGCCGCCGCGGTATTTGCTGATACCATGCTTCAGGCCATGAACCGTGAGCTTTATGCAGGGGTTATGAATCCTAAGTTTGTGGGAGCATGTAACCTTCACGAGGTGTTTAACTCCGAAGCACTGCGTAATTTTGTGGTGTATTCGTCAATATCTGTAGCCATCGGTAACATCGGTCAGGCAAATTACGTGTCCGCAAATTCAGGTCTTGAAGGTCTGACTGCCATGAGACAGGCACAGGGATTACCTTCCTGCTGTATTGAATGGGGCCCAATCAGTGATACCGGTTATTTAAGTTCAAGAACACAGATTAAGAAATCTCTCGAATCCGTGCTCGGTGCCGAGGCTCTCACGTGTGACGAGGCTCTGTCTCTGCTGCCTCAGGCATTAAGACGCGGCGGCGTGAACATATTTGCCAACCTTAACTGGGCGGGCGTTGCCGAAACTTCCGGCAGAATTTCGTCAAGAATCTATGATTTGGTTCAGAAGGATAAGTTAAGACTTAAGGATTTCGGTTCCGATGATCTGCTTTCCGTAATTGAAGGCAGAAGCCGTGAAGAGGCTATAGCCGTGATTTCCGACATGCTGGTATCTGAAATAGCCGATACCATGGGCCTAAGTTCCGATCAGATAGCAAAGGATCAGAACCTGCAGAGCATAGGTCTTGATTCGCTCATGGCAATGGAGCTTATCGTAAGCATTGAGAAGAAAACAAAGATTAAGCTTTCCGTGATGGCTTTCCAGGATAATCCTACGGTACTTAAACTAGCTGAAAAGATCTTCATGAAGATTAGCGGTAGTGAATCTTCCGACGGCGATGAACAGGGAACCGTAAGTCAGGTCATCTCGGCTCATGTCGATGAGGGGGAAAGAGACATCATCGGACGACAGTTAAATATGGGAAAGTAAATAAGCAATATGTTTAATCCGCCTAAATTTGCCGGAATGCTTAATTCCATAATGAAGGAAAAGTCCGGAAAAGCAGAAGACGAGAAGCTCGCAAGGGAGCTTGTGGAAGAGGACGCGCAGCCGAAGGTTAATAAGAAATTTACTTCCTTCAGGGAGCATCCTCTCTATCAGAAGATAAGTACCATGAGAACCCTGGCTTCTACCTTTCACATTGAAGATCCGTTTTTCAGGGAACATGAAAGACTTAACGGAACCGTTACCAGAATCAACGGAAAGGATTACGTCAACTATTCCAGTTATAACTATCTTGGCTTTAACGGCTGTGCCGAACTTAACGAAGCGGTAATTAATGCCGTTAAGGTTCACGGCACGTCAGTCGGCGCCAGCCGACTGGTTGCCGGAGAAAGGCCTTTCCAGCGGAGTCTTGAAAGGAAGCTTGCCGATGTTTATGATGCCGATGACGCCATTGTCTTTGTAAGCGGTCATGCCACCAACGTGAGCGTCATAAGCACTCTTTTCGGAGCGAATGATTTAATCATCAATGATTCGCTGGTTCACAACAGTATCATCGAGGGTATAAAGCTTTCAGGGGCAACTCATTTTCCGTTCGTTCATAACGATATGGATTCACTTGAGAACCTTCTTAAAAAGAACCGCCGTAATTACGAAAGGGTACTGATTGTAACCGAAGGACTTTTCAGCATGGACGGGGATATTCCGGATCTGCCTAAGCTTATAGAGCTCAAAAAGAGATTCGGCTGTTTCCTCATGATTGATGAGGCTCATTCACTGGGAGTTCTCGGTAAAACAGGTAAGGGGGTTTACGAGCATTTTGACGCGGATCCTCACGATGTTGATCTCTGGATGGGAACACTCAGTAAAACACTGGCCGGATGTGGCGGATACATTGCCGCCACGCAGGACATAGTTGATATTTTAAAGTATAATGCTCCGGGGTTCGTTTTCAGCGTGGGTATATCGGCTCCCATGGCGGTTGCCGCCGAAACGGCGCTGGATCTGATGAAAAAGGATCCGTCAAGGGTAAGGAGACTTCAGGATAACGGAAAGCTGTTCCTTGAAACCGCAAAAAGACTGAATCTGAACACCGGAAAATCACTGGGATATTCCGTAGTGCCGATTATCACCGGAAGTTCCAGAAAGGCGGTATGGCTGTCTGCCGCTTTATTTAAGGAAGGAATAAACGTACAGCCGATAATTCATCCTGCCGTGGAGGAACGGCAGGCAAGACTGAGGTTCTTTATAACCTCAGAACATACAGCAGAACAAATCACGAAGACATGTGAAATATTGTCTTCCTTATGTAAGAATGAAGGGATTTAAATGATTTCAAAAATAGCCGTTTGCATCAAAACAGCATTACTGCTTTCAGTTGTGGCATCACAGGTAACTCTTTCCGGATGTACACTCCCTCATGCGGGACCAAGCTACGGGGACATAACCTCCAGGGAACAGCCTCAGCAGCAGACTCCGATTTCTCTGGTAATGGTTGACGAGGCAGTAACGGATCTTCTCAATGAAGACGTTTCAAAGTCTTCATTTTATGACGTGTTCGGTGACAGAAAGCCGGATACCTATACCGTAAATTACGGTGATTCTCTGGAACTGTACATCTGGGAAAGTGCTCCGGCACTTCTTTTCGGGACCAACACCGTCGACAGTGATAATCTGTCGGTAAGTTCCCAGAAGCTTCCGGTTCAGATAATTGAAGATGACGGTAAAATCTCCGTACCGTTTGTCGGCATGATTTCCGTTGTCGGTAAGACTGTCCGTCAGGTTGAAAAGGATATTCTTAAAGCTCTTGAAAACAAGGCCAATAATCCTCAGGTTCTGGTAAAGGTTTCTGACAGACCTGCTGACAAGGTTACCGTTATCGGTGACGGACAGGGTGGCAGCAGCATTCTCCTTTCACCTAAGGGCGAAAGGGTGCTTGACGCCATTGCGTCAACTGCGGGAATTGCCAGCACCTTCAATAAAATTACCGTGGGGCTCACCAGAGACGGCAAGACCGTAACCATGCCTCTCGAAAGCATTATTAAGGATCCGAAGCAGAACGTTTACCTCAATTCAGGTGACGTGCTTGTGGCCATGAATCAGCCGTGGTCCTATTCCATTATGGGAGCAAATCTCGGTTCAGCCAAGGAAATTAATTTCGAAGCCACCGGCATAAGTCTGCTTCAGGCGCTGTCACGTGCCGGCGGTCTGAATGACAACATGGCCGATCCGTCAGGTGTGTTTGTGTTCCGTTTTGAGGATAAGGAGACCTATAAAAAACTTTCCGATGCGTTTAATTCAGCCAATGCTTCAGCTGAAGGCACTAACGCCAAAGCTTCGGGAAAGTCATGGGTATATCCGATGGAACAGGTTGACAAGTACAGCAGACTGGAATCAATACCGATGGTATACCAGATTGATTTAAATCAGCCCGGCTCATTCTTTTCTTCACAGAACTTCAGTGTCAAGAATGGTGACGTGATTTACATTGCCACCGCTTCAAGCTATGAACTGTCTAAGTTCCTGCGCATTGTCGGTCTGATAGTTAATCCTGCTCTTTCATGGGGCAACAACATTAACAAGATAACGGAATAATTGGTTTAGAGTGCTATGAGTGGTAATCCTGTAAAAAATACCCTGATGGTATGGAAGGCTCTTTTTTTAAAAGACGCCTTAAGCCGTTTTTTCGGGAGTCGCGGTGCCTGGGCCTGGATGCTTATTGAACCGTGCATTCACATATTGTTTATGGTATTTGTTTTCACGGTGATAAGAGCCAAGCAGGTCAGTGGCGTTGACGTCGCATCCTGGCTGATGGTGGGTTTTATGGGGTTCTTTCTGTTCAGAAGAACTGCAGTACAGGGGATTCATGCCCTTGATTGTAACAAGGCATTTTTTGCCTTCAGACAGGTGAGACCTTTTGATACGGCACTGACCTGTGCCACCGTTGAACTGTTCTCCATGTTCTGGGTAACCGTTCTTATGGTTATAATTTTTGCTTTTATTGGGTATCAGGTAATCCCAGTTGATATCTTAAGGGTACTGGCAGGCTTTTTCGGTTTATGGATTTTAGGATTGGGATACGGACTTATCTCGTCCGTTTCCATGAGAATCGTCAGGGACTCCGGGCATATTTTACAGATTCTGATGATGCCTCTGATGATTATTTCCGGAGTTATTATTCCGGTTGCCAGAATACCTGAGCCTTATCAGAGTCTTCTGACCCTCAATCCCATAGTCCACGGACTCGAATCCATGCGTTTGGGCTTTTGGCCGTATTATCATACAGTTGATGCTTCCTTATGGTATTTGTACTGTGTGGATCTTTTGTTGGTTGTTATAGGAATGGCTCTTTACAGAGTATTAGAAACAAGATTGGTGACTCAGTAATGATTATTGTTAAAGACGTGTATAAGCGTTATACCACTAAAAAAGGTGTTGGAGACTGGGTTTTAAAGGGGATAAATCTGGTAATTCCCAAAAACAGAAGCGTTGGGATCGTTGGAGGTAACGGAGCAGGTAAGTCCACTCTTCTGAGAATAATATGCGGTGCGGACTATGCGAGCCACGGTATTGTAGAACGTCACTGTAGGATGTCTTGGCCAATGGGTAACGGAGGTGTTGAGCCTACAATGACAGGGCGACAAAATGCAAAATTCATCTGCAGAGCGCACGGCTTTGAAGATGAAATGGAAGAGCGTATAGCCAGAATAGAGGATTTTGCCGATATCGGTCAGGCTTTTGACAAACCGGTAAACACTTATTCTTCAGGTATGCGTTCAAGATTGCAGTTTGCTTTGTCTCTGGCCTTTGATTTTGATGTTTATGTTTCTGACGAAGTGACATCAGCAGGTGATGCGGCATTTAAAAAAAAGGCGAAAAAAGCGTTTAGGGATTTGGCGGGAAAATCAAGCATCATTATGGTTGCCCATAATGATGAAATGTTAAAGAGTTTTTGCGAATCAGGTATTTTTTTGTATAAAGGTCAGGCAACATGGTACGACAAATTGGATGATGCCTTGGCTGCTTATAAGGAAACTATAAAAGTATGAGTGAAACACAGGTTAATGATGTTAATTCCGCGGCGTTAAGGGATCTGGGCAAAACAACCAGAGTCGTAAACCGTGCGTTTAAGTATATTTTTAATGCAATTTACGTGGCGGCTTTTCTAAGCCTCATTTATTGGTGTTTCGCCTCAGATCGTTACGTTTCCGAAGCAGTTGTTCTTGTTCAGAATACCGATACCGGCGGTTCCACCCAGTCTATGGATCTTCTGAACCTGTTTTCCAACACCACCGGGAATAAAAGTGATCAGCTTTTGCTGGTAGAGTATCTGACTTCCCTTGATATGCTGAATAAGTTGGATAAGGAGTTTGATCTCAGAAGCCATTACAGTTCTACCGATCATGACATTGTTTCCAGACTTTGGGATAAGGATGTTTCAATAGAGTGGTTCTATTCTTATTTCAAGAACCGTGTTTTTGCGACATATGATGACTATACCGGAGTCATCAGAATTGAAGCTCAGGCTTTCGATCCTGAAACAGCCGAAAAGATTTCGGCATTTCTGGTAAAGGAAGGCGAAGCCTTCATGAATGAACTGACCCATTCCGTTGCTAACGAACAGGTTGTGTTCCTTGAAGAACAGGTTGATGCAGCAAGAAACGACCTCCGTGCAGCCAATGATCGTCTTCTTAAATTCCAGAATCAGAAAAACATGGCTTCACCTGCCATCGAAGTTGAAAATTATCAGCGCATCATTGCTGATTTGGAAAAGCAGAAGAGTGAACTCATCATTAAGATTCAGTCTCTGCCTCAGTCAATCGGTTCCGATAATCAGATTAAGCAGTCACTAAGAAGTAACATAAAGGCGATTGACGAGCAGATTGCAAACGTCAGATCATTTATTACTTCAGACAAAACAACTTCTCTTAACGATTTGGCTGATAAGGAACAGGCTCTGAAGATGGATGTTGACTTCAAGAAGGACATTTATTCATCCGCTCTTACCGGTCTTGTAAAGGGTAAGATGAATGCCGCCAGACTTATTAAGCATGTGTCCGTTTTACAGAGTCCTTCAAAGCCTGAGTATGCACTGAAGCCTGAAAGGTTCTACTGCTTTGTTGCCACCTTATGCATAGCACTTTTAGTGCTCGGCATGCTGCAGCTTCTCAAGTCCGTAATACTTGACCATGTTGATTAATCAGCTTCACTGACATTATGCAGACTTTAAGAGCCGGCGTTTGCCGGCTCTTTTACATAGTGTGCTCGGCATGGGGAGAATCTATAGGGTGAAAGTCCCAAATCCGTCCGCTAGAGGAAAGGATTAGCGAAATCCCTATACCGAATTTGATACCGAGCCATGTGGCATAAGCTCGTTTGGCTCGGTGGGATTGCTTCACTAATTTCGTAAATGGTCTGCCCCCCCTTTTTTTAACCGGATTAAACCACGGCATCCTTAATCCGGTGAAGTTTTAGATCTGTCATAAAATCCGGTTACATGTAACTGGAAACGTGAGGAAGCCATGATAATTAAGTTTATGGAAAGTCTTCTCCGGTGATCTTTAAGTCAGCTTTAAATCAGTTACCCGCAGTACACGCATTCCGAGCCGGCAAAGACCATGGCATAGGCTTTGACCGTTTTGTCCCTGAATTCCAAGGCTGTTTTGTAGGTATTAACCTGTTCGGTTGCATCTTTTATAGTGTTTTGAATCTTTGCTTCCGTAGCATCTGTCTTGGTGACGTATTTCAGTTCGATAAGATAAATGCACTGGTTACTTTTCCCCTTGTTAACGGTTATTACCAGATCGGCAAACTTTTCTCCTTTTCCGACAACTCTGAGAGACTTCTGCATTTCAACAAATATCCCGCGCAAGGATTTAAGCTTGGTGCAGAGTGTCAGATTAAGTGCCATTTCGCTCATGTGAGTCAGTACCTGATTGGTGAAGATTCCGCTCAGGAATTCCGTACAGGATGAGGCAAATGAACTGATGTCATCATTAACATCACGTAACGATGATATATCAAGAACCGTATCGGTAAATACCGTATTTGTTTTTAATCGCATGTCAGCGATGCATTGAGCAAACAGCTTTGACATGAAAAGATTAGGTATTTTGAGAGCCAGAGAGGAACTGTCGGAAGCCTCCTTATCAATAGTCAGATACCCGAGATAATAGAGCATGGAGAGAAGCTGCTCCCGGTTATATCCGGTTACTTTATTTAAATTAATGTTTTCCGCCAGCTTGTCCAGAAAGAACAAATCATTACTCAAATAGCTTTCCACGATCTCATCTACCAGACCGTTTTCGGCGATGTCAAACAGCTGCTGCAGTTTTGAACCGTCGTGATCAGAAGCTGGATCCATATAGTCTTCCGGAGGAAAGAACTGCTGTTTATTCTGTACTGTTCTTAAATAATAAAGACACATGGATGAATTAAATACGGTGTGTTCGGCCTCCTGACTGAAGCAGTAGCCGTCATATACCGGTTTCATTCTGGCTATTATTTCATCTGTGCTTACGCCAAGCTCTTCAATATCAACTAGTTGCGGAATAAGCTTTTCAAGTTCATCTTCAGTAAAACCGGCATATTCATTAAAGCATTTATCAGAAGTGACATTCAGTGAAATATTAAATCCGGAGGTAAGTGAATCCAGGGAAACGGATGATACCCCGGTAATAAAGGTTTTGGCGACAACGCGTTTAGCCCCGTCTTTTATGGCAGCATAGAAATCCTTAAGAAATCCCCCCGTACCGGTAATTGCTTTGAAGAGTTCCAAATCCTGAGAGAGAATACTGTTGGCAAAATTATCATATTCGTCAATTATTAAGTAAAGAGATTTCTTGGACAGATACAGCTTATATGCTTTAAAAAAGGATCTGATAAAGCTGGAAGGTGTTTTCTTTTCCTCCTCTGTAGGATTGAAAACAAAATCTGGATAACGTTCAATAAAATCGGTAATTCCTAAATCAACTGCCGTGATAAATCCATTGATTAATGTATTCTTGTCATCACCGGATACTCCTGAAAAATCAAAGTCCAGTACATGGTATGTGTTGTGGCTTTCCAGATGTTCATTATATACGGCAGTTCCGGAAAACAGTTCTTCATATCTGTCAGCGTACGATATGTCGTAAAAGCACTTAAGCATCTGAACAAAGGTGCTTTTACCGAAGCGTCTCGGACGGAGAAGAACAGGGTATGGTGTCATACCATCATCATCAAGATGCAGAATTATGCCGCTTTTATCTGCAAAGGCACGGTTTCGAAGTTTAAAACTTTCGTATGCAACTACACCATAAGGGGAATTTAATAATTTTACTGATTCTTCCGCCATAATGAATTCCTGATTTTCAAATAATGCCTGACACCTATGCGGTTGCCCTGACACCTTTGAGGTCGTAAAGCGTAATTTACGGCTGTCAACCGCCGGATGAAACTGGTTACAATACTTACTGTCTTCAGATGTTAAAGCGTTTTACTGTAAATATCAATATTTAAGAGATGTTATGGTGATGAATACCGGTTTTATTTTTGGCAATCACATAGAAAGTGATTGTCCCAAAAATATAGCTGAATTTTCCAGAAAGTCGATGTTTTGGTATACTGTGGCCATTTATGATTAACAGATGATTTGGTGACGGATTTTAACTTAGATCTGTCTTTTTAAACGGATTTTTTATGGCTACATCTTATGGTACAACATGGTGGGGAAAGGAATGGCTTGCATCCCTGACTAAAATTGATAATGCCAACCGGATTCCACGCGGAAAAACTTATGCCAATACCGGTAAGGTATTGGATCTTACTATTACTGAAAATGTTATTTCCGCAAAGGTTAAAGGTCACTATGCTTCATCCTACAGGATTACCATTACGGTTCCTCAGGTATCTGCCAATGACATGGAAAAACTGATGGATCTCATTATGACGAAGCCGAATATTATGGCTTCTCTGTCAAATAGAATACTTGATCCTGATCTTCTTGATATTGCTTCGTCTCTTGATATCAGTATATTCCCGAGACAGTGGCGAGATCTGGAAATGAATTGCAACTGTCCTGATTTTGCCGTGCCGTGCAAACATATTGCCGCTGTTATATACATGATGAGCATGGAGATTGACCGGCGCAAGATTAATCTGGATAGGGCTATGGAGGTCAGTGTTCCTAAATGGAACGAGATATCCGGATTTTCCGGACATGATGATAAGCGACATGAATGTGAATCTGGACTGCCGACAGATGAAGAAACTGATGATGAAAACTGCAGCACCGGTTTCCTGGAGGATACTTCCGGAAACAGTGAGGAGGAAAACCGTCTTCTGAGTATGTTGGACAGGCTTTCCTTTGAACCGGTACCAAATCTTTTCGAAGATCTTATGAATCTGCTGCCGGAAAGTCCTGCTGGTTATGTTTTCGGGAATTTCAGAAGTAAATACGGCAAACTGCTTCAAAAAGCCGCTAAAAAAGCCAAAGCCGTATTAAAAAATACGGATATAGGCGAAGATGCTTTCAGGCATCTTCGTCCAGGAGTAAATGTTTTTCCGGAAATCACTGAGAAAAATGAAAACGTGGTTACGGCCGGCAGTCTGATTTCTAGTGATACCGTCAATAAAACGGTTTTAAAAAGATGGAGTAAAAAACGTCAAAGCTACGCTGATGAGTATGTAAATCCCGTTCAGAAAAAAGGCATGGATGCCGTTAATGCGGTCATGGCATACACCGGTTGCGGTATTCTGGTAAATCACGATATCACTGACAGAGTATCCGGACTTCCAGGAATACCTGGTTCGGAAGTGATTAGCTCCTGCTATTCTACTGAGGAGGAAATCTGCCTCAGACTTTACTATATTGCCCTCAAGCTGGTGGTTTCAGGTGCGATTATTCCTCAGATTATAAGGTTTGAGCCGGAATACGGTCTGATGATTAAACAGTTAAGACTTATAAAAGATGAGTCTTCCGATGCTGTATCCTGCCGTTGGATTCCGGCACTGCTTTCTCCTGATGTCAGAGCTTTATGTACCAGGACCGGTAATATCCTGAAGGGCTTTTCCAGAAAAATAGTGGCCGTAGAGGGAGATGCGGAACCGTCAGCACTTTTTATCGGAACCACAGCCATCGGCTACTTTGTTTCGAATATCATTCAGGACACCTATTTTGATGAGTACGATAAAACCTACTCGGATGATATTGTATTTGATCTTCTTTTTGATACTCCCGGTGCCGCTATTGCCTATAACGGTCTGCTTCCTGAATACATCAGTTTGGAAAAATGGCTGGTTTCCTTCCATCTGCTTGACGGGGATATGGTTCCGCTTATTTCGATTACTGAATCTTCCGCCGGTGAAAACACGGCGGAGCACGGCTCTGCCAAAGCCGAAGGGACATCAGCCGAAATGGCGGATGATGCGGTAAATGTTTATTTTTCTCTGAGTTTAAGTTCCAAAAGTCTTGGAAATGAGGCTGTTCCTCTTGCCAGAGTGCTGGCGAACCCAGCCGATCCATGTTATTTTGATGTTCTGAAGCTTTCCGGAAAGCTAACATTCTGCTGTCCTGCACTGAATACTCTGCTTAATACCGGTAAGGATAGAATAAAACTTTCCATAAAGGAGCTGGAAGAACTTCTTATCAGCTCTCTTCCTCTTTTAAAGATCATCGGCTGCCGGATTGTCATGCCGAAAAGCATGCAGAAGCTTCTTAAACCGGCAGTGAAGATGAAGATCTCCTCGTCAGGGATGCCGGGTGGAAGCTTAAGCTTTATCAATCTTAAAAAGATACTGTCCTATGACTGGGAGTATACGGCAGGGGATCTGGAGCTTTCACCGGACGATTTTGCCGGGCTTGTCGACAATGCCGAAAAACTTGTTCGTTTCAAGGGGCGGTACCTTTATTTTACCGCTGATGATGTTAAGAATCTCCTTAAGCAGAAGAAACAGACGGAAAAGGCTGTTTCCGGCAATGCACTGGTGCTGGCCGCCATTACCGGAAGTTTTTCCGGAATAGATGTGCTCCTTGATGATACTGCCACCGCTACTCTTAACGGACTGTTCAGACGCAGGAATATCGAAGTGCCTGCCACGGTTAAGGCAGAACTGCGTCCTTATCAGGTAAGCGGTTTCAGCTGGCTTTACAACAACGCCATGCTGGGCATAGGCTCCATCATCGCCGACGACATGGGGCTCGGTAAGACACTGCAGGTTATTACCGTTCTGGAGTCGATGCGTCTTGCCGGAGAATTTAATAAAGCAAGAGCGCTGGTGGTGGTTCCGAAAACTCTGCTTATCAACTGGCAGAAGGAAATAACCAGATTTGCTCCGGAACTTAAGTATTCCGTAGTATACGGTCCCGGAGCGGAGATTCCTGAGAAAGGGCATGTGGTTATCACTACGTACGGCAAACTCAGATCTGCAACGGAGCTTTTTGCCTCAATGAAAATCAGAATACTGATTATTGATGAAGCTCAGAACATCAAGAATGCCTCCACAACTACCAGAAAAGCAGTATGCTCTCTGAAATCAGACGGCTTTATCGCCATGTCCGGCACACCGGTGGAAAACAGACTGCTGGAATACTGGTCAATTATGGATTTTGCCAATCCGGGGCTTCTCGGCAGCATGTCATCATTTAACAAGGCATATGCCGTGCCGATTGAACGGGAGAAGAATCTTAAATCTCTGGAGCAGTTTAAACGTCTTACCTCTCCGTTTATCATGCGTCGAATGAAAACAGATAAATCCATAATAAGCGATCTGCCTGAGAAAATAGTTACCGAGCAGTACTGTTCTCTGACAGTCGAACAGAAGGTGCTTTATGAGTCAGTCGTGAATAATGCCGTTTCCATTTTGGAAAAGGGAGATTCTGAAGGTAGTGATTTCCAGAAGCAGCGACGGGGAATCATTCTGTCAATGATTACCGCTCTCAAGCAGATCTGTAATGCTCCGCACTGCTATGACACTACAGCTTCCTCTGAATGGGAGACCTCCGGCAAGGCGGGGACTCTTCTAGAACTGGTATCATCCCTCAGGGATGCCGGCAGAAAGACCATTATTTTTACGCAGTATACCTCTACCGGAGAGCTTATTGCCTCATGGTTTAAGGATAAGATGAATATTGACGCTGATTTTCTGCACGGCAGCATTTCCCTTAAGGAACGCGAACGGATGGTCAGTGTATTTCAGACCGACCGTCACCGTCCTGTGCTGATCCTTTCCCTGAAAGCCGCCGGTACCGGTCTTAACATAACTGCCGCATCCGCCGTGATTCATTATGATCTGTGGTGGAATCCGGCAGTAGAGAATCAGGCGACAGACCGAGCTTTCCGTATCGGGCAGAAAAATAACGTCAATGTCTATCGTTTTATCTGTGAAGGCACCTTTGAAGAAAAAATCGATGAAATGATTCGAGCCAAGAGGGAACTTGCCGATCTTACGGTAGAGTCCGGGGAAAAATGGATTACTGAAATGTCCATTGGTGAAATCAAAGATTTGTTTAAGCTTTCAAAAAGCATTGATGCCGGTGATGACTGATGCGGATATCTGAAACTCCATGAAAGTGAAGACGTTTATTTTTAAGGATTGCCGTTTTTAACAGGAGAGCCGGAGTCTGTTCTCCGGTTGTTCCGTGTGCTGGGCATTTTTTATATCTATAGCACGAAATTTAGACGTTCGGAATAAAAATTAAAAAAAATAGATACGGTACGGATAATATTTTTAATTTTTTTGTTAAAGTGTTTCATTCGTGAGAACAAATCATTGGGAAAATGGAATTTATGTTTGATTTACACAGCTCTTATACCATTTCTAAGCTGAGAAAATTAATCAGCTCGGCAGATCGTGCAAATCCTCCTTGTGATTTTACCCCGCAAAAGGGGAATTTCTTATATGTTCCGGCAAGCTGTCTGCCTTTTCACATAAGCGGATATACCAAAAGAACTCATGAAATATTGAAATCACTGAAGACTGCTTTTGTCCGTCATAACGAGATTAATCCAGACGCACAGCAAAAACTGTTTGTTCTGACTAGAACTGGATATCCATGGGATCGCTTGGATTCCCTCGAATACCCTGAAAGTGAATCAAACGTAATTGACGGAATTACATATGATCATCTCAGATCTCCGAGAAATTTTTTTATTACGGCTATGTATGTTGCTAAGGCCTCGAAGCGCATAGAGGAATATATCATTAAAAACAGAATATCCTGCGTTCATGCCGCTTCAAATCACGTCAATGCGCTCCCTGCACTAATCGCTGCTAAAAGACTCGGCATTCCATTTCAGTATGAGATGCGTGGGCTTTGGGAACTGACAAGAATATCCCGTGACCCGAAATTTGTAAAATCCCATAATTTTAAGCTGGGACTGAGCCTTGAGGCCATGGTTGCTACAAATGCCGATAAGGTGTTTGTCATATCTGAACAGCTGTCAGAATACATCAGAAACAATTGGAAAGTATCGCCGTCCGTAATAAGACTGCTTCCTAACTGTGCCGATGTGGAAATAATTAAGCCCAAGGATAAAGCAGACAATGAGGCTGAAATCGGTAATTTGTCAGGCACTGAAAGTAATGATTTCCATAACGGTAAGCCTCCCGTAACGATAGTTTACGCTGGTTCGTTAATTGTTTACGAGGGGATACAGACACTACTAAAAGCTATGTCCGTACTGGTTCATGACGAACATCTCCAAGTCCGACTTGAGATTTTGGGCGACGGTGAGTACCGTAAGGCTTTGGAACATCTGTCTGCCGAACTGAAACTTCAAAATCACGTGTTTTTTCATGGTATGGTGACTCCTGATGAAGCCGAGAGAAAACAGGATGACTGTTCTCTTGTCTGTATCCCAAGGGAACCTTTTGAGGTGTGCAGAATAGTTCCTCCGATTAAATTGGTGGAAGCAATGGCCAAGGAAAAATGCGTTATCGTTCCAGATCTTCCGGTGTTCAGGGATGAACTCGGTCTGGGGGATTCCGGATGCCTTTTCTTTAAGTCAGGAGATTTTCATGATCTTGCACGTGTTCTTAAGGAAAATATCTATGACGCTGAAGGACTTCGTGAAAAGGGACGCAAGGCCAGACAATATGTGATAAACCACAGACAGTGGAATCAGTTTACCGGTGAGGTTTATTCATAATGCTTGGCAACATTATCAGAATGACGCGTACGTTCATGTACGATTATCCACGCATAAATGAAGACCGGGCCGGAGACGGTAAGTTCGGTTCTCTTAAGGTTGCTCTCCTTACGGATTATCTTACGTCCGTGAATCTTTCCTTTGAATGCAGAGTCAGAAATCTCACACCTCATAATTTTAAGGATGTTCTGGTTAACTGGAAACCTGATCTGGTTTTTGTGGAATCAGCATTTCACGGCTACCGCTGGAGCTGGAGCTACAGGCTTGTTAAGCATCTGGCCGTGTTCGGAAACAATGATTTGAATGAATTTTCCGAGCTGATAAAGCTTGCCAATGATCTTCATATTCCGACCGTTTTTTGGAATAAGGATGACGGGGCGTATTTTGAACCGTTCATTGACGTGGCGGAAAAATGCGATTACATCTATACAACTGACAGTAACTGTGTTCCGAAATACAGGGAACGCGTTGCACGTAATTCTTCTGACGGAACATGTGCAAAGCATGTTTCCGTCATGCAGATTGCGTATCAGCCGCGGATTCATAATTTTACGGGATTTAACTTCACCAAAAAGAGAATGTGTTTTGTGGGATCCTATTACCGTAAGATACTCAATTCCAGAAGACTGTTTCTTGATGCGGTTTTTGACGTCTGTAACAGAAAATCGGTAATTCTGGATGCTTATGACCGTAACAGTTCCAGAATGTCCGGTTATTTTGAATTCAGGTTCCCCAAAAGTGATTTCATAAACGTTTATCCGAGTCTTACCAATCAGGAAACTGCTCAGGTTTATAAGGATTACAACGTCTGCCTTAACGTTAATTCCGTCACTGATTCGGAAACCATGTATTCCAGAAGACTTATAGAAATACTTGCATGCGGCGGTATCCTGCTGACCAACAGATCAAAGGCAGTCGATCTTCATTTTAAGGACTTCTGTACATCGGTGGATAATCCAGAAGAACTTTCAGACATCCTGCCCGGCATGGTGGAAGCTCCTTCAAAAGAAAACATGGAAAGGGCGTTTGCCGGAAGTGAGTTCGTGAAAAAACATTACTCATGGGAACGCAGACTTGAACAGATGGCCGAGGATATGGGGCTCTAGTTATCATTTCAGAGCGTTTGTACTGATTTTTTTGTGAAGTTTATGTAAAATCTGTATGAAAATTATGTATTGTCATTCCGTAAGAAATGATTGATAAGTAGGTTTAATCAGCCCCGATAATATGCGTTTGCCGGGGCTTTATTGCAGTAACCCGGTATTCGACAATTACTCTTTCTTCGTAATTCAAATATCCGGTTAATTATCGGAGTATCCCTAAAAATGATTTTTTCCGTAATTATACAGATCCTGTTATTTCTTCTTGTTGCCTTTTTTGTGGTTTTTACCTGCTACGAGGTTTTTGAAGGCCGTAAAAATACGAACGGTTCGGCACGCGACGCTGCAGATCCCACGGACAATGACGATGCGGCAGCTGATTCAGCTGCGGATGATTCCGAATATGACACGAATGACGTGCCAAAGGTTTCAATACTTCTTCCTGTCTGCAATGAGACAGCTGTGGTTGGTCAGCTGATACAGGCTGTTTCCCAAATCGAGTATGTGGACGGGGCATATGAAATTCTCCTTCTTGATGATTCTGATCCGGAAAATGCGGAAATCATTAAGCGTACGGTTGATAATTTCAATACCTTCCGCGGAATGAGTGATGGTGCCGATATCGAAGACGGCTGTCTGAATTCAGGTTATGTCCGGTATCATTCAAGGGAAGACAGGGACGGTTTTAAGGCCGGAAACATAACTTACGGTCTGTCTAAAGCCAAAGGTGATTTAATTGTTATTTTCGATGCAGACTGCATTCCTCCGTCAGATTTCTTAATGAAAACCGTGCCGTGCTTTAATGACAAATCCCTTGGATTTCTGCAGACGGCAATTTCCTTCAGAAATAAGAATGCCAATTTCCTGACGAGATTTCTGGAAGGGGAAATCAGTCACAAGGACGGCATGACCGAAAATCTTAATAAGACAGGGGATCTGGTAAACATAACAGGATCTTCATGCGTATGGAGAAGAAAGTGCCTTGATGACGTGGGCGGATTCAGTGACAGAACTCTGACTGAAGACATCGACATATGCTACAGGGCTCAGCTTCAGGGCTGGAACTGCAGATATCTGGCTGACACCGTATCCGAAGAGGAACTTCCTGAAACCATGTCGGCAGTAAGACTGCAGAGACACAGATGGGCCTACGGTCTCGTTAAAAATGCCTTTTTACACGCAGGTGAGGTTATCGTGAATACGTCTTTCTCTGTATCAAGAAAGGTTAATGCCGTACTCATGATGTCCCAAAATTTTTTACTGGCATCCTTCTATGCGTTGCTGCTTCTTACCGTTCCGGCCGTTCTGGTGTCTGAACATCTCGGATGTTTCTTTGACATCGTATGTACCGTATTTCTGATTACGGCGATTGTATGGGGATGTAACAGTGTCGGCGGAATTGATATTTCCGGAATTTTCGGTTGCACAGCAAAAGATGAGGATGGAGATGTTTCTGAAAACGATAAAGGTAAAGAAAAGGCTGAAGATGGTTCCGTACCGGCATCATCAGGTCGCGGTTTCTGGGAATATGTGGCCTACGTTTTCATGTATCTGCCTTTGTCCTTATATTATTTCATGGCCATTTTTGAAGTGTCATTCGGTGTGAACGTGGCTTTTGTTCCGACTCCGAAGGGCGGGGCAAAACTTTGCAGAAACAGGGTTTCCTTAACAATTCTGATACTCGAAATTGTTTCATTCGTATATGCTCTCTTCGGTGTGATGCTGAGCATCGGATACGGTAACTGCTGGACTCTTCTCTATACCTCAATCTGTACCGCAGGTTTCGGTATATCCCTGTTTTTGAGTATTACCGAAAATTACAGCAATTATCTCAGTGGATTAAAGCATGTGGTCATTACCGGAGCTACCGGTGAAATTGGCGGGGCTCTTGCCAGAAAGTTTGCCCGCAGGGGGATGCATCTTACGTTAAGCGGCAGGAATGAAGACAAGCTTCGTGAGGTAAAGGCTGAGTGTGAACGCCTCGGTGCGGAAGTTGACATAAAGGTGCTTGATTTAAGAAACACCGATGAACTGAGGGAATGGGGCCACAGCCTTGGTGATACGCTTCCGGTTGATCTTCTCATTGCCAATGCCGGTCTTAATACCAACATCGGTGAGGATCTTGAAGGCGAACCTTTTGAAGAGGCAAAAGCCCTGGTGGAGGTTAATCTGCTGTCCGACATAGCCCTTATTGACTCCGTTCTTCCCGCCATGCGTAAAAGACGTAAGGGACAGATAGCGATTCTTTCTTCACTGGCTTCATATTACGGTCTTGTATATACCCCTACGTACTGTGCCACCAAAGCAGCTCTCCGTAACTACGGAAACTCCCTTCGTGCCTGGTTAAAGCCTGAGGGTATCAAAATAAACGTGATTCTCCCGGGATATATTGATTCACCGATGTGCAGGGCAATGCCGGGACCTAAGCCGTTCCTGATGCATTCAGATAAGGCGGCGGGTATTATTGCGAGAGGTCTTTATCTTAATCTTGCCCGCATATCGTTCCCGTTCCCGTTAAATCTAGGAATCTGGTCCCTGTCGTTCCTCCCTCACTGCCTTGCGGCTCCGATAGCGGCTCTGTTCGGTTACGGGAGAATGAAGTAAATGATTCTGCCGTACATAATGGGAGCAGGTCTTCTCTGTGCATTGGCGACATTTGCGGCTGAACTTTCAGTGAAGCCGAAAATCCGTCATGTAAAGTTTGATTTTAAGATCGGGCTCATCCATTTAAGTCTTTTCGGCTTTATATACGGATTCATGCTTCTTATTACCGGAAAGATTATTTTTTCCGCGATGGTTACCTTCCTGCTTTACTGTATACTGATTGTCATCAATAACGCCAAGTACCTTAATCTTAAGGAACCTCTGGTTTTTTCCGATTATGATTATTTTACCGATGCATTCAGGTTCCCGCGTCTGTACTTTCCTTTTCTGGGAGTATCAGGAATTTTGGGAATAATGACGGCCGTGGCCGTCATTATCTGTGGCTTCTGCATTGATCCGTCGAAGGTTGACAGATTTACCGATGCCGTTACGTTTCTTACCGTCATGGGAATTGAAATGGGCAGCCTTCTGGTGCTTTGGTGTACCCGTGACATAAAGAATCTTAATACCTTCAATATCGGTGAAGATTTGAATAACATGGGATTTGCGGTTTTTCTCTGGAGTTATTTTCTTGCCTATCTGGAAAAACCGGAGGTTAAGTCTCCTTTTGAGTCTCTTATCGTCGGGCATGAACACACTGATGCCAATGTATTGTCCGAAAAAGCGGAAGATAAAACCGCTGACGTAAGTGAATTAAGCCCGGAAGGGAATAAAGATCTGCCGAACCTTATTGCCATTCAGAGTGAGTCATTCTTTGATCCCCGTGAATGGAATCAGAACATAAAGGAAGAAGTCCTAAAAGATTATGACGCAATCCGTTCAGAAAGCCTGATGTGCGGTAAAATGAAGGTCCCGGCATGGGGAGCCAATACCATCAGAACGGAATTTTCATTTCTTACCGGGATTGCTCCAGAGGTCATGAAAGGGCACAGATTCAGTCCTTATCAGATATCTTCAACCTCATGGAAAATTGTGTCCTTTGTAAATTACCTTAAGAGCAGAGGGTATCATACCGTGTGCATACACCCTTATCATTCAGGGTTTTATCACCGGGATGTAATTTTTAAAAAGTGGCAGTTTGATGAATTTCTTGATATAAGAAGTTTTTCCCAAGCTGACAGATTCGGGCCTTATATTTGTGATTCGGCAATTGCGGACAGAATGATAGATCTCTGCGATGAATGGAACGGCAGAAAACCGCTATTCATTTTCATGATAACCATGGAAAACCATGGTCCGCTAAATCTGGAAATCATTAGCAATGAAGAGGTACAGGGGTATTTTAAGGAAAGGGGATCCGATGATTTCAGAGAGCTTGCCATATATCTAAGACATCTTTCCAACGAGAATGACATGCTGAAA
This sequence comes from uncultured Ruminobacter sp., assembly GCA_902764345.1. Classification (GTDB taxonomy): domain Bacteria; phylum Pseudomonadota; class Gammaproteobacteria; order Enterobacterales; family Succinivibrionaceae; genus Ruminobacter. The sequence continues at coordinate 33,760 of CACWVT010000032.1, forward strand.
AAGCTTACCGGAAACTTTAGGGAAAAGAATTATCCCGTTTCCATGGCGTTTTATGGGGATCATGTGCCGATCCTGCCGAAACCTTATGCCTGCCTCGGGGAGCCTGAAGGAACCGTACCTTATTTTATTTGGAACGGGAACTTAAAATCTGGCGAGGGAAGAACACTTCTTAACGGAGATATTCAGGAACTTCCGATACTGTGGCTAAAGTCTATTTTTAATTTCAGTTATTGAGATTCCATTGTGTTTGAGTCAATTATTCATATATTTAAATCTTTATATGGTTGGGTTTGGGATTTCGATGCCAAAGAGCTTTCCATTCGTCAGAATTCTGTATTCGGGGATGAGCTTGCCGATAATCTGTTTTGGCTCGCCCAAAAATCTTTCTACGTGGCAGAATACGATTCACTAAGGATTGCCGAGGAATCATTTTTTATGTCACCGAGTATGGAAAAACTCAAATGGCTCGGATTCAGATTCGGTGACATTAAAATGTTCATTACGGCCAAAAGTATTTTGAGTCAGATTCCAAATTCGTGTTTTAAGACAAAGTATGACAGGGAAAAACTGGAATACGTTAACGAAAATTATGACATTATTATGTCTCAAAAGTCAGTCAGCTTGAATTCACTGATTCCGGCCGTTGAAGAACAAAAGTTATATGCAAGAGAACTGAGTGATGTTACCCTGGCTCAGGGGCTGTTTTCATTAGCTAAAAAGGTATATGAAATTAATCCTAACGAGGCCTTAAGACTTGCCAAAAAGGCTTTTGCCTGCAGAAAATGTGAGGAAATAGGTACTTGGCTTGGATTAAGAATGTATGAATGTTCAGTTGACATGCTGAAGTCAGCAATGGATTATTTACATAACTCAAGTGAGTTATTCTGTTTAGGTACGGATGATTTGAGATCATTGGCTGCAATGAAAAAGCTTGAGTCTGATGTTTCCAAAATGATGGAAGAACAGGTTGGCAGGCTGAGGCAATGTAAGGGAGCAGAAAATCATGAACTTAATGCACATAAAAACAATGGCTTTATTCCGTTAAGGATTGCATTGGTGGGCAACGAAGACTTCATGTTTACAATCAGGGATATTTTTGCGGACGTCATAATAATATCGCCTGAAGATTCCTCCACCGTCTGTGACAGTTCTTCTTTTGACTGTCTGTTTGTTACTATCCATGACGGAAAAGATTCAGGATGGAATCATCTTGGTCTGATGGGGGAAGCTCGCAGAAAGCTTCTGCGTCTCATCGATGATTGTAATACCAGAAACATACCGACGCTTTTCATTGCGGATTATCATGGGACTGGAGATTATGAGAGTTTTGTTGAATATGCACAAAAGTGCAGATACGTAGTTACTTCCCATAGAAAGGAAGAAATGTTGAAATACGTTAAGGATTGCAAAAACTCTGTTGTGTTAGGTATGAAGCCTGTTTTTAATCTGAGATTTTTCGATCATATTAGTTTCCTGCACAAAGCCCCTTACGATGTATTGTTTAAGGGAAAATGGAAAGGAAAGGATAAGAGATTCCATGACAGATTGTCTGCATTTTTTAACGGGATCAAAGGAGGCGGGCAGTCTTTTATACTTGACGTTGAAGAACAAAAGTTATATGCAAGTAATCTTTGTGATGCTGCTCTGGCAGAGGGGCTGTTTTCACTTGCAAAAAAAGCATATGAAATTAATCCTGACGAGGCCCTAAGACTTGCCGAAAAAGCGTTTGCCTACGGTAACGGTGAGGAAATAGGCACGTGGCTTGGATTAAGAAAGTGTGAACGTTCAGTCAACATGCTTAAGTCATCCATGGAGTTCTTACCCAAATCAGGTGAGTCGTTCTGTTCAGGCTCTGATGATTTGAGATCTTATGCTTTAATGAAAAAGCTAGAGTCAGATGTTCCCCAAATGACGGAAGAGCAGGTAAACTGGCTTCGGAAACGTTTGGGAGCGGAAAATCTGGAACCTAATGAACAGAAGAATAAATACTATGATATCATTCCGTTAAGGATTGGTCTGGTTGGCGATGATGATTTCATGTTTACCGTCAGGGATGTTTTTGCGGACGTTATCAGAATATCGCCTGAAGATTATGCCACCGTCTGTGACAGGCCCTCTTTTGACTGTCTGTTTGTGACTCTCCATGACGGAAAAGATTCAGGATGGAATCATCTCGATCTGAAGGGGGAATCACGCAGAAAGCTTTTGCATCTCATTGATGATTGTAATACCCGAAACATACAGACGTTTTTCATTGCGGCTTATCAGGTTGGTGATTATGAGAGTTTTGTGGAGTATGCAAAAAAGTGCAGATATGTTGTCACTTCACAAAGAAAGGAAGAAATCCGTAAATACGTTAAGGACTGCAGAAACTCCACCGTATTAAGTATGGATCCGTTTTTTAATCCGGCAATTTACAATCCAATTAACAGTCCTCAGTCAGCTCCTTATGACGTGTTCTACACCGGGGCTTGGAACGGAAAGGATAAGAGATTTTGTGAAGGATTGTCTGCAATTTTTAGCGGAGTCACCGGAGCAGGAAAATCACTTAAGATTTTTGATGTCAATTATCCTGAAAACAGATACGGAAGGACATTCCCGGAAGAGTTTTTCGGATTCTGTTCTCCTAAGATTCCCAACCGTTTAAAGTATGCTGTACCTAAGCTTTTTAATTGGGCCGTTGCATTGGATTCCTCCTCATCCGATGAAGATGTTTTACGGAAAACCGTATCGCTATCCGCATGCGGTTCGGCCGTTATTGCCAATTACGGTTCCACGGTGAATAATTATTTCCCTAACGTCAGCATGGTCGGTGAGGCTTCCGAAGCGGGGCGCATTATGTCCTGCCTCAGCGAGGAATATCTGTATGAAAGCAGAATGGTTAACGTCAGAACCGCATATTCAAAGTATACGGTGTTTGATCAGTTCTGCAGCATGCTGAAAAAAGCAGGGTTTGATTTAAATGTTTCTGCTCCCGATGTTCTTGTGGTCTGTGAGGATATAACCGACGGCATAAAGGAATCATTCGAGCGGCAGACGTATGCCAAAAAGCAGCTTGTATCATATGGTGATTTGACGGAGAAGCTCCTTGAAAAGCATAAAGTAATTGCCTGGTTCTCCGATGAATTCTTTTATGAGGAATTTTATCTTGAAGACATGGTAAATGCCTTTAAATATACTTCCGCAAGCTTTATCACCAAAGATGCGTACATGAGTGCGAAAGGCCTGGTTCAGGGAATGGAACATTCTTACACAGGTTCATATAAATCTCTTTACAATACCGTATTCTGGATTGATGATTTTGAGACGGGGGACATATTAAAGGGGATATATGATTCAGATAACGGATATGCTGCGGATCATTTTAATCTGCTGACTTCAGACATGATTCAGAAAGGTAACTGTCAGACCGGAATCGGGCATGACGGTTACGAATGTCTTAATGCCTCAAGAATTGAGGAGATAACCGGGCAGGAGACCTCCGGGTATAAGATATCCGTGATAATTCCAGTTTACAACAATGGTTATTTACTCTACGGCAAAGCATTTGCCTCTCTTTTAAGAAGCTCATTATTCAGCGATACTGAGGTTATTCTCGTTGATGACGGCAGTACCGATTTTAACACTCTGGCAGTTGAGTATTATCTTTTAAGACATTACGGTAACGTTAGGTTATACAGATTCCCGGCAGGTGGAAGCGGAAGTGCTTCCCGCCCGCGTAATAAGGGTGTGGAGCTTGCCACCGGTAAATACGTGGCGTTTCTTGATCCTGATGATGAGGCCGTTAATGACGGTTATGCCGAGCTTTATGCCGATATTGAATCCGGAAATTACGATATTTCGGCTGGTAATCATCTAGTCTGCACCGACTGTATCAGAAGGGCGGACAATTGTGGAAAGATATCCAAGGTTCAGGACGTTTTTTTCTTCGAACACGGAATGAAGGACATCCTTCCGGAACTGAAATTTTTGTCCGTGAGATTGCACGTACAGCTTATAAAAAGAAAGGTTCTGCAGAATTTTACCCATAACCAGATTGAGGGTGCTGTAGGGGAGGATACCCTGTATTCTTGGCAGCTGCTCTGCAGTGATTTGAGAATTCATTTTATCAGTAGGGACATTCAGGTATACTATGCTGACGTGGAGTCTTCGGTTACAAATGTTTTGTCATCGGGATATTTCAGAAAACTTCTGCGTATTCAGGAGACTAAATTCCTTTGGCTTAAGGATTCCGGCCTTCTTGAGGCTTTTATGGATAAAAAGTACAACAGGTATTCCACTGAGTATGTTTTAAAGAAACTCAGTAACGTAAAACCTGAAGACGGGGAAGAATCCGTAAAGGCAGTATTTAATATACTTTCCGTATACGGGGAGCATTATAACGGACAGTGGGATTTGCTTCGTGCTTATTTGTTCCTTTGTAAGAATAACAGTTTCGCGGAAGCATTAAATACTGTAAAACTGTTCTTCGGGAAAGGTTAAAATTAACGTGACGTTTTCTATGATATGGATTTCCCCAAAATACCGTTAGGAAGTGAATGTTACCCCGGTTTGATAAGAATAAGAGAGAGTTATCCGTTAAGGTGACGGTCTGGACTGATTATGTTTAATATTCAACCGCTTATTGAAAATGTTATTAAAAGAACAAATACACTGCTTGGTACCAAATATGTCACTGAAGAATTAGTTAATTCTATAGTGATGAAGATTCTTAATAAGGAAAAGTATGAATGTCTGTCTGCGGATATTGCGGATGGACTGAAAAACGTTTTTCAAAAGGAAGAGAAACAGAAGTATGCGTTCGTTGCCTTCTGTTTTGGTCGATACGTTTCCGACAATCTTTTCGACTCGCTGAATGACCTTGTAAAGGTAGGTTACAGGACTCTCATATACACCAATCCCTCTGACTGTACGAAAAAGGTTCGATCCAAGATTAAGTGGTTAAAAAGAAAACGTAATGCAGTGATTGTTGATGTATCAGACAACCATTCATATGTGGATCTGATTCTGAGGGCAACTGAATGCCTCAGGTCAGAGAAATTGGTGTTTTATACCTTTATGGATAAAATTAATGTTAGGTCCTTCATAAACAGACTTGACGCTGTAATATCCGAGAACGATGGCAAGGATGTTTACGTTTCTTCGGAATATTGGAATGCAGGCAGAGAATCGTCCGGGAACGGAAGTATTTATCAGAATTGGTCATTATCGGGAATTTCCGGAGTCGTGTTCAGAAGTGAATTTCTGACTGAATCTTTAAGAAATGCTGACACCAATAAGAATCAGTGGCTACTGAACCGTATTGTTAAAGATGTTGCAAAGGAAAGTGTCTGTATTTATGAAGAACAGTATCTCTTTAATAAAATAGCATCAAGTGAAATTACGTTAACGGATATTGCCGGAGCTGCTAAAGAGACCATTCTGGAACTTGAGTCCGTGAATTTCGGCAGCGATGGGGCTGACGTTATTTTAGGAAGATTTAATCAGGTTGTAAGAGATCTTTTCCGCTGTAACATTGATGTTCTGAAAAAAGCACTAATATTTACCTCTGTGTGCTATGTTCTTTATCTGTGTGAGATACATAAGCTTGATGTGGAAAAGTGGAAGCAGGTATTTTGCAGGTCTGTGGATTTCTGCCATACATTTACTTATAAGGAAGTATACGGCATGATATGCCGAATACTTCCGGTTCTCGTGGAAGAGAATCAGACTGATATATTTATAGTTGAAAATCCGGAAATGACCGATATCGGAAAATCAAGATTTTTTGAACTGATTTCGGAAAAGTATTCGGTTGATTATCAGCTTAAAAGATCATACGTTGATTACTACAGATTAAACAACCTTATCCTGAAAATGCATTCCAGGGCTGCCAGACTGACACTCAGTTCCGTAAGCTTACGCAGGGACATGTATTATTATCCTGAGCGTCACATTACGCTGTGGCATGGGTTAGGGTGGCTTAAAAAAACTGTTTTTACTCCTCAGAATTACAGTGTGGGTACCATCATATGTTCATCCAAAGTCTGCGAGGAAGGTTATAAGGCGCATTTCCATACAGACAGTGCAATTGGTCTGGGATGTGTTCAGACTGACAGACTGTATGACGAAGATTTTATAAATTCATCAAGGGAAATGGTTCGTCAGAAATACGGTATTCCTGATGACTGTAAAGTCATTTTCTTTGCTCCGACTTTCAGAATGGGCGGGAAAAGACATTATTACAATTTCGGAATCGATATAGATGAACTGGCTGAGAAAATGAAAGAACACAATCTGTACGTAATCACCAAGAGACATCATATTTTTCAGGAGGATTTCCGAGATTTCGGAACGGATGAATCCGGAGTTCACGATTCAGAAAACGGTCATTTTATCGTGGATTCGTCATTTAATTTTATTGAGCTGATGTGTTCCTGTGACTGTTTTGTTACAGATTATTCATCAAGCATGTATTATGCATTTATTTTAAAATTGCCTATATTTTTATATGCTACCGATATTGAAGAATATAAGAAGGGACCAAACGGATTTGAAATAGATTATCCTAATGATATTCCTTTGCCTCTGGTTGATAAACCCGATGCCGATGAATTTATTAACGGTTACTACAGAAGTCTTTCCGTTCCTCAGACTCAGGCGTATCTAGAGTACAGAAAGTATAATGTTCAGGAGTGTGACGGCAAGGTTGCTGAAAGGGTGATGGATTTCATTTCGTCAATGCTTTGATTCGATAAAATTTAACACTGCTAATGCCATCGATGCTATTACCGAAAATTTAATTGCAAAGAATCATATTTTGGAAAGTGCTATGCATACTAATTGAATGTAAAAAAATAAATCGTGATTCTAAAAAAGCATGGCACTACTTACGATGAATTTATAGAAAATGTTTGTAAACCTGTTATTGGAATAATCTCTGTATGACATATGGCGAAGTCTGATAAATTTTAGATGCCAAATTTTGGGTCTGTTTACGCCCATAATACCCGGTCTCTGAGAATACTCCCGCCTACAAAGAAAAACGATTTTTATTCTTTTTTAAGAGCGTCTCTACTGTAATACAATCCAAGGATCTCAATAATGTATTTTCTTCATCTTGTTTAAAAATACCAAATCCCTTATCATTATTAAATCTAGCGAATTCTAATGAATCAAAGTCGGTAAAATTGTTACTATTTTTACTACGCCATAGCACATTTGTCCTTATTTGTCTCGCTGGGTTTCCTGCCCAAATGGTGTTTGATTTAATTTTTTTCCCTGAGACAACAGAATTCGCACCTATAATGGCGCCAGAACCAACGATAGTTCCTTTTAGAATAAATGTATTTGGGCCAACCCAAACATGGTCACCAATTACGATTGACTTTGATTTGTTTAATCGTAGGGAGGTATCTATGTCGTAGATTAAATGACTGTCGGAATTACGTAAAGTTACGTTGTAGGAAAATAGGCAGTCGTCCCCAATAATTATGTTTTGGTGTTCATAAACAAAAAAAATAGCTTTAGAATTATTAAAATCGTTGAAATAACAATTTTTGCCTATATAAAGCAGACTATTACTACAAATATGAATAATGAGTTTATAATTTCTTTTAGATTCATTAATATAAATATTTGAATTATTTCCCTTAAATATTATTTTACTTCCATTAAGTGTGACATTTTTTCCTAGTATCAACGTGTTATTGCAACAGTCCTTTTCAAACCTAATTTCGGTTTTGGATAGATCTCTGTCGCACTGTAAAAAAATAATTCTATTTCCTCTTTCGTAGTCGTGAGCATAGTGGGGACATTGAAGTAAGGGTATTGAGTTTATGCTACATTTTGTAATAGTAGATTTGTCAAGGGATGCTGGGGACATAAGCTTCTTCACTTAATGATATTATTCAATATATTATACGTTTGAACATTTCTATTGTTATCGAGGAATAATACTTCTTCCAATCATTATGTGAAGAAGTATTATTTGCCAATAAAAAGTATATTATTTAAATAAAGTAGGATATTTTGCTTTTAAACCAGGATATAACTCCTTTAGAAATATATTGTTATCACATTTATTAAATACTTTAAAGTAACGTTTCCTATTCTTCTTATATTTATCAATATCAAATACCTTAGAATATTTATCCAGGCTATCGTATAGATCCAAGGCAAATAATGTTCTAAGACATTTTTTGCATACTCCACAGTTGTTAGGTGTAGATGTATCTAAGCAAACATCCAATGTGTCATAACTTGGCTGAAAATCTGTAATAACTTTTGTTTTTATATGACGAGGATACCCAGCTCCGCTTTCAATTATATGAAAATTACTAGTATTGCAAGTCGCAACTAACAGTAATTCATATTTTGCTGTATCAAGAGTACTGCAACCATCAATAGTATATTGATTGTGACTTGTTGCTGTTGCATATATGTATGTTTTGAAGAGATTTTTTAATGTATAAACAGCGAAGATTATTTTAAAGAAATGAACATATACATGTATAAATCGGTTATACAAAGAAGTGATGTTAGAGTTAGTTTTCACAACAGGGAGATTTAATTTGCTAGCTGTTCTATATACTTTGTCATGAATGTAATCTATGTCTGTATCTTCGTCAAAGTAATTTCCAACATAAATATGTGTAGGTTTTAGCGAAGGATAATCATCATTGGAATATTTTGCGAGTGAATAAAAAGAATCTATACCACATGATAGTCCGCATCCCACTGCGTCCCCTTTCTTCTTTACTGTTGTTGTTTTGGCCTTAATTTTGATATGGTATAATCTAGGATCTGCTGCGTATAGATTAGGTAACAGATATTCATTTACATTATGAAGGAATTCATCAGAGACAGGGTATTCCATTACAATATCATGATTTGTTCTTATAGCATAAGGAATCAAAGCAAGAAGAAACGCATCAGAGGTTTCTAGATCTAAATACTGTTTGTAGTTATTATCAACAGAAACCCATAATTTTTTTATTTTTCCATTTATCGAGATATCACTATTTAAATAGCATGTATTATTGTCGGAAGAAATGTAAGGCTTGGACGCAACAATATCTTTCTTGAAATTACTTTGTAGAACATCAAAAGCCTTAAATGGTTTTTTATTGTACACAAAACAAGAATTAATTAGATCTGTAGATACATTGGCTTTAACTGAATAAAAATAATCGGTTATAAGTTTAGTGTTGTACGCACGAGTCTTATCTTTTTCAAAAATTATTTTAAATTTATTCTTTGAAAAGGAGAAAACCTTTGATAGAAATTCTTTAGTAATTTTCTCTCTTACACCAATGACCTCAGTATGTCTAAATACTTCATTTAAGAAATTTTTAATAGATTCTAACAACTGAGTACTTAAATGAGAAAAATCCTTCTCATTTTCAAATTTACAACCAATACCAGCCAAATAGAGAGGTGAATCATGCGAAATTTTTGATAAAATTTTTGTGGATTCATTTATTAGATCAATATTCCCCTCAGAAAATAAATCATTAGAAAACATTAAATAAATAAAATCTGCATCGCAGGTGGGGAATGCATTTTCTTCATTATCATCATTGATAGTGTAAAAATCCTGAATTTGATAGTCTTTAGAATAATTTACATAAAATCTTCTATTCGTAATAATTCTCATAATAACCTTAAAGTAAAGTAATCAGTTCTTAATAAAACCCTTACTGCCAAACACTAGAATAACTTACCATCACGATCAGTTAGGTCGATCTTTTGACATGTTATGAAAAAAGTTTATTTCTTTGCTATCTAGTGTCATAGATAAGTATGCACTGTGTTTTCGGCATAAGATTTAGGTCTGAAAATGTTATTTCAGACCATTCATAATGTTTGCGTTATTTATTATTCAATAATTCTCGCAATTGTGTTTGCATTGCTTTAGCTTCTACATGAGTTCTGTCTAAGATAGAACGCATAAAAGAAGTACGCCATCTATATTCCTGTAGTCTTGTATAGGAAATTTTGCTGAAAAACGTTAGACTTTTATCTTTGTTCTTCTCACAATAGCTGACAAAGTCTTCAATTTTTTTAATAAGATTATTTCTGGTTTCTAAATAATCATTCTTATTAGGAGTTCCGTTTATAAAGTCGAAACCATCATATCCTTTAGCCAGAAATTCATTATTATTACAAAAATGTAACCACTTCTTATATGGCTCAAATCTGTTAGGATCGTTCATTGTTTTGGATTGAATGCACATTACAGGTACTCCCATTGCCAGACAAGGAAGTGAAACGTGCAGTCTTCTTGTAACTACGTACTTTGCATTTTGGTAAAGAGTCAGGTACTTTTCAACTCTCTTTTTTCTTTCTTCCCATGAAGCTCCCTTGATGTTTTCTGTTGTATGAGTAACGTTGATAATTTTATATTTATTACCAATCATCGCTCTGATCTTACTTTCAACATCCTTATTCAGGTCAACAAAAACAACGTAAGTTCCCTTATCCTTTGTTTCAGGCTGTTTTGGAAGAGTTAAGGTAACGCATCCAGAAAAATAGCAAGGAATGTCCTTTTCTTTGAATACTTCAGTTGTATACAGATCTCTACATCCTACCGGACCGAAATCCTTAAACCACTGTCCCCCTATACCATCATATAACTCTCTGTAAATAGGGATGGCATAAGCATTCTTAAGTGGGTCAGTATCTCTGTCATAGTGATGATATCCTACCAAAAGAGGAATCAGCTGACGTGAAGGTGGCATATGGAATTTTCTCCACATAAACCAGGCTGCCATAATAAGAGCTACAGGTTCACGTCCATCCCCTAATTTAAATACATCCAATTTTTCGCGATTTACAACAACATCAACTCTGGGAAGGAAACGAGCTGCGGCATATGACTGAATATCATCACCTATATTGCTGTTATTTTCGTTAACCAAAAGACCATATTTCATAAAAATACCTTCTATAAAAGTTCAACAAATATTGAATTTTTGAAAAATAAATTCACAGATTAATTCTCTAAAGATTGAAGATAGGAAACAGTTCTTCTTATTTGTTCTTCAAACTTCACTCGTGGAAAATTGTTAAGCTTGGAAATTTTTGAATTATCCAACAATCGATAAAATTCCCCTAAATACTTTGACACATCAGCATTTGTGTTGAATTCGATATCAATTTCATTATTTGATACCTGCTTATACAACTCTGCCATTTCGAGAATTGAACAGTAGGATTCGTTATTGGATAAGTTATATATTTCTCCGTCATCACCCAGCAGCAATGCAGAGATAATTCCTCTGACGGCATCAGCCGTATACAGGTAATCTCGTTTTGTTCCTCCTTTAGTAAGAAGAACAATATTTGATTTATTGATTACGGAACGGGCAAACTGAGCAAATACTCTTTGGTCATCAGGAACAATCCCCGGACCAAAGGTCTGTGTCAGTCTGACAACCTTGGAATGTACGCCATACTCTTTAAAGTATGAAACACAAAGATTTTCAGCAACTCGCTTACTCTGAGGATAACAATTTCTAATAACGTTATGATCAAGTATTCCTGAATCACTTTCTTTAGCAAGTTCATGATCTAAAGTGCCGTAAACTTCCATTGAAGACAGGAATACTACGGACTCAACGTTATTAATTTTTGAGTATTCTAAAAGACCAGCTGTACTGTCTATTGTTGTCAGAATTGTTTCTACAGGCCTATTTACAAAGTCACTGCTGGATGTGTTACTGGCGGTATGAATTATAAAATCATACTTTCCGGACAGATTAATCTCCTGTGAAATGTCTCCAACCTCAAAAGTCAGGTTAGAGTGATCTTTCAGAAGATTGCCAAAAACAACATTAGCTTTCTCTTTATTTCTTACGAAGGCTCCTACATTTAAGTCAACATTGTAAACATCAGCACAATAAAGCAGGGTTTTTACTGCTAGTGAACCCAGCAATCCGGTGGCACCGGTAACCAATACAGATTTTCCGCTAAACCTGTTCCACGGAATAACCCTGTCATTTACAATACTTTGTAAATCTTCAATTATTAGAGAATTTTCTTTTGCCCATGATTCTTTCATAACTACATTTCTCTTCTTAGATGGTTAAATCTGCAAACTTCTTTCCGTCCCATGTTGCAAAGTAATCAAGCAGTTTTTTGGATACGTTACCGTCACATGAGCCAACGTGAATTTCTTTAAATTTCTTATACGAAGGTGTATTAACAGAATCATCGGAATTAAGGATTGCATCCATCAGCAAAGATGCATCAGGTTCACCGACAAACGGTACAGGGATGTCCGATGGATAGTTAATCATGAATCCGTTAGGTCCTTCCTGATAACTCTTAACATCCGGTGCATAAAGCACGATAGGAAGATCTCGTATAAATGCGTAAAATAACCCGGAGGAGTAATCTGTTATAAATTTGTCGGAAGCACAGATCAGCTCAACAAATGTATGCTGTTCATCTACAATAAAATGACCATTCTGTGAATTCTTGACGCCTGAGGTGTCAATTCCCTTGTCTCTCATTATGTGAGAGAAAACATGATGCTTTTTGGTGATGATGTAAATATTATTGTCGGCCAATGCTTTGGATAAAAGTTCTATATCAACACCGAAATCATAGTATTTATTTGGGGTTCCGTTTCTGAATGTAGGAGCAAAGAATACAATCTGAGCATCATGTGGAATGGAGTAAAGCTCGCAGATGGATTTCCTGCATGAACTCAAGTATGCCTTATCGAACAGAATATCTGTCTGAACCTGCCCAAGAGGAAGTACCTTATCAACCGGCATATGGAATGACTTTGCATAAGGCTCAACGCATGATTTTGCAGAGTTAACCATATAGTTCATCGGATATTTAACTCTGTCTGCTTCAGCAACTTCCTTCAGCATTCCCAAACCATGCCAAAGAATTATTACCTGCTTTCCGCTGGTAATATACTTATGCATGTCATTGGAGCTTATTACATACTGAGCAGGCTGAATTTCCGTTCTCATTACCATGCAGTAAAAGAAATGGTAGTCATAGTACTGTGGTTTTGATTCGTAAATAACCGTATATTTCTTTTCAAGGGCAGGAAGAAGAGATTCCTTTAAATCCTGCATAAAGTCAGTTTCGAGAACTGCCACAACATCCTTTTTAACAGAGATAATTGATGTAACGGCCTTTTTATGGATGTTCTGTATAAACGCCTTTTTGGTAATCTGGTCAAAATCAAATATGACGCAGAATCTGTATATAATCTTTCTCCATTCTTCTGTTGAATAGTATTTTTTTATAGAGGAACACAGAATTGCACATCCGGAAGCTACAAGCGCAATCTTATTGTCGCTGCATTTTTTGTAAGCCACGGAATTCTGAAGATATTCGATCACATAATCAACGAAAAGATTGATGCTGTCAGTATCCTTGCACAGGTTTTTAAGTACATCTATGGAGTCTCTCATAAAGAAAGAAAGATCCGGAACGGAATAGTCATCGGTATTGACGGAAAGCCAATATTTTTCTTTGTCTTCAACGCATTTTACGTTTGCGTTCTTGGACTGATTCAGAAGATAGAATCCCAGCCAGTAATCAGCATTATTCTGAATAGCGTTTAAAGATTTTTCTAAAAAGTTCTTATTGAAAAACAGGCCGGAAAGCCCTGATACTGAGGCATTTTTAGTTGAAGCAAGATTAAACCCGCCGTTAAACGAAAAGATGTCTGCGTCTGCATTGGCATTGAGCTGGTTTTCGATAACCTGCTGGAAAGAACGAACATTAATTTTGTCTCTGGGGGTAAAAATACCTACAAATTTGGAACTGATTCTTGGCAAAACATGCTGAAGTCTGTCTTTGGCAGTCATTCCTCTGGAAAAGTAGAACGAAGCGACGTTTTCGTATGCTTCCAATTCTTTGATTTTGGAATAAACTTCTTTATTCTTTTTTATGGTTCTGTCTAAAGCAAATACAACAGGAATGCCATTAGGAACGTATTTTTTTAAACCTTCAAGAATATTGGTTGAAAAATAACACTTTGTTGCAAAGATAACGAGGGTAAAAATCTTGTCCGTATTTAACAGATTTTCTCGTGTGCAATCAACTGTCAAATCTCCAATTCTTTCATTCCTCATTATTGTCGAAAAGTCAGAGATACACTTGTTCAGTTCATCCTGCTCTTTTTTCTGTGCCGGAGTAAGAGTTTTTGCTACGGTCGGTTTTTTGGCTGGCTTGTTTGCGGGCGTAACCTGAGTTGTTTTTACAGTGCTTTTAACAACTTGAACTGTTGTTTTTTCAGCAGTGTTATCTGATGATTTTGGAGCGGATGTCTGTGTATTTTTTTTAAAGAACGAGAACATTTAAGAATCCCTGTATTGAATTTTATTATTAGCTTTATGTTTTTATTCTGGTTTTATGCTTTTATGCCTTTATGCCTGTTTTTTTGTTATTCTCATAACACTGGAACAGGTAAAGATCCGTAGGGGTTGTGATCTTGATGTTGAAGTGGGAACACGGAACGAAGAACAGCTCGTGTCCGTAGTGTTCAAGCATTGATGCGGAGTCAACGGCCGTCGTGTAATTGTCCTCAATGGCCTTCTTGTGGCATTCCATTATTTCCGAATAATGGAATGACTGCGGAGCTCTGCCAATGTAACAATTGTTTCTGTTTAGAATCTTGCTGATGTGGTGATCTGATGATTCACTGCCTGAATCAATC
>CACWVT010000033.1 GCA_902764345.1 uncultured Ruminobacter sp.
TTCCGAACACAGAAGTGAAAAGCGGTCACGCCGATGGTAGTGTAGCATTCGCTATGTGAGAGTAGGTCATTGCCAGGCATTTTTTATTTGAAGGGAGTCTTAATGACTCCTTTTATAATTTTGAAACAAAGCAGATATTTGTTTCACATACCGGTTAATCCTGGTGACAACAGTGCTGTTGAACCACCTGTTCCCATTCCGAACACAGAAGTGAAAAGCAGTCACGTCGATGGTAGTGTAGCATTCGCTATGTGAGAGTAGATCATCGCCAGGTGCTAATTGAAGAAGGGAGCTGTACAGCTCCCTTTTTTGCTTTCATGACATATGGTTTTTAGTTTAAACTTTGATCCCGTCGGTTTACCCCGCACATAATTATGATTAGAATGCTTTTACATTAATTATATAAACTTAATTATGAGGTAAAAAATGAAAGCTTATGCAATACTCGGATGGATTGGATTCATAATCACATGCGTTGTATTTGTTCTCGGTGTGGTTATGTCCGGACAGTATCATCATGCTAATCTGCTGCTGATTCTTGCTCCGATTATCTGCTACTTTGCGAACAAGTATAAGTTCTACTGGATTTCCATCGTGATGGCTCTGTTCCTTGGCGGTTTCTTTAATACACTGCTCGGGTATCTTCACAGGCTGTTCTAGTCTTAATATATTCGAGAATATATGTTAAGGACTCACAGTGTTCTAATATTGAACCTGCGAGTCCTTTCATAATGGTTGTTTATATTTTTCTGCATCTGAAGCGGCAGATTCTGTCTCCGTTGGCCCAGCAGTTGATTTCCGTTACCTCGTATTTGTCTCCGGTATACTGCAGCAAAATCCCTTCAAGGAAGCCCTCATCGTAGTCGCATATCATCTCATTGTTAGGAGGCAGACCACTGCAGTCAAGATCATCTGCGAGGGTGACTATTATTTCACTGAAATCAGCCTCAACATGCTCTACATTTAGTATACCGATACGGAGCTTATAGAGG
Source organism: uncultured Ruminobacter sp. (assembly GCA_902764345.1). Classification (GTDB taxonomy): domain Bacteria; phylum Pseudomonadota; class Gammaproteobacteria; order Enterobacterales; family Succinivibrionaceae; genus Ruminobacter. The sequence goes on from CACWVT010000033.1 coordinate 993, forward strand.
ATCTTATAGAGGTCTGTCATAAAGTCCTTGAAGCTTGCGTTGGTATTCAGATGCTTTTTAGTAAACTCAATACCGGCAATGGCTCCTGCCTCTTTAAAAATGGCATTGGATGTTTCGGCACCATAGCGTTTGGTGAGTGCCTCAATTAGTGAGAACTCCAGCTGACGGTATACTTCAACAGGAAGGTGATCTCCCAGATCCGGCCGACCTTCCTTAATGTTGCCGAGCTTTTCCCATGAGAATTTCTTGTCATTTGCAGATCTGAAAATGTTGACCATTGCACATCCTTAACTCTTAATGTCTGTATATAGTCAGGAGATACGGCTTGTTCATCTCCGAGGTCACACGAGTGTTCCGTATAACAACAGTTTTAACAGAGTGTTTTGGTTGATAAATAACTTTTTAAATAAGAATCTATTATCAATTTTATACACATCTGTGAATTCATTCTATGATTAATGATTATTTTTTAAACATTTTTATCGGTTTTGTTTATGTGTGCAGCATATAAGAATGATTTGCCCGTATGGGCGGGGGATATGCTGAAGATTGTTTATCTGTTCAGTGTTTTTGAAATAAATAAAAAAAGGACTAATAAATTAGTCCTTTTTCCACCATTTGTACAATCCGGAATTTACTTGTTTAAGGCATCCTTGATTTTTTTGCTGAGGCTTCCCATATCTGTTCTGCCGTTAGCAAGAGGCTTAACAAAGTTCATAACCTTAGACATGTCCTTCATGCCTGAAGCTCCGGTTTCGCTTAAAGCCTTGGCAATAAGTTCATCAACTTCAGCATCAGACATCTGTGCAGGTAAAAATTCCTGTAATACACTAATTTCGAATCTTTCGCCCTGAGCCAATTCATCACGGCCGGCAGCTTCATACTGAGCAGCTGATTCCTCACGCTGCTTAACCATCTTGGTAACGATGGCAATAATCTGACTGTCGTCAAGTGTGATTCGCTGGTCAACTTCCACTTTTTTTATCTCAGAGAGCAATAAACGCAACGCACTGGTGCGTTCCTTGTTCTTTGCCAGCATTGATTCCTTAATACGAACATTTAAATCTTCACGTAAGGACATAATTCTCTTCGACCTAAAAAGTAACGGTTAAAACAAAAAATTAGTATAAACGATTGTGACGTGCATTTTCACGTGCAAGCTTCTTAGCCTGACGCTTTACTGCTGAAGCCTTTGCGCGCTTACGAACAGTAGTTGGCTTTTCGTAAAATTCGCGGCTGCGAACGTCTGCTAAAATTCCTGCCTTTTCGCAAGAACGCTTGAAACGACGTAATGCTACGTCAAATGGTTCATTTTCACGTACTTTAATAATTGGCATGTGCCATCACCTCGATAATAAAAAAAAATAATGAGCTCCCCACGTGATACAGAAAGACTCATCTGTTAACGTCTGCCAACACCTGCACGGATGCGCAGGCACAGGTCAAACAATTGTGCGAATTTTAATACTTTTAGGGAATAAAGTAAACAGATTTTTACCTCATTGGAATGGAAAATTGTGTGTTTTTTATGCGTTTAATAGGCGTTTACTGATTAGTCGGGTAATAGGTCCCTCTGCAGTTTTAAAAATACGGAGGTTATTCAGAGCCCTTTATTATTTTAAGCCTGTGCATAAATGATGTCCCGGCATTTTATTCATCATTGTATTCCTGCATGTATTAATGTCGGCTGACAGTGAAAACAGGCATTCATGCGGATGGTTTTACGTTAATTCCGTATCTGTCCGCCATGTGTCCTGATTGTGATTATGTCTGTGAATAACATGTAATAACCTGTGAGTGTTTCGGGGATAACTTTATTCGCTGTTTTGCATGTGTCTCTGAGGATATTTAAACCTTGATACTGCGGGGGCTTACGCATGATGTTTCCATGGTCCTGAAGCCGCATCGTAGCCTTAATCCGCTATTCCGTCTCCGGGGCTTGCCCGGTTCGAATTTCTTCTCTATCATTATCCGTGTATGTTATCCGTATGGTTGCCGGGAGCTGAGCTGATAGGCACGCAGGTCGTTTTGCCGAAGACATCATACGCATCATGTGACATCTTATACGTCATATGATGCGTAGCCCGGCGGATAATAATGTTTTTTTTATTTCTTCCGGAGACAAGGCATGAGTGACATGGTTATTCCCGTAAACCTGAGTATCAGGGACAAGAACGGAGAGCCTGTATCCAAAAAGGGAGTATTTAAGTTTTCAGGAAGGCTCAAGCGTTCCTTCAGACTTACTTTCGATGAGAAAATGGAACCGGTGGTGACGCTTCCTCTTTCGATGCTTCATTTTGGCCGTGCTCCCCAGACGCTTGTGGACAGATACGGGAGTTTCTTTACCGAGGTTTATCATAAACATCTCAGACTTTCCGGAAAAAGGAATTCGCTTGCCGGCAGATTAAATGCTCTTACGGATGAATTTATCAGTAAGCATCATCCTTCAGATGAGTGGGTTGCCGATATGGCAGAAAAAACGCTTACTGAAATGACGGAATTCTGCAGAGAACTGTATGTCAGAATGGGAATGCGGAAAAACTTTAAATCTGTTTCCGTAAGGCTTCAGAAATCCAGATGGGGAAGCTGTTCTTCAACAGGGGCACTAAGCTTTAACTGTCTTATAATGCTTCTGCCTGAATCCTGCAGATATTATCTTGCCGTTCATGAAATGTGTCATCTTTTCGAGATGAATCACTCGGAAAGATTCTGGGGACTGGTGGAAAAATACTGCCCGAACTACATAAGTATCGAGCAGGTTATAAAAGAACGGGGGAAAGAACTGTTCCCTGTTATGAGGGAACTGAAGAGGAGAAAGGTTATTTCCGTAAATTTCGGGGCCGGAATATTGGCCAAAATGAGATAAGGCTCCATGCGAGTCTTATCTCATAAGGTATATTTAACACGTATCAGTAAGACAACTCTGAAAATCTCACTATGTTTTCTACAGCGTTTTTTATTGTGTCGGCGGTGTAGTCTTTTTGGTTTTGGTCATGAAGCATGTAATTTCTGCATCCGCAGATTGCCTTATTTAAGTCGCGATACTGTGTTTGCCTGCTTTTTGATAAGTCAAGATATGGATAAAGGTGTAAAAGTTCATATGCGAACAGTACGGCGTTTAGATAATCCCTCTGATTTAGGTAAAAAAGAGTGCGATCCTTAATTATTTGTTTTTTCTTCTCAGGAGAATTCTGTTTAATGTCTGAGAACTCAAGCCATGAGAGATGTCTTTCAATTTTGTCTGAAAGTTTATTAAGGAGCTGATTGTTTTCTGACAGTTCATTGTATTTTGCTTCAATTGATTTAAACAGTTTTGCTGATTTGTCAAACTGATTCATGTACTCGAAATAGGCAATATCGTTGATCATATCTGATATATCAGCGCCGTTATCTGCAAAAATACCGTTCATGCTCATAAGGTTCTTTGTTCTATTGTATGTGGAGATTTCAAACGAATATTTTGTCAGCTTCAGCATTTCAGTTATTTTATTTATTGTTCCGGTTGCTGGCTGTGGGGAAAATTCTGCCAGCAGAGGCTGTATTTGCCTGTATGCATTACGGAGATTATCCTCATTAAGATTGTGCAGGGATTCTGTCATAAACCTACATGTTGATTTCGTAAGCTCGTCATTAATTGCCGTTCTAGGAGGAATCATGTCTGCATAATAGATATTATCCATGCTTCTTCTGCCGAGAGTACACATAAGTTGTACAGCTCCGTACATAACTATAGGAAACTGTCTGAAACAGTGAGTGATGTCCATTGATATACGTACGTTGTCGGCCAATTTTTCATTCAGAAAATCGTATATGGCGAGATAGTCCTCGTATGTGGAGCAGGATTCTTCGGTAAGGAATAATAACAGTTCAAAACCCAGCGTATTTCGTATATCCCTAAGTCTTTCGTTAATGTCTGAAAGCATTTGTTTTGGGACTTTGCCGTTACTGTTAAATACGTCTTTTATATATCCGCAAGCTGATTGAATTTCGTCGATGTCAGGTTTTAGTGAATTAAGATTATCTGCAAATTCATTCCACGCGCTTGTTTCCGTGCCTATAATTACGAGCTGTTTTAAACTGCTGATGGTTTCGGCAAGTTGGAGGGATATGAAATTTGACGGAGGCAATTCTTTACCGTCAAGTTTGTAGACAGTTTTGTTATAGCTGCCGTTTCCTAAAAATGATATCAGAACGTTGTCAGTTATCATGGTAGCAGGTGTTTCTGATATTTCTATACCAAAAGCGGTAAAAATTTCTTTTAGGCTGGCCCTGAGAGATGAATAAGAACTGCATGATCTGCAAATCTTGGTATCCGGATTGTCAAAGTTTTGGGATTTATCATTCTTATGAACCAGAGTTGCACGAATTGACTGCGTAAACAAATCATAAAGCTTGTAGTTCTGTTTCCCGTTTTCGGATTTTATTATGTTGTTTGCGATATTCTGTTTAATGGCTTGGGGGTCTTCACTTTTGATGGAAAGGTATTTTGCTTCTATGTAATATTCAAAGGCACAGCATGCACGTATCATGTCGCCGGTATTATAGTAGTGCCCTGTCAGTTTTCTGTAATAGTCTTTGTCGGATGTTGTTTGGGCAGTGTGAACCTTGTCATTAATGCTTTTTTTTAGACATCGCAGATATTTGTTGTTTTCAAGGTGCTTTTCAAGAAGAAGTGGATCTATCTGCTTGAGATTGGCGTAAGACTGAGAGAATTTACAGATATTTTCGAAATCTGCAGATCTCTTGAGTTTTGTTTTGATATCAGATTCTTCCTTGGAGGTGCTTTGAAAGTACCCAAGCAGACTGTCGATGTTTCCGGAGAATCTGTACTGGTTTATCTTTGTTGCCATGTCCGTAAATTCTTTCATCGGGGCAACGGTAAGCACTGTCCCCTGATACAGAATGTTTTCTTTTGGGTACTGCTGTAATATTGTCTTAATTTTTTCTGATATGCTTTCTATCTGTTCATAACCTGCTGTGTGAGTGAGCCCGGCGTATCTTGCGAGAATCTCATCAATGAGAGGCTTCTTAATTTTTTCCGGTACAAGTGAATTCATTTTTGCATAGAAAATGTTTTTTATACGGATGTCATCTTTTATGTTCTGCAGACATGAAACTGTTAAAAACGACATAATCGGACTGACGCGAAGTCCGTTAGTGATGTCAATATAAATGTCTGAATGGTTTTCTATGAGCGGAAGAATATTATCGAAAATGAGAGTCTGACTTTCAGGTGATTGGAAAGAGTATTCATGAATTATTGCGTTGATACGTAAACTGATTTTTTTTGTCATAAAAAACAGATTAATCATCTGTTCGCGTCTTTTTATGTCCGCAACATCCGGATCCCTGTTTTCACCGTGTTGACTGTCATTTTCCGTCAGATTAGTACCGGTGAAGATGTCTGTTTCTTTTTGGGTAATTAATCCGGCTCGTAGCAGGGCTTCACCGAGATTTGTAAAAAATATATTCCAGATACTTTTTAGTGTGCCGAGTATTATGATTTGGTTCGGGGTTTTCTTTGTGTCACAAAGATATTCATATACGGAAAGACCGAAGCAATTAGATTCGTATGTGTGTTTGTTGTCAAAAACATATTTGGTTTTATTGAAGGAGGCGTTTCCCAAACTGGCAATCAGTACGGTGTTTCGGTTGTCGGAGCTGATGTTTGCTGAAGGAATATTAAGAGTGTTCATTATATTGGCCCGTTGATTTGTTATTAATTAAGTTATCGACTGTCATAATGGTTTCGGTCAGAATGCTGCAGGATTTGTAATGAGCAGTGATTAAACAGAATAATTATAATGCAAACATCGCATTAACAGGTGTGTTTGTTGTTGGTAATTCGAATCCGGAATTGAATTCTGATTTCGTTTCAGATGAAAAAAAGTAGGTCATTCTTAAATGTTTAAGATCACTTAACCTAATATAATGCGGAGCTCTTAGGAAAAACGGTACTTCTTTTTTGAAATTAGAACCATCCCTCTGAAGAACACGATTTCAGACGATCCATATTTCCATATGCTGACAGGTATTACGGCGACAACTGCTCCGATTGTTCCATACATATATCGGAATATGTGCTGGAAACGGTTATAATGCCGTATTTGTTAAATGATTAGTGATTTTTCTTAAAAGGTTCGGAATATAATGATGAATTTGGCTCTACCTCTGATAAAAATACGATTGTTTTTTCGTGCCGTATCGGATATCTGTTTTCCGTCATATTCCGGTTCAACATTCAGGGGCGCTTTCGGCATTCATCTGCGGGAATCATTCTGCAGTACCTTGGAAAGAAAGTGCTGTGAATGTAATAAGATCGGCACATGCGTCTATGCCGGAGTTTTTGAGGGAACCAGAGTCTTAAGTCAGGAAGGGGCTGAATCCGTTTCAGTGGATGTTCCCAATGCCTATGTCATAGAACCTTTGCCGATTGACAGGGATTATGTTGCGTCCGGCGGTGTTTTTTCAATAGACATCATTCTTTTCGGAAAGGTGTCTGCTGAACTGAACAACGTGGTAACGGCTTTCATAAAGGCTGGTTTCACGGGATTTACCGAATCCAGGGGAAGGGCTGAACTGATAAAGGTCTGTCAGATTTTTGAGGATGACGTAAGGGTTCTGTTTGACAGGAGTAATCCATCCGTGTCCGGTAAACCTGTCAGTACTTATTCTCTCAGTGTTAATTCATCGTTTAAAGGCTGCCGTATAATTCTCGAAACACCTTTAAGGATTGTTCATAAAAAGAAAAACATAAGTGTTGAGAATTTTACTCCCGGGATGTTTCTCAACGGAATTATAAGAAGGGTGAGAATTCTTCTCGCAAATCATGCCGAGGATGTCAGAAATTCAGGTTCTGACTTAATCCGTCCTTACTGTCCTGACTCGGAAAATTACAGATGTTACAGCGGTCTTGGTCATGTTCATGCTGAAACAAATGTTTCTGGGCCTCAGACTCTGACGGGATCCGGGGAACGGAGTGATACAGTTCCCTATTATGCTGAAAGAAGAAAGGCCGAGCTTGAAAAGCTTCCGGAATGGTCAAGACCTTTCTTTGAGCATGACGATGCCGAACTCAGTTCCAAGCTTGATACGATAGTAATTAACAACAGAAAACTGCACTGGTTTGACTGGGCACGTCTTTCAAGCAGACAGCAGAGAAAAATAAAGCTTGGCGGTATCATGGGAACCTTTGAAATTGAGGGAGATCTTGAGCTCCTGGCTCTTTTTATCAGAGCGGGGGAGATTATGCATGCCGGAAAGGCTGCAGTCATGGGACTCGGTAAATACAGGACTGAGTGGTTTTAATCCGTTTTCCGCCACATCTTAACTGACATCTCAATATATTGAGAAATTTGTCGTGAATTGACCTTCCGTGTAAATACCGGATACGTTCATATTCTTTTTAAGGAGCGGATTATTCGTGGTTTCAGTTATCATACTGAGAATAGTCAGGGGCAGGGCTCCCGCATTTTCCGCATCGGCTGCATCCGTTGCAGGCGATTCTCATGCTGCACTTGTCGCAGCGTTCAATGTATGACGGCTTATACATACTGCCATCGGATATTGGAAATCCCAGATTGTCATGAAGCCTGAATTCAATGGGTTTTCCCTGAAAACTTAATCCAGACAGAAAGGCCTGTTCCGTCTGCAGCAGATTGCCTTCTATGGTATAGGTTCTGCCGTCCTTAACGAATTTTCTGCCCGTTCCGCAGAAAACGAAGGTAACGTTGTGTCTTCTGCATTCATCACTGAGTTTTTTTACCCATTCATAATGGTTTGGTCTGGAACCGTCGTAGTTTTCACCGTCACAGAGAACCTGTTCAAGCTGACCGGTTTCAAGGTATTTCTCAATGGTTACAGGACCGATTAATGGAGCACACATGATACCTTTGTGTTTAAACGGCAGATCAAGAAGAACGGGGATGCGTTCATCGGTTCTTTTCTGATTCTCGCAGCTTACATTGAAAAACACGTTTTCCCATCCGTCTCCCCAGTCTGTCGGCAGGCATGACGCTACTCTCTCCGGACGTTTGGTAAGTAGAAAGAACTTAACGTCCGGGCGCTGATGCATTATTCTCCAGGCATCCTGACGCCAGGCGTCGGCCTCCTCCAGAAAAAAGTCTGATGTCATGCAGACTCTGAGCATTTCTCCGCTTTGAACCTTGAAATTACCGTTACGATCCTTCGACAGCGGATAATTAAATCCTGCTCCGTTTCTGCTGATGTCGGCCCCGCTTCTGTCTCTCATCCTGTCCAGAAAAAACATGTAGCAGTTTCGACATCCTTCACTGCATTTGCGGCAACCATGCCACGGATTCCAAATGTCATGCATATATGTTTATCTCATACTGAAAGAGTAGATGTGTTTATCTCGGATGAGGCATGAATTTCTGATGACCTCTGTTCAGATAATCATACCCGTAAATATGTTGAATAGTTTTGCATAAAAATAATTTTTTGAAATATTGCTCATTTTTTATACAAGGTAATTATAAGGAAAAGCTGAAGCTGATAAAATTGTAATTTCCTGATTATTAAATTTTGGGAAACAACATGTAATGAAAGCAAATATAAAAATAAATAATGTTTATTTGTATCTATGCATTATTTATTACTTGTCTGCCTTTATTATCGGAAAGTTGTCTTACATAAAAATATCGTCAGTAAAAAAGACTGATGTTTCTTTCATTTGCACTTTCGGACGTCGTTTCCGCACTCCCGTGTATCCTTTCTGTCCGGTGTATGCAGAGTGCTGCAGCTTGGTATGTTTTTCTGTATTCAGATTAGTGAATGCATGACGTACTAATATCCGTCCGAAGATATTGGAACATTGTTACCTTAGGCAGCAGTGTTCGGATTTGACTTTGAAATCCTTTGGAGAAGGGCGTGAACGGGCACTATTGTGCTGTAATGCACAATGTTCCGTTTTCATTCAGTTTTCAACATCCTTTCTGATTTCAGGTCATATTCGCACAAAAGGGGGAATTTTATGTCAACTTTGTATTTATGTTCTCAAAAGACGAAACTTCGTTTTATGGACAATCATTTTGTTCTGACCACATTCGAGGATGAGTACGGCAGAAGCTATGAGGTTAAGCGCGTTTCCGGAAGACAGATTGATAGCGTGCTTGCCTTCGGCATAATTGCCATAACACGTGAGGCTTTAACCTACTGCATGAGTAACGGTATTACCGTTTCTTATTTTTCGTCAAACGGCAAATACATCGGTTCCTCCGTGTCAAACGAAGCAAAATGTTCAGAGTTAAAACTCTGTCAGTATGCCAGGTATTTCAATGATGTACACAGACTTTATCTTGCCAAGATGATTGTCATGGGCAAAATCCGTAATCAGATAGCCACGCTTAAATACTTCAGTCATAACAGGGATAATGCCGCTGAGCAGGTGGAGCAGGTCATATCTCAGATGGAAATGCACATGAAAAGAATCGGTTGTGCCGAAAGTGTAAGAGAGCTGGACGGTATAGAAGGTGTGAGCGCCAGTCTTTATTTCGGTATCTGGAGAAGATTTCTGCCTGGGGAATTAGGTTTTGTCAAAAGAATAAAACATCCGGCAACGGATCCCGTGAATGCAATGCTTTCCCTGGGGTATACCCTCCTTACCAATTTAATCAGGGGAATTGCAGTTGCCAGAGGTCTGGAACCATCCATCGGATATTTGCATGAGCAGCATTCAAACAGACCTTCACTTGCCTGTGATCTGATTGAAGAGTTTCGGGCTCCTATAGTGGACAGATTTGTGGTTCGCGGATGTAATCTTCAGCAGTTCAGATCGGAGATGTTTTCTGAAAATGATCCGGTAAAGGGAGTCCGATTTAAAGGTGACTTTATCAGAGCATTTTTCTCAAGCTGGGAAATGTTTATTTCAAAGAATGTCAGGGAATACGGAGTTGCCGAAGAGGACAGAAAAGACCTGATTTCTCTAATTGTAAGGCAGGTGGACAGAATAGCAGGGGTTATCCGTAACGGAGGAGTGTATGAACCATTCAGGTTCTGATGAGGTTAATCTTAACCTTAACCTGAAAGATTAACCGGCGTCTTAATGAAATTTCATCCTGTAACACTGGTATCTTGAGGAATATGTGTAAACAGAGTCCTAATTCGTGCCGTGAAATCTGCAGGCGATATGATAGGTGGTGTGATGATGTCTGATAATAATCCAAAATACGTCATCTGCTACGATGTAAGCGATGACAAAAGGCGTCGCAGTCTGGTGAGGTGTCTGAATTTCTACGGAGACAGAGTTCAAGGTTCAGTCTTCGAGGCTTTTCTTGACCCTGATTTGCTTGATGAAATGCAGCTCAAAATATCCAAAATTATTGATGACAGAACAGACAGTGTATTCATTTATCCCTTAAACGGAGTTACCGAAGCTCTTGTAAAGAGGATGGGTGCGAATAACTATGATGTACCTGAAAGATCATCATTTTTCATTATGTAGATTTTAAAGTCTGCTTCTCTTTATATTGCCTGAAAGGAACAGTACTGAGGCGGAAAGAAAAATCTTTCTGCCTGTACCGGTAAAAGAGAAAAACTCATTTGCGTTAGGTTCAGAGCTGAATCCGACGAGGCATACCTTAGTAACTTAAAGACTTACAATTCTTAAATCCGGAAACCAAAACACAGTTTCAATCCCTCTAAGCGAGGGCATACCTCAGTAACACTCCTTATTTGATGGGTTTAAATCATTCATTATTGTGATCTCCTGCGGTTGTGGTGATTAGTTTAGCGCTTTCATAATGAGCAGAGCAAGCGCGAAAAGTATCAAATAGGTCATATTCCGTTCTCCTTTTCCTTTTCTGGCGGGGCTTCCAGCTTCCCCAGTTTCAATCCCTCTAACTGAGGGCATACCTCAGCAACAATGTTACATGCTGGTGCTGAGGTGTTTCATAGTATTGGAGAGTTTCAATCCCTCTAAGCGAGGGCATACCTCAGTAACACTCCTTATTTGATAGGGGTAAATCATTCATTATTGTGATCTCATGCGGTTGTGGTGATTAGTTTAGCGCTTTCATAATGAGCAGAGCAAGTGCGAAAAGTATCAAATAGCTCATATTCCGTTCTCCTTTTCCTTTTCTGGCGGGGCTTCTAGCTTCCCCGGTTTCAATCCCCCTAACTGAGGGCATACCTCAGCAACTTGATACTGACTTTGTTTGGTTTGTCGGAAGTACAGGGTTTCAATCCCTCTAACCGAGGGCATACCTCAGCAACCAGAATTACCAATCCGACAGTACGCCAAATCCAGGAGTTACAGTTTCAATCCCTCTAACCGAGGGCATACCTCAGCAACGCCCCATATGCGGCAGATGAGTACGCGTTCTAATTAGAGTTTCAATCCCTCTAACCGAGGGCATACCTCAGCAACAACAACGTAGTATTCTATTTCAAGTCATTTGATGAACTGTTTCAATCCCTCTAACCGAGGGCATACCTCAGTAACGTTCTCTAAGGGTAATTCTACTAGTTATACTCTCTATAAGATGTTTCAATCCCTCTAACCGAGGGCATACCTCAGTAACATGAAGTTCTCTAAAGGAACTTCAGTAAGTTACACTTTGTTTCAATCCCTCTAACCGAGGGCATACCTCAGTAACCTGATGAACTGAACGATTTCTTAAATAAGGCAATCGAGAGTGGTTTCAATCCCTCTAACCGAGGGCATACCTCAGTAACTAACAAGCTGTTTCCTGCCGGATTTGCAGTTGAAGGGTTTCAATCCCTCTAACCGAGGGCATACCTCAGTAACAAAGCAATAGCATCAGGTATCAATGCAGTAGCTGAAGGCTGGTTTCAATCCCTCTAACCGAGGGCATACCTCAGTAACTACTGATGAAGAGTTCTACCAACCAGAAGTGTATTTTAAGGTTTCAATCCCTCTAACCGAGGGCATACCTCAGTAACTGAACAGGCAAGTGAGTGGGCTGACGAACATCCTGAACTGGTTTCAATCCCTCTAACCGAGGGCATACCTCAGTAACCCTTAACACTAAAGTAGCTGTTGTGAAAAACACAGTGTTTCAATCCCTCTAACCGAGGGCATACCTCAGTAACTGTTACACAGGGATACGAAAGTATCCCTATTCTAAGGGTTTCAATCCCTCTAACCGAGGGCATACCTCAGTAACATTCAGCAAGAACTTTACAGGCTGCTCAGGCTTTAGGTTTCAATCCCTCTAACCGAGGGCATACCTCAGTAACTTCAGAATGATTCTGCATAGCAGTATCAAATTCTTTAGCGTTTCAATCCCTCTAACCGAGGGCATACCTCAGTAACGTTTGATATCAGACCAATTCATGATGAATTTGCATGTCGTTTCAATCCCTCTAACCGAGGGCATACCTCAGTAACTTGGGGTGATACCCAATCTGGAAAGAAACACTGTACATTCGTTTCAATCCCTCTAACCGAGGGCATACCTCAGTAACATAAGGAGGAGCTAGAGATGAGAAGACTTATTATAAATAGTTTCAATCCCTCTAACCGAGGGCATACCTCAGTAACAGATGGCTGCCTTTTTGGTTTCATGTTGTAGAGATATGACGTTTCAATCCCTCTAACCGAGGGCATACCTCAGTAACCTTCTGCAGAAGGTTTAAGCACAGACTTCTCATCGAAGAAGGTTTCAATCCCTCTAACCGAGGGCATACCTCAGTAACTAGAACACTTCCATGAATTACAGAAAGATGTCACTTTAGTGTTTCAATCCCTCTAACCGAGGGCATACCTCAGTAACAACAAGACCAGCTTAACCTATAAGATATGTTCTAAAGGTGTTTCAATCCCTCTAACCGAGGGCATACCTCAGTAACGTCTGCTGCTGAATGGGCTGATGCTCATCCTGAGGTTGTTTCAATCCCTCTAACCGAGGGCATACCTCAGTAACTTAATAGCTGAACTGTATCAGAGTAATCTGTTAGATTAGTTTCAATCCCTCTAACCGAGGGCATACCTCAGTAACTCTTATCATGCATTCTTAATGGAGACTATTATGGTACACATGTTTCAATCCCTCTAACCGAGGGCATACCTCAGTAACTTCTCATATTCTTGGTTCTTTTAGTGCAAACCAAAGAGATGGTTTCAATCCCTCTAACCGAGGGCATACCTCAGTAACAGTACGTCTTCTGAGGCCTTGATTATCAGGTGTTTCAGATAGCTGTTTTTCTAACCTAATAATTCATGTGTCAAAGTTATCATATAAAAAATATTCATGCAATTAAAAATACAGTAAAATCAGGGGTTCTTCACGTTTCTAACCTACGGGGTTTTTGGCCTAAAAATCGGTTAGAAAAAAGCAATATTCTAACATTTTAAGTTTATTAAGTAGCGGATAATAATATAATGTTAAGCCAAGTGTTGTTTATTTTTATGTTTTTTCGTAAAAACGCATTTTTGCAAAATGATTAAAAAATATGCAATTTACAAATATGTTTTTGAATGTCCCGTAAGCTGGGATTCCGTTTATTTAGGAGCATCAGCTTAATCAGGTTCGGTTGTATAATTCCAGACATAATTCGTGCCTACAGGCTTGAATGGGCATGATAAGCTTAGTGGGAAAGGTTTCGGAAATAACGGTTCATGATGTATCTGGTTTATGCAAAAAATTTGTTTATACTGATAAATCATTCTTAATTCCTTATTCATATCGCGAGAACTCTGCTAATCCTGTATAATTCATTCAAAATTCCAATTGAGCGTGGAGATTTGGTTTAAATGAAGGTTTTAGGTATTGAAAGTTCCTGTGATGAAACAGGCGTGGCAATTTACGATGATGAAAAGGGACTGCTCTGCAATCAGCTGTACAGTCAGATAAAGCTTCATGCCGAATATGGCGGTGTTGTACCTGAGCTGGCAAGCCGCGACCATATAAGAATGGCCATCAGACTGGTAAAGGCAGCACTCGATGAGGCTCACTGCACCAGGGACGACATTGATGCCGTTGCCTATACCGCAGGGCCGGGACTCATCGGAGCACTTATGGTAGGTGCCACCGTTGCTAGAACCATCGCCTATGCCTGGAATAAGCCGGCCGTTCCGGTTAACCACATGGAAGGTCACATGCTTGCTCCTATGCTTGAAGACAGAAAGCCGGAATTTCCGTTCCTTGCACTTCTGGTTTCCGGCGGACATACCATGATTATTGATGTGGCCGCACCGGGACAGTACAGAATCATCGGTCAGTCAGTTGATGATGCCGCAGGTGAGGCTTTTGACAAAACCGCAAAACTTCTCGGTATTGCATATCCCGGCGGTCCGCTTCTTTCAGCTCTTGCACAGAAGGGCGTAAAGGATCGTTTTGTTTTCCCAAGACCGATGTACAACAGTCCGAATCTTGATTTTTCATTTTCTGGATTAAAGACCTTTGCCGCCAATACCATTGCCGAACACAATACCTGTGAACAGGATCGTGCGGATGTGGCGAGAGCCTTTGAGGATGCCGTTGTGGACATTCTAAAGATTAAGGTTAAGAAGGCTCTGAAGCAGACCGGTTACAAACGACTTGTCATTGCCGGAGGCGTAAGCGCCAACAGAACCCTTCGTTCCGAAATGGAAAAAATGATGCAGAACTTAAATGGTGAGGTGTTCTATCCAAGAATATCATTCTGCACTGACAACGGAGCCATGATTGCCTATGCCGGAATGTTCCGGTTCAAGCAGGGGGCCAGATCCGGTCTTGAGATAAAGGTAACTCCTAGATGGCCTCTGGATACCCTGAACGACAGCTATCTCTGATTCGCTGAACGGAAGGGACTTAAGAGTTGGCGTAATTTTATATGACAGGCATAATGCCTGAATCTCTGCGGATAATCCGCAGAGGCGTCATAAGAAAATTTTAGGCAGTACGGTTTAAAAAGATGCAGAACGTAAGAAATCCAAAAGAACATGATACGGTTATTATTAATGGTCTGGTGTTTTCCTGTATCATAGGGATGCTTCCGGAAGAGAGGGTAAAGGAGCAGAGGGTTATTGTTAATGCCGAACTCTATACCTCTTTTGACAGAATTTCCGAAAGCGACGACATCGCTCATACGGTAAACTATGCCGAAGCGGCAGACCTTATCGTTTCGGAATCGGTGGAATGCCGTGCGGAAACCGTTGAATATCTCGGCAACCGTCTCATAAAGGTCCTGAAAGACAGATTTGCTGACAGTCTTTTCGGGGTTTCAATCGAAGTGCTGAAACCGGATATTCTGAGCAATGTGGACAGCGTCGGCATCAGAATGACCAGAATGTTTAAGCAGGATATCTAAAATGACAAAAGTGGCTCTGGCTCTCGGCTCAAATCTCTACCGTCAGGTTTCCCTGACTCATGCCATGTTGAAACTCAGAAGCGTTTTAACGGACATGTCCTGTTCTGAGGTATATGAGACGGTACCTTTGCATGCAAAAGGTCCGAAGTTTTACAATGCGGTGGTGACGGGCTCCACCGAACTGTCCCTTGAGGAACTGATGACGTTTACCAAGGATACCGAAAAGGAGATGGGGCGCGGTGACTGGTATGACAGATTCGGATCCAGACTCTCCATAAGGTGTCTTGACATTGACGTTCTGCTTTACGGGAATGTAATTAGCGAACAGCCGGAACTTCCTCGTTCTGACATATTCAAATATTCATTCGTTACCGTTCCCCTGGCCTCTCTTTCACCGGAACTTACTCCTCCGGGATGTGACAGAAACGTAAGGAGTCTCGCCGAGGCAATGAGTACGGACAATCTTGTTCCCGTCTCATGGCTGAAACTCGACGCTATCGGTTGATTCCGTCATCAATGTAATGCCGGGGCTAAATCAATCATAAAGAAAGGATTATAAAAAGAAATATTATTTGATAAAAAATCAGGACTAAAAAAGTGGACACTCTTCAGACAATTATTCTGGCTCTGATTCAGGGCTTTACCGAATTTCTTCCGGTTTCAAGTTCAGCTCATCTGATTCTTCCGTCAAAGCTTATTGAGGACTGGCCGGATCAGGGGCTTGCATTTGACATCGCAGTTCATGTCGGCACTCTCATGGCCGTGGTCATTTACTTCAGAAAAAGTCTTCTCAGAATGACTGAGGACAGTCTTAAATTTGTGTTCCGCAGGGGAAAGTTTACCAGATCCGTGGAGCTTCTCTTTTACGTAATGATGGCTACCGTTCCCGCAGGTCTGTGCGGTCTGGCCTTTAAAGGTGCCATTGAGACTTATCTGAGAAGTCCTCTGGTCATTGCCGGAAGCACCATTTTATTCGGTCTTCTGCTGTGGGCTGCGGAGGTATACAACAGGAGAACTGCTGCCGTGGCCGTTACGGATTCTGCGGCGGCCCGTAACGCTTCCGGTAATTCAGACGCCGGTTCCTCTCTTTCTGAGGAAGTGACCGGTGATGCCGCAGGCAGGGAAATCAATTTCAGAAAGGCTCTTCTTATAGGCTGTGCCCAGGCTCTGGCTCTTATTCCGGGAACCTCCAGATCAGGCATTACCATTACCGCGGGATATTTTCTGAAACTGAGTCCGAAGGCCGCGGCCGAATTCAGTTTCCTTATGTCCATTCCCGTAATCATTCTTTCCGCCCTGATGATGACAAAGGACGTTATTTTTGAAAATCATCCGTTTGATTTGCAGAGTACGCTGCTGGGACTGGTCATTTCCTTTGTGGTGGCTTACCTGGTGATTAAGCTGTTCCTTGATTTTCTGAACAGGGTCGGGCTGTTCCCTTACGTGATTTACCGCATTGTTCTGGGAATTTTCCTTTTTGCGGTGTTCTGGCCGAAGTAGAACGACCGATCCGAGATGCCTTGTCCGTAAGGCTTGGCCGTAACGGTTCAGGCGTTCATTTGTGGCATTAAGGTACATAGAAAATGATAACGGAGCCTGTTCCGGGTTTAATGCGGAACAGGCTCCGTTTTTATCAGTAATCAGTATATGACGCCGGGATACAGTTGCTGAAGCTCCAGGAGGGCTTTGGCAATAAGCTCCGTGCGTCGTCTGTTGAGTTCTTCCGTTATGGCCGCTCCGGTAAAGCCGTCAGCCATTACATCTGCGGTTTTGGCACTGGAGGCCTTTGCCAGAACGTAAGCAAGAAAGTAGTCACTTATGAAGGCTTCCTTTTCAAAACCGAGTCTGCCGTGGCTGTCAGCCCTGATGCACTGCCCGATGATGCCTGTTCTTGTGGCATCCCTGTAGGAACCTGTGTCAAGAAACAGTCTGTTGAAATAGTCAGGAGACTTGTGGCAGAGATTTACGTAAGAATGATACCTGCAGACATTTACCGCTGTTTTCTGAAAGTCCTTCGGTACCCTGAGACGTCTGCAGAAGTTTTCCACAAGCGGTACTCCGGCAAGACGATGGGGATTTTCCTCCGGAATGTCGGATCTGAATTCAATGATTTTACCGAAGTCATGGGTAAGCATGGCAAATCTTGTCTGCGGATTTTTCGTGAGTCCGCTTATGGCCTTAAGGGTGAGAAGGGTATGCGAGAAGGTGTCCTTTTCCGGATGATAAACCGGGTTCTCCTTCAGGGACTTGAGCTCATGAAGCTCCGGAAAGAGTTCCTTAAGGCTGTCGGTTTCATCCAGAAATTCAAAGAACTTTTCCGGATTCTCCGATGTAAGCGCCTTTAACACCTCCTGCCACACTCTTTCCGCAGTGAGGTATTTCAGTTCGCCGTCAGCGGCAAGTTTACGGCAGAGATCCGCCGTTTCCGGGGCCACTCTGAAGCCCAGGTGAAAAAACGAGGCATAGAATCTTGCCAGACGCAGAACACGCAGCGGATCTTCGGAAAATGCCGGGGACACGTGTCTGAGGATTCTGTTCCGGATGTCGTTCCTGCCGCCGTAGGGATCAATAAGATTCCCACTGCCGTCTTCGGCAATGGCGTTTATGGTGAGATCCCTTCTCTGCAGATCCTCCTCGATGGTGACATCGGGACTGAAGCTGCATATAAATCCCGTATAGCCGTGACCTTTCTTGCGTTCGGTTCTGGCAAGAGCATATTCCTCAGATGTTTTGGGATGCAGAAATACCGGGAACTCCCTGCCGACGCAGATATATCCTGCCGCCGTCATTTCTTCGGGAGTTGCTCCGGTGACACAGTAGTCCGAGTCTTTCGGAGTGATTCCGAGCAGTCTGTCCCTCACGGCTCCGCCGACAAGATAGATATTCATATAAAACTCCTAAGTTTATGCGTAACGGCCGGGTACATAAACGTGATATACGGATTCGGAATGCTGTTGTACGCTTCCGGACCGGATTGGCGTGATCGTGCCGTTTCATGCCGGAGCTGTCTGAAACCGTCCGTAAGCTCCCTTGCAGAACGCGGTTCCCGTCCGTGGCACGGTTGATGGGACGACGGGACTCGTCTCATCTCATTATTAAGCGGTTGTTTTTGTTTAACCGGGGTTAAAATGTTATCATTATATCGGTTATTTTGTAAAACTTTTAACAGGGGTATTTTGTAAAACTCCGGCAGGGACTGTTTTTTATGTACAAGCAGTTTTTTGGATTAAGTGAGGCTCCGTTCAGTATTTCACCGAATCCGAAGTTTTTCTATCTCAGCAGACATCACCGTGAAGCCTTGTCCATGTTAAAGCACGGGACTCAGGAAAGCGGCGGTTTCATTCTCTTTACCGGTGAAGTCGGAACGGGTAAGACCGTTATTCTGCGAACCATGATGCAGGAAATTCTGGAAAGGAATGAAATGGAGCTGGCCGTTATTTTTAATCCGGCACTGTCACTTATTGAACTGCTAGAGACAATATGTCATGAGTTCGGCATTGATTTCGCCGAAGGTTCCTCAAAGAGGGTTCTTCTGCAGCACATTAGTGATTTTCTGACGGAAAACTACAGAAAAGGCCGCCGAGCCCTGTTAATGATTGACGAAGCCCAGCATCTGGATGACGAGCTGATTGAGCAGGTTCGTCTTCTCACCAATATTGAGACCGACAATACAAAGCTGCTGCAAGTAATCCTTGTGGGACAGCCTGAACTGCAGGAGAAATTCCGTTCTCAGCACATGCGTCAGATTTCCCAGCGCATTACCGCAAGATTTCATCTGCTGCCTCTTTCCATCTATGAGGTTGATTCCTATATCCGTTTCCGCATGCAGTCGGCAGGATGCGTGCAGGTTATTTTCAGTCAGGGAGCGGTAAGGGAACTGTATAAGGTTTCGGGAGGCATTCCGCGCATCATAAATGTCTGCTGTGACAGGGCTCTGCTTGCAGCATACGTGGATAATTCCCATACCGTGGAACGCCGGCACATGCTGCAGGCGGTTCACGAGGTGATGGGAACCAAGGGCTTTGTTGCTACCGTCAGGGAATATCTCGCTTCAGGCAATTTCCTTAATTACGGCATGCGTCTTACCTGTGGCGTACTGCTTGCCGCAGCCGTGGGTTTGGGAACGGGATATCTGTTCTGCCACCGGAATCCGGTGGAGCTTAAGCAGGACATGGTAAAGGTGCTTAAGGCTGATAAGGACATAATCAGCTATCGTGAATCCATCCGGGAAATTAAGGAGCACAGGGCTGAAAAGGAAAGCATCATCAGGGAACAGACCCGTTACAGAACGGATGTGCTCAACAGCTCCTTTGAGGAGGAGGCCTGGAAAAAGCTTCAGCGGGAATGGGGCTTTGCCAACGCAACAGGTAATGCCGATACCGACTGCACCTACCTTAAGAGTGCGGGATTCATGTGCTTTTCCGGAAACGGCAGTCTGTCTGAGCTTGAAAGATATAACGTTCCTGCAGTCCTGTCTCTTATGGACGTAAAGCTCAGACCGTTTTATGCCGTGCTGCTGAAGCTTAACGACAACTATGCGGTACTGCTTATTAACAACAGGGAATGGGTCGTTCCAAGAGATTTCGTTGCCGGAGCCATGGAAGGAAACTTCCGTCTGATATGGCCTCTTCCGGACGGAGAGGAAAGGGTGAGCAGACGCAGCAGTCAGGCGGCCCAGATAAAGCTCTTCGACATGCTGAACCGTTATGAGAATACTGATGCCCATGCCTTTAACGGTTACGATAAAACCATGGTGAACCGGGTTAAGAAGGCTCAGGAGACTCTGGGGCTGAAGCCTGACGGCTATGCGGGAATCGATACCCTGTGGGCACTTCTGCCGTACGCTGACACCGAACATTCTCTCTATGAGGAATATATTGCCTCCGCAGAATATGAGAATAATCTGCAGACGCTTGTTGACAGCTACAGCGTAAATCCACCGGAAAATGCACCGGCAGATGCACCGGCAGATGGTAATGGTAACGGCACCGGTCTCAAGGAAAATAAAGCCTTGGGGCCCGTAACCGAAAGTGAGGCGGTACGGGAGCAGAAAAAGAATTCGTCTTCGGCAAATGACTTAATCATCAGTGAGGATGATCTTCTCTCCGGTGCAGACGGATATGATGCCGGAAATTCAAAGTCTGCGGATAACGGTCGGGAAAAGAAAGGAGCTTCCGGTAACGATATGAAAAAGTCTGCCGATGCCGGTGGAAGCGCAGGCACGTCCACCGTTGCACAACAGGAGGCATCAGCCTCTGAAGGTCTTTCCATATCCATGGATGATTTATAGAATTACCGGTAAGCTGAGGAATGTAATCCGGTAGGTTAACCGGAATCATAAGGAACTGAAATGTCTTTGTTTTTTGATGCCGACAGAATTAATAAGAGTCCTGAAGTGGCGGCCGCGCAGGCCTATGAGAGTGCCAGAATGAGAAAGGGGCGCCTTCTCTACTATACTCTTCTTGCCATTGTCGGAGCCGCTTCCTTTGCGGCCTATGCCTTTTATGAGAAACAGTCTTTTGAAGAAGGACTGGCTGCTCAGAAGGAAAGGCTTTTAAGAAGCTTTGACGGTGAACTTTCAGGGCTCCGCCGTGAGCTTACCGCAGATGATTCCTCACTCTATCCTTATGTTGAACCTTCAAAGCCTCATGAGTTTGCCGTAAAGCATCTTAACGTGAGACCGGAGCAGCCTGAATACGTCTTTTCAAAGGATGAGACCGGAGTGACGGGCATCCGTACAGAACGTAATGAAAGTGACATAGACAGTGACGTTGAGAGAATAAATGCGGCATTAAGAGGCAGAACCGCGGATACCGGCTCTTCCGGTGATGAAAAGCGCCGGGTGGTAAAAAAGGATCTTAAATCGGTTTTTGACGAAGCTGTCAGCTCAACCGATACCGGTGATCTGGATTTCAGAATTCCCGATACCTCATCACCCCGGAACAGTGATTCCGGCCCGCGTGATGCGACGGACATCAGCATGATGCCGTCAGATATCAGAAATGCCGTTCCGTCATTTGTCTATTCCTCTCACAACTATTCCACCGATGCCTCAAAGCGCAGCATTACCCTCAACGGCAACGTTATTAAGGAAGGGGGAACCTACAGAAATCTTGAGGTGCTTAAGATAGCTGAGAATTACGTGGTGATGAGGGTGAACGGAAGGAGTTTTTCCATAAAGGCCATGGAGGATTACAGACAGTAACATGGACTGACGTTTCCTCCGGAAGAATGATGGAAATCAGAAAGCAAAAAGCATCGGATTATTTATGTTTCCGATGCTTTTTGCTTTTTCCTGAATGCCGTAAGAATTCTCCCTGAACTCTTACGAAACAAACGTTCTGACACCGTCAGCAGACGATGCCGTTAGTAGTAATAGTCGCTGTCCTTGCGGCGCGGTCTTGGAAGATATACCAGAATCACACCGACAATGGCTCCGATCAGGGCAATGAGTCCGCCCTGCTTCCACCATCTTAACTGCATGTCCTGATCCTTGGTTTCAAGCTTGGATGAAAGCTCTTCGTTTTCCTCAGTGGTTTCCCTGAGTCTGATTTCCATGTCTTCATGAAGCTGCTTCAGGTCAGTGTATGCCTTTTTGAGCTCGGCAAGTTCAGCAGAGGTCTTTCTTAAGTCCCTGATGGTTTCGCTGTCAATGTTGTCCAGCTTATACTTAAGGGTATTGTTTTCCTCTTCAAGTCTGGTTACCTTGTAGAGATTGCTTTCCTCTTTCTGAACGTCCTTCTTGGGAACCCATACGATGGTATCCTTAGGAGTACGGATTTCAACGTAGTCGTTCTTTTCGGAGAGAACTTCTACTCTTTCACCGATTCTGATTTGGCCGGTAAGCTTATACTGTCTGCCCGGACCTCTGGTTGCCCAGATGCTGTTGTTATCGGATATGTAGGCTACGTAAGAAGTCCTGCGGGCAGGAGCTGCGTTTTCTTCCGCTGCAGGCTGAGGAGCCGGCGCAGGTCTGACATCAGCCTTAGGTGCTTCAGGAGCTGCTGTGGAGGCTGTATTCTGAGCCTGTGGCGCTACCGTTCTTGCAGGTGCGGAAACTTCTTTGGCCGCAGGTTTTTCAATGCGATCCTCACTGACTTCGGTCAGTTCAATGGCAAACGCACCGGATACCGCGGATAATGATAACAGAGTGCCGCCGATAAATGCTTTGGTAATCTTACGCATGTTTTATCCTTGCTTTGATCTTTATATCTGAAAATTTAAAACATATGGTATTTTACTCTAATTATCAAAAAAATTCATCGTTGGGATTTCGGTTCATATAGAACACGTATTCCGTTTTGCATGTCTCTGCTTCCTATTTGTTTCTTATCCGGTGTTACTGAATGAATCCATGACTTAAGGCCTTCGGGATAACGTTGGAAATTCAGTTTTTTAAATTCCAAAAAATATTTGTCATTTGATTTTTCGACCATGGTTGAAATATATACCGTCCGCTTTTTTGTTCATAATTAACTTAAAGTCTGGCCGCGGCGTCAGTGAATCCGTTCCCGGGCCGTTTAATTCATAACATGAACATTTAAGGAGATAAATCATGCGTACCGTTGAAGAGCGTCTGAGAGAGTTAATGGAAGCAGAAGAAAATTCTTTCGATTCTTATGTAGAAAAGATTGACTCACGCTGTCAGGGACTTTCTTCAGAGAAATCATTTGCCGAAAACACAGCAGAAAAAATTCGTGACTATTTTTCAGCACTGCACAGAGAGGAGTCTTCTGATGACAGCAGGTCCGTTGTTATCGGCAGGAAGATTGACGGAGCTCTATTGACAGGTCTCAAGAAAACAACCGAGTATCTTGAGGCACTGAACGAAGAAGAATTTCCTGATGACTCTAAGGCGGTTATTGTCGGCAGGAAGCTTTGCTCAGGTCTGGATAAAGGTTTAGAGGTAAGCGATAAGGTGATGAAGTCTGACGGTTTTAAGTTTGTGGAATTGGCGGTTGGTCTGTTTTTCGGCCGATAACAGCGGAAGCATCGGCTAATCAGGGGATAAAGGAGTAAGTTATGCGCAATATCGGTGTTATCGGGCAGAACAGTGAATTTGTATCTGAATTTTCAGCACATGCAGATAATGCTGTTTCCGGTTTGGATAAAGCCTGTTTCATTCCGTTTGAAATGGAGCAGGGGAACGACACCGGTATGTCCGGAGAGACCAAAACTACTTCAGAAGAAAGAGGGAACGGCATGTTACTGAGCAATTACGGTAAAATATCCGGAAGATGTGTGAAATTTAATCTTCACCTTATTGAAGGATGCAATTACCACTGCAGGCACTGTTATGCAAAGTTTAACAGCAGAAAGATTCTTTCCTTTGATAATTGGAAAAACATTGTCGATAACTGCATCGATGCGGTACCTGACTGCAGTTTTAACATTGCAGGCGGAGAACCGCTGATGGCTCCGTATTTTAACAGCCTTGTAAATTACTGCCATGAACGCGGCAGAAAGGTATCGGTTATAACCAATGGTTCGATGATAACCGACGCATGGATAGTGAAAAACGCACCGATGCTTGACACCTTCGGGCTTTCACTTGACAGTTTCAATGCCGAAACCCTGGTCAGAATGGGGCGTTGTACCAGAACCGGAAAGATTCTTACGGCTGAAAGGATCAGGGCAATTACTCATGCCGTAAAGGCAGTAAATCCAGCATGTAACATTAAGGTTAATACCGTGGTCTGTTCGCTCAATAAGAATGAAACTGTCCGCGACGATATTCTTGACATGCCCGTATCCCGCTGGAAAATATTCAAAATGATGAGTTTTGCCAATGATAGTTTTAATAATTTTGACATCAGTGTTACGGATGAAGAGTATATGCGCTACATACGTAACAATCTCGGTGTTCCACCTGAAGAGATTAATGGAAAGTCTTCTCGGATATTTAAACTGTCAGATTCATGTTCCGCAGTGGTGGAAAAGAATCTTGACGGCGGATATCTGATGATCGATGCCTGCGGGGACCTGGTGGACAATACCAGAAACACGAGTTACGTCCATGTCGTTAACTGTATTACGGGGAACGTGAGAGAGGGGCTGAACAGACTTGCATTTAACTCTGAATTGTACTGGTCCAGATATACTGATTCCTCCGGCGACATGAGTAATTCCAGGATTGCGGCCTGAAACGGAGGTGTAATTCATTACGAAAGAACCCTTTATCCTTGCGAATAAAGGGCTCTTTGAATATCTTCGTCTTTTTCCGTTCTCAGTTAAGAAGCATAAAACAGAACAAGCTTGAATATATAGAAGAACAGGATTGAGAAAAGGGCTCCTGCCGGGAGGGTTACGACCCACGATACTATGATATTGCGAACTATGGTCATGTTGATTGCCGCAATACCTCGGGCGAGCCCCACCCCCATGATGGCACCCACAAGTGTCTGGGTAGTTGAGATCGGCAACCCGGTACCGGATGCGATAACCACAGTGCTTGCGGTGGCAAGCTGAGCGGCAAATCCGCGGCTCGGGGTGAGGGCGGTAATGCCTGAACCGACGGTGCTCATAACCTTGTAGCCGAAGGTTGCGAGTCCCACAACCATACCGATTGCGCCGAGTGGCAGAACCCACCACGGCATGCCTGATTCCGCGGCGATGTCTCCGCCGTTATTCAGGATGGTGGCAACGGAAGCCAGAGGTCCGATGGCATTGGCCACGTCATTGGAGCCGTGTGCAAAGGCCATGGCACAGGCCGTCATCAGCATGAGAATTGAGAATACCTTTTCCACGTTGGCATAGTGCTTCTTGACATCAAGTGTCTTATCAAATTTTTTGTAACGCAGAATAACTGCCGAAATAACGGCACTGATGATGGCAAGCAGCAGACTGAGTCCCCAGCTTTCCTCTGAGGTCAGGCTGATGTTTACATGCTTTAAGCCTTTCTGGATTGTTACGACAGTGATGAGAAGAATTGTAAGAAACACGTAGTATGGCGCTATGCGTTTGGCGTGTTTCAGCGGATGGTATCTCCAGAATATGAATCTCTGGATGTGCAGGAAGAGCACGAAGGCGAGAATGCCGGCAATGACAGGTGTGATAATCCAGGAGCCCACGATGCCTGAGAACATATCCCAGTGAATGGCAGACCATCCGGTGCTGACAATGCCGAAGCCTACAATCGCCCCGATAATGGAGTGGGTGGTGGAAACCGGCCAGCTGAAATACGATGCAAGTATCAGCCATATGCCTGCAGCCAGCATGGAACTTATCATGCCGAGAATCATGTCGGCGGATTCAATGTGTGCCGAGCTGTCTATAACCCTGTCCTTTATGGTGGATACCACTTCGCCGCCGGCAAGGAGAGCCCCGGCGAATTCAAAGATTATGGCTATGATGATAGCCTGTTTAACCGTAATGGTCTTGGTGCCGACGGAGGTACCCATGGCGTTTGACACGTCATTGGCTCCGATGCCCCAGGCCATCAGGAAAGCCACAGCTCCCGCAAAGAATACGATGAGGCTGCTGTGCGCTAAAAGAAATTCCATCGTTCGTTTATCCCTTATGACTTAGTTATCATCAGTTCAAGTCTTGAACCTACTCTCAGCGCCTGATCTGCCAGATCCCCGACTTTTTCGAGAATCTTGTAGATGAACATGGCGTCAATCGGATTCAGATCCATTTCCCTGATGTATATTTGTCTTCTGAGGTTTATCTGCATGTGGTCAGTATCGTCCTCGATTAGGTCAATTTCCTTTACCATGCTTTGAACGAGTGTGAGTTCCTTGCCCCTGAAGCCGCTTTCCAGCAGGTCTTCCAGCTCATTGATGACTTTCTTTGTGAGTTCAACGGCTTCGATGCTGCGGTTAAGGTATTTCAGAAAGTCTTCCTTTATTTCCGCAGGGATCGTCAGCTGTCTGCCGAGCATGAGACCTGAAATGTCTCTTGCTATGTTGGCGATTTTGTCTTCCTGGGTTACCAGTTCCAGAAGGTATGTTCTGTCTACCGGCATGAAAAGTGAATTGGGAAGGTTGATGCGGATATCCTTCTTGATTACGTCTGCTGCTCTTTCAAATTTACAGATCTGCTGCTGTTCACCGGAGGCTTTGTCCCAGTCGTTACTGAATACGCCGTCGAAGAATGGTGGAAGGTGGGAACAGCATTCATAGATGTTGTTGATGTGTTCATACAGAGGTTTAAGAGGAGATTTTGCAAAAAGATTCAGAAAATTTACTTGCATAAAGATTACTCTTAATGTAATGAAAAATGTGATTAATATTCTACTTTGAAGCTCCCAAATAATCAATAAGAACGATTACGTTTTAGGCCGTATGCCATAAATAACCCGCCGGCAAAAAGCGTCTCCGGCGCAAAAGCCGTTTTCAGAAAAAAGTTAGTTCCGTCCCGGCGACGCAACCGTGGTGCTGACCGGGAACGGAAAATAAACATGCTCCCGTGTTTTTGTGATGCATTTTGGCAAGAGGAAGAGGCATATATGTTAAAATCTTCAGCCGTCAGATACCGTGCCTGGAGACGGGAGGCGGCGCCTTTTAGGTCATGCCGAATCTCATTAACGGAACGCGCGGCATGACGCACATGCGGTCGGAGAGCCGTACATATCGGAGGATACAGTCATGAGTAATGAAATAGAAATAAAATTAATGGTTCAGCCGTATGACGGAACCGCGGGAGGCTCCGTTGACGGTGCCTGCTTTATCCACGGTATGGACGGTGTGCTGGCATCCCTGAATGCCTCCGTAATCAGAACTGCGGAACTCGAGCTTGAAAACAGTTACTACGATACTCCGGATCTTGCCCTTTACCGGGCCGGCATTGCCCTGAGAGTCCGTAAAACCGGCAGTGAGACTGAGGGGACAATAAAGACCAGACGCATGAGCAGCGGCGGTATTCATGTTCATCCGGAATATAACGTGCCGCTTTCCGAAAAACCGGACGTACCCGATCTCAGAATGTTTCCGGAACATATTTTTGCGGAAATTGACGTTGATGCCGTACAGAAAGAACTTTATGAAAACATGGCCCAGAACTGCAGAAGGCACATCTGGCTTGTTTCCTTCATGGATGCGGAGATTGAGCTGAGCTTCGACAGGGTTGCATACAAGACCTCCGACGGCGGAACGGTTGCGGGAACCGAGCTCGAGCTTGAACTTAAAAAGGGCGGTGTGACCGCACTTCAGAAATTTGCGGGCGAACTCACCGACGCGGTATATGCAGGCAGAATCGCAAGATTCCGTCCTGAAAGTCTGAGTAAGATGCACAGGGCCGCCATCTATGCCGGTATTTCCGAACTGAAGCTTCCGTCCGGGAATGAGATTTTCGGGAAGGATGCGGACTCTGACGGAGCCTGCGGTACGGAAAAGGCTTTTGCAGGTCTCATGAGTGCGACAGGCCGAATTGCAAGCGTAATTTATCTCGGTCCCGAAGGCAGAAATGAGGAAACGGCGAAAATGGCTCTTGACATGATGTGGCGCTGTTTCAGAGCTTTGGCGGCCATGCATGTTCCGGCAGATTCCGACATTTTCGGACAGTATGCGGAGCTCCGGGATATTCTCAGAAAAAGGATCAGCGGTCTTTCAGAAGAAGGAGCCTCAGACGTCATGCACTTCCACAACCTTGCGGATGAGATGGCGGCTCTTGACGGAATTCTGACTGACAGGGACTTTATCAGGGTAATCCTTGAAATCAATTTTGCGGGACTCAGAGGGGAAAAGGCATGAATTTCAGTGAAGGCATGAGAAAAGAAGCCGACAAGTATTTTGCTCTTCTCAGGGAAAAAGCCACGGAGGAGCAGCTTGCAAAGATTGAAACGGTGCATGATGAGCTGTATCAGACGTTCGCACTCAGTGATTTTGCGGGACGCTTTCTGTCGATGAGACCGGAAATCCTGTGCCGGATTATAGATTCCGGTGAACTTGAGAGCGGAGACAGAACAGCATCATACGCCACGGAGCTGGATGCTCTTCTTAACGGCATAACGGATGACAATGTCCTTAAAAGAAAGCTGCGTCTTTTCAGAAACGAGAAGCTCTCCGTCATCGCCTGGAGACAGCTTAACAACAAATCGGATCTCGCTGAGGAGTTCAGACATCTGAGTGAACTCGCCGAACAGATTATCATTAAAACCATGGACTGTCTGTACGGACGATGCTGTCAGGTTTTCGGGACACCGTATTCCTATGACGGCGTACAGCAGAGGATGCTGGTCATAGGCATGGGAAAGCTGGGCGGACGCGAACTTAACTTTTCCTCCGACATTGATCTGATTTTCTGCTATCCGCACCGCGGAGAGACCCGCGGGGCAAGACGTTCCATCGACAATCAGGTGTTTTTCACCAGACTGGGACAGCAGCTTATTCAGATTCTTGATCAGCAGACCGTGGACGGTATTGTCTATCGTGTGGACATGCGTCTGCGTCCTTTCGGCGACAGCGGTCCGCTGATAAGCTCGTTTGCGGCTCTTGAGGATTATTATCTGAAGCACGGCCGTTCATGGGAACGCTATGCCATGGTGAAGGGGCGCGTGCTCGGTGAGGAAACTCCTGAGTCACTGGAGCTCGACAGCATGCTCAAACCATTCGTCTACAGACGTTACCTTGACTTCGGGGCCGTGGAATCACTGCGCAAGATGAAGGCCATGATTGAGGCTGAAGTAAGGCGCCGTCAGCTGACTGACAATTTCAAGCTTGGTGCCGGCGGCATCAGGGAAATTGAATTCATTGCCCAGGTGTTCCAGCTGATGCGCGGCGGACGCATGGTGTCACTGCAGGAAAGACATCTTCTGACAGTGCTTGAGAATCTCAAACACGGCAACTGCATAACGCCAGAGGTGTATGACTGCCTTATGCCGTGCTATGTTTTCCTGCGCCGCACGGAAAACATTCTCCAGGAAATCAATGACGAACAGACTCAGACCCTGCCTTCATCCCCGCTTAATCAGGAGCGTCTCGCCAAGGCCATGGGATTTGAAACGTTTGAGGAGTTTTATGCTCACATCAATTCCATTATGGAGACCGTGCATAAGGAATTTGCCCTGCTGATAAGCGATCCTGAATCGGAAACAGTGGAGGAGGATCCCGTATTCTCCGATCTCTGGCTTCTTAATCTCAACCGTGAAGAGATTAAGGAAATCGTTGTAAATCAGTTCAGGGATCAGAGTCAGATTGACCATCTTGCGGACGAGATAAAACTTTTTAAGGACGAATGTGCCAACAAGCCGATAGGTCCGAAGGGCAGAGCCATTCTGAACAGGCTTATTCCGTACCTTTTCAGAAGCTTTGCAAACATGAAGCACGGTGCGGCCACAACCTTCAGCAGAGTTTCAAAACTGCTGCTTACCATTTGTCTCAGAACCACATACATGCAGCTGCTGCAGGAAAATCCTCAGGCCTGCGATCAGCTTCTCAAGCTCTGCTCCGGCAGTGAGCTGATTACCGCTCAGCTTACGGAGCATCCGGTGCTTCTCGATGAGCTGCTGATGCCGAACAGTCTGTATAAGCCTACAAGTCCGGATGACTATTCTCATGACCTCCATGAGTTCCTGATGCGCGTCGAAAGCTCCGATCTTGAGCATCAGATGGAAAGTCTGCGTCAGTTCAAGCAGATTCAGCTCCTGCGCATATGCGCTGCCGACCTGGTGGGTGCGCTTCCGCTGATGAAGGTCAGTGACTACCTGACATTTCTCGCACAGGCCATTCTCGACGAGGTGGTTAATCTTACCTGGAACCAGCTGGTGGCCAAATACGGACTTCCGTATAACGCCCATAAGCACGGGGACAAGGGAATATGCGTGATTGCCTATGGCAAGATGGGCGGTATTGAGCTGAGCTACGGTTCCGATCTTGATCTGGTATTTCTCTGTGACAGTGATCTGGAGAAGGAGACGGATCATCCGGAACATCCTATTTCCGACAGAATGTTCTACGGCCGTTTTGCCCAGAGACTGATGCATCTTTTCAGTACCAGACTTTCTTCGGGAGTGCTGTATGAGGTGGATGCCAGACTGAGACCGGAAGGTGAGGCCGGGCCGCTGATTTGTTCCATATCAGGATATGAATCCTACCTTAACAATAAGGCCTGGACCTGGGAGCTTCAGGCTCTGGTAAGGGCAAGAGCAGTGCTCGGTCCCGATCGCCTGGTGTCAAGGTTTAATGAAATCCGCAACGGTGTGCTTCGCAAGAGCAGGGACGTGGAGAAACTCCGTGAGGAGGTCGTGAGCATGCGTACCAAAATGCGTAGCAGTCTTATCAGAGGACCTAAGGAAGCCTTCGATACCAAGCAGGGTGAGGGCGGTATGGCAGACATAGAGTTCATGGCCCAGTATCTGATTCTGGCTAATGCCCCTACAAGTCCAGATCTGGTGCTGTGGTCAGACAATGTTCGTATCTTCGAGGAATGTGCCCGTCTTGGATTCATTACCGAGGAGGAATCCAAGTGTCTTATCAACGCCTATCTTGATATCAGGGCCATGTATCATCACCATTCACTGCTTGGAATCAGCAGGGTCTATGACGGTCACAAGCTGGATGAACAGCGGGAGGCCGTAAAGAAACTGTGGCGTAAGATTATGCTGAAGGAGGAGTAACCGGACCCGGGGCCCGGCTCGCAAAGTTTCTTTATAAGAGCGGCAGGAACCATGGTACGTAAAGAAGCGGCCGGATTCATTGAAAGAACCGGCCGCTTCTTCGTTTCAGTGACTGCTTACGTTAATCAGGTGTCGTCAGTGCCCTGAAGATTCATCCAGACTTCCGATAAAGTCCCGTACGGCTCCAGTGAGTTCGGAACTTTCCGCTTCGGCAAAGTTTGCGGTCTTAAGAATGACGTTGACGGCTTTTGGTGCCTTGGCATACCAGCGGCTGTAATTTGCCGGATTGTTTCCGTAGAAGGTTAGTTCAGGAATGTCAAAGCAGGCCGCCACATGGGCACTTCCGGTATCAACTCCTATCATGGCGTCACATGAGGCCATTGCGGTAATGATTTCCCTTGCAGAGGACAGAACTCCGGTAACTGATACCCTGCCGTTATTCCCGAAATTATCCGCCAGCAGACGTTCTCCCCGTTCCCTGTCTGCAGGCCCTGTCCAGAGAACAACATGCATGTCAGTTTTTTCCAGCAGTTCCTTGATGACGTTGATAATGCACCCGTCAGTGAATCTTCTGGAGGAAGAGGCTCCGTAAGGATTGAATATTACGGTTTTTTCCCCTGGGCGGTTTTCAGGACTCTTAAGAAAGGCAAAGCGGGGTCCTGCAGCGGGGATGTCGTCAGCAAACATTCTGAAGTAGCTTCTGTCGATGTCATCAGGTGCGATACCGCCTTTTTCCAGAATTCTGAAGAGCAGATCCGTTATATGCAGACATTTTTCCGACTGTTCCCAGGTGAGTCCACGTTCATCAACCGATGACGTGTACTCATAAATCCCCAGATTGTCGCATTTTAAGAATTTATCAAGCGTGGCAATCCATTTGGGATGAATGCGGTTGATGAGTCTCAGGTGTCTGCCTTTAAGCTTTTCAAAAAGATGAATATAAAGATCGCATCCGTGGAGCTCAGCGGCATATTTGTCGGTTTCATGATTTTTTGGCTTCTTTGGGAAAATTATTACCTTATCAATGAAATCCGCAGCTTCATAGATCTGAGCCGTGTTACTGTTTGACAGTACGGTGATTTCGCAGTCTGGGCTGAATCTTCTGAGCTCTCTTATGAACGGCAGAAAACATACGGCGTCACCGAGCTTTCCGTCAGCGCGGTAGATTACGGCCTTTTTAAGACCTGTCGGGCTGAACGGTTCTTCCGAGGATTTGAAGTCGTACATGCTTCTGCTTATAAAATGTCTGATGGAGTCCTTCAGCACCAGAAAAGATTTTTTTAAATCATGTAAGGACATAGCGGTCTCATTCCTGTTTCAGTGAATTCTGCTTGATTTATTCCGTATCCCGTATTCTGATTACGGTCAGGAACACATGTCGGTTCGGGACTGTCATGAACCGTTCCGTCCGTATGATGCGGACGGAATGAATAATGGACATGACGGGTTACAGATTGTGGTATCTGTCCGAACCGTCTGGTGTGGTCTTGAAACGGCGGTGCAGCCACATGTACTGAGGCAGTGCCTCTTTTATCATGTTTTCCACAACGTGGTTGCAGGTCGCTGCATCCTGCTGGTCATCACCGACCGGGAAGTTTTCAAGGATATCCTCAACCACCAGTCTGTAGCCCTTAAATCCCGGCAGTCTGATGCTGTATGACGGCTGTACCACGGTGTTTCTTATCTTGGCAAATCCGGCGGTTCCGGTGACCGTGGCCGCATCTTTTACTCCGAAAAACGGAGCAAAGACATGAGGCAGTCTTTTGCCGTAGTCCTGATCCGGCGCATACCAGATTGGCAGTCCCTTCATGAGAGCCTTGACTATAGGCCTTGGTTCCTTGCGATCCACCAGATAGAGATTGGATCTGGTACGGCCAACCACCTGAAGATATTCGATAACGGGATTGTCATTCGGACGATATACGCCGACTCCCTTTTTTATGTTGGTGCCATAGATTCTGGCCATTAGTTCCAGGGTTACGAAATGACAGGTAAGAACAACAATGCCCTTGCCCGATTCGGCAAGATCTTTGGCTTTTTTCAGCTGTTCCGGATCAATGTGAACCAGTCTCTTTAAACGCCATTCCGGCCAGTACCAGGCCATTGCTGTTTCAAAAATTCCCATGCCGCAGTTGGCAAAGTGCTCTTTGGTCAGACTTCTGATTTCCTCATCCTTCATTTCCGGAAAGGCAAGCCTGAAATTCTGTTCACTGATGTGACGGCGTCTCGGAAGAACGGCCATTGCCAGATATCCCAGAATTCTGCCGAGTGTCATGAATACCGGGTATGGAAGGAGGACGATAAGACGAAGCACGAAAGATGCCAGCCACTGGAGCCAGTATCTCGGGTGCAGCATCGCGATGGTCACCTTCGGATCTGACTGAGCCTTGGAGTGATACTTTTCCTTTGATTTTGGAGCGGATGTTTTTTTTCCGCTGTCACGGTTTTCGGTATTATCTGTCATGACTGTGATTAACCTTTTCAATGATTGCGGTATATAACTCGGCATACTTCAGCGCACATGTTTCCGGAGAGAATTTCTTAAGGGATTCAGTGGCATTGTCCACGAGTCTGTCCCTGAGATCGTTATCGTTAAGCAGCCTGGTTATTTCCTGATACAGCATTTCACTGTTTCCGTTTTCAAAAAGCAGTCCGGTCTTTTCATGCTGAATGATTTCCGGAATGCCGTCAACCTCTGAGGCGATTACGGGAACTCCGTGATCAATTACGTCAAGAAGCACGGAACCGAGCCCCTCGTTTCTTGACGGGAACACGAAGTAATCCATTGCATCAATGTAATCTGCCACGTTAGTTTTGAAACCCAGCCATCTGACCTGAGGCAGATCTTCGGTCATTTTTTTCAGTTCCTCTTCATCACAGCCTGCACCAAGAAAAATGAATACGGCATCCGGACGCTCCATTACCAGTTTTCTGATGGCCTCAATGAATACCTTCTGCCCTTTGTGTTTGTCCACGTAGGCTCCGATGTGCCCGAATACGGGAGAACCGTTCAGTTCGTTTCTGATTTTGGCCGTAACCTCTGGATTACCGCGGCTTGAGTTGAATACGGAGTAGATAACCCTCAGTTTTCCGCTTAAATTCAGACTGCTGCCGAAGCTTTCAATTATGCTGCTTCTGATGGCGCCGGAGACTGATGATATGAATGAGGCGTGGTCGAAGCTGTATCTGTTGAAGAAGGTGTTCTTTACCCTCTGCGGTACACGACGGGTAATTACGTACGGAGTACCGTATATGCGGTGATGGATGGCCGCGAAGTGAACGGCCTTTGCCTCGTGTGCGTGAATGATTTCGGCCTGTGTTCCCAGTGCTACGTGACCGAAGCATTCGTTTCTTACCTTTATGATGGTAAGGTTGGGAATATCGGTAACATATGCCGGGATTTCACTGTTTTTGCGGCAGACGAGAAACTGCTTAAGGCCAGGGTAAAGGAACTGAAGATGTCTTATCAGCAGGGTAGTCTGACGTTCACCTCCGCGGAATCCCCTGGCAAGGTTTACGTGACAGATCGACTTAAATTCAGGTACCGATTCGGAAACAGACCTCATTTCATTTTTATTTTCCTGATTCATGCTTCTTCTCCATGGCAATCTGATAAAGACAGAGATATTTGTTGAATGTGTAGCTGGAGGTGCTTGCAGAGATCAGAAAACCAATTCTGCCGTCAAGAATGCCGAGCTGGAAAATGTATTTGCGCAGGAACGAAAAGCCGCCCTTGATAAACGGGGTCAGGAAGCAGCATCCGCGACCTTTCTTCGTATATTTGTTTTTTGCCCATTCAGAGGCGTATTTAACCTGCTTCATCTGCATGTTGAGATAGGTATCATAGGTGTAGTGAAGCATGCTGTTTTTTGAGTCTACGATTTTGGCATCGGCAGGAAGAACCAGTTTTTCATGCACAAGGCTGTCGTTGTATGTCGTGTATGTGCGGGAGTGCACGCGCAGTACCCTGTCTGGGAAATAACCGCAGTGACGTATTCTGATGCCAAAGGCGTGGTTTGCTCTTGAAATGTTGAGAATCTCATTTGTTTTAGCTTTCTCGGTGAAGGCTCTGATTTCCTCTCTCAGTTCCGGTGTCAGTCTTTCATCGGCATCAAGCCACACACACCAGTCCTTTGTGGCGTATTTCTGCAGCTTTTGTCTCTGTTTGCCGTAGCCTTCCCATTCATGGTGGTGAACAACTCTGGCTCCCAGACTTTCGGCTATGTTTACGGTATCATCTTTACTTCCGCCGTCCAGTACAATGATTTCATCCGCAATATCCTGCATGGATCTGATGCATTCCGCAATATTTGCGCTTTCGTTTCTGGCAATTACAAGAGCTGATATTGATGTCATATAGTCCTTCTTCCGATTATCGGTGGTACATCGTTTTATTATGTGTGCGCGAACCGGAGTCTGCAGAAAGACTGTCCGCTGCGTGAATGTTTGAACCTGAGACGGCACAAAATTTCCGTGTTCATGATAACGGGAGCGGATCCTGCAGTACAGGTTCGGATAACCGCATTATATCAGTATATTGGCTTAAAGTTAAATGCGGGAAAGGAACGTTTCCTGCCGGGAATGTCTGCCGTCAGAAACTTCTTGCTGACCGTCATCGTCTTTACGGAAGAGGCTGGCATGATATAGAATGACTGCGGGATGTCCGTGAGCGGAATGCCGCCAATCACGGCTGATTCCTAAATCGCACAATCAATATAAGCGGTGAGAATGAAACAGCTTCCGGTTTATGACGGGTATGTCGGCAAAGGCCGGATGCGGATGAATGAGGAAAAAGGAGTTAAATAGTGGACGTTATAAGTGTTAACGGTGCCGATTACGGGATCGTCAGGATTTTGGGTAAGGGAAAGGGTTAACAACTGCTTGACTAAATCTATAAATAGTTTATAATACATTTAAAATAGTTATAGGTTTATTTGTAATGAATAAGATTATTTCAATTGGACTTCATGTTCAGACTTACGTAACTGGGAAAAATCAGGGAAGCTAAAGCCTGACAGTATATTTCCCGGAGGAACCAGAAGATATAACAGTGATACCATAATGAGGATAAGCGGTAAAGAGCTCCTCAAATTGAAAAAGATGACAGGGTCACCATCGCTTATGCCAGAGTAAGTTCTCAGGATCAGAAAGAGGATCTCAAAAGGCAGGCTCAGGTTTTGGA
>CACWVT010000034.1 GCA_902764345.1 uncultured Ruminobacter sp.
AGGCATTTTTTTTATGCGGAGCGGTAGTTCAGCTTGGTTAGAATGCCTGCCTGTCACGCAGGAGGTCGCGGGTTCGAGCCCCGTCCGTTCCGCCACTACTTCATTAACCGACCTTTAAGGTCGGTTTTTTCGTTTCTGGGCGGATGTGGTCTTGGATACAGAGCCCTAATGCCCACTGGTTTATCGTTAAATTACTCTTTGTTTCAAAATAGTGATACACTGTTTAAATTCTTACTAAAAACGATAATTTAACCTTTTATATTTTTATTTTTCTGTATAATCAGCATGAATGTTTTTTTTGAAGTGATTTTATTATGCAAGTACTTACGTTAGAGAGACAGCAGTATTTTCTTTCCACTGTGTCCAGAACTTTTGCACTTACCATACCTTTATTGCCTAAGGAAGTTGAAGACTGGGTAGGTAATTCCTATCTTTTGTGCCGAATTACGGATACCATTGAGGATGCGGTTTATCTTGATAAGGAATTAAAGAAGATCCACATGCAGAAGTTTGCTTCTTTCCTTTCATCTCCAATTGGTCTTGAGCAGTGGACTTCAGAAATCTGTGAACTTGTAAGAAGTTCATCCAATGAACACGAAAATGAACTCATGGCTGCTATCCCTGAGGTAGTAGGCAGATATTACTCCTATCCTGCTGAAATTCAGCATATTTTAAGGCATACCGTTACCATTATGGCTAAGGGGATGTCTCAGATTGAAAGATGGGCAAAGATTGATTGTCTTGATGAGGTTGATCACTACTGTTACAGTGTCGCAGGAGTGGTTGGAGAACTTCTTATCTCATTGTTTGCCGAACATTCTCAGGCGATGAAGAAGAATCTGGATTCTCAATTGCCGTATGCAGTTACGTTTGGTGAAGCTCTTCAGTTAACCAATATATTGAAAGATGTGTGGGACGACTTGAAGCGTGGTGTAACATGGCTTCCTATTCAGAATACTGATCCTGACAGGGATGCAAAGGTACAGGAATATATTTCCATTGCATACGGTCATTGTCTTCAGGCTATGGAATTTATTAAGAGAATGCCTGTCTTACAAATAGGTATCAGACATTTCTGTCTGCTTACTAATGCAATGGCTATTCTTACACTCAGAAATATTCAGGCAAATCCTGGATTTAAGGATTCAAGTGAAATAAAGATTACCAGAGCTGAGGTTAAAAAGCTATATTACTTCTATAAGTATTTCGGATGGTGTAATTTAGCTATAGATTTCATGACTAAGCGCTGTTCCGGTAGCAGTTTAAAGCCAATAATAAGAAGCTGCGAGGAAATCCATAAAAAGGTTAGTTTTTGGAAATAATTTTAGCGACGAGGTTTAACATGTTTTTTAATTTAAAAATTTTTACCGCTGCCGTATCTGTGTTGGCAATTTCTTTATCTTCAGTTATGGCTTCGGAATCTGCTGAAAATACGGCTACTTTTGAAACTCCACAGGCTCTTCAGGAAGCCGCTTCAAAGATCACAACCAAGTTTGAGGAAGGTGTTCACTATAAGGTTGTCGAAGGAGCTACTGTTTCTGAAGTGAAAGAAGTTCGAGAATTCTTTTCTTTCTTCTGCGGTCACTGTCATGCTTTTCTCCCCGTGATAAGACAGGTAAGTTATGCTCTTCCTGAAGATGTTGCTTTTGTCGGTAACCATGTAAGGTATCTTGGCGGACCTATGGGACCTGAGATGCAGAGAGCCTATGCATCAGCCGTTAACCTTCGTGTAACTGATGCTTTTGTTGATAAGGTGGATGATAATGTATTCAATAAGCATAAGGTTCCTCAGAAGCACGAAGATGTTGTAGCAATTTTTGAAGAGATAGGTATCCCGGCCGAAGCATTTGAAAACCAGTATAAGTCATTCCCTGTAATGAGTCAGGTGCGTCAGTATGATCAGTTGGCTGATGATATGCAGATTGAGGGCGTTCCTACTGTTATAGTTAACAAGAAGTATAAGATTATCACCGGTTCAATTAGGGGTACAGATGAGTATCTGGCTTTGGTTGATTATCTCCTTGCTCTTGACGACAAAAAACAGGACAAGCAGGAGCCGGCCAAAAAGGAATAAGATTCATTCGAATTATTCCTTCCTGAGATAAAGGACGTAATGTCCGTATTAGTTGATTTAAGAACCGTACTGTAATTTTTGTCAGTACGGTTTTTAAGTATCAATTTGATGTTTTTTAATGTAATTGACATATTTTAATATTTTTTTAGATATAGGTATAACATTTGGTATTTATCTGATGTAAAATACTACTGTTTGAGAATTGTTTGAATGTAACTGTGCAATGTTTAAGCATTCGAATCTTTAAAGAATATTAGGATGAATGTATGTCAGTAAAAGCAACTACTAAATATATTTGGTTTAACGGTGAAATGGTACCTTGGGCAGATGCCAAGGTTCACGTAATGACTCACGCTCTTCACTATGGTACTTCCGTATTTGAAGGCCTCCGTTTTTACAAGACTCCTAACGGAACCATTATTTTCAGACTTCGCGAACATATGCAGCGTCTTTTAAATTCTGCTCATATCTATCGCATCAATATTCCTTACACTCTTGATGAGCTGTGTGAAGCATGTTGCAAGACCGTTAGGGAAAACGGCCTTGAATCCGGTTATATTCGCCCTCTGGCTTTTATCGGCGACGTTGGTCTCGGTGTTAAGCCTCCTGCAGATGCCAAGATTGAAGTTATTATCGGTGTTGTACCTTGGGGTGCATATCTTGGTGAAGAAGGTATGAAGAAAGGTGTTGCCGTTGGTGTATCGTCATGGAACAGACTTGCACCTAACACCATTCCAACAGGTGCGAAGGCCGGCGGTAACTATCTGTCTTCTCTCCTTATTTCAAATGAAGCTAAGCAGAATGGCTATACCGAAGGTATCGCTCTTGACGTTCAGGGCTTCCTGGCTGAAGGTTCAGGCGAAAATGTATTCTTAATCAAGGACGGCGTAATGTATACCGCTCCGATTACCTGTAGTTTACTGCCTGGTATTACCAGAGACTGTGTTATGAAGCTGGCAAAGGAACTCGGCATTGAAGTTAGAGAAGAGAGAATTCCAAGAGAAGCTTTATATCTTGCCGATGAAGTATTCATGACAGGTTCAGCCGCTGAAATCACTCCTGTAAGCAGTGTTGACGGTCTTGCCGTAGGATGCGGTGCCCGCGGTCCTATCACTGAAAAGTTACAGAATGCATTCTTTGGCTTATTCAATGGTCAGACAGAAGATAAGTGGAACTGGTTATACCCTGTAAATAAGTAATCAGATTTAAATTACCTTAATTAACCGAAGCCAAAAGTTCATTGTTTACAATAGCTTTTGGTTTCTTTATTATTATACAAACTGAATTTTTTATTATTTTATAAATGGAGCTAAGTATGCCTAAATATCGTTCCTCTGTAACAACCGAAGGTCGTAACATGGCCGGCGCCAGAGCATTGTGGCGTGCTACAGGTGTTAAGGACGGAGATTTCGGTAAGCCGATTATTGCCGTTGCCAATTCTTTCACACAATTCGTTCCCGGTCATGTGCATCTTCATGACATCGGTCAGCTTGTTGTTAAGGAAATTGAAAAGGCTGGTGGTATAGCAAAGGAATTTAATACCATTGCTGTGGATGACGGTATTGCCATGGGGCATTCAGGCATGCTCTATTCTTTACCTAGCCGTGAAATTATTGCTGACAGCGTAGAATATTCATGTAATGCCCATAAGGCAGATGCTCTTGTATGTATTTCTAACTGTGATAAGGTAACCCCTGGTATGCTCATCGCAGCAATGCGTTTGAATATTCCTACCATTTTCGTATCCGGCGGTCCAATGGAAGCCGGTAAGGTTAAGGAACCTATTGCAGGTCATTCAAAGCTTGATCTTATTGACATCATGGTTATGGCAGCCGATAAGAACATTACCGATGAACAGATCAATGTCGCAGAAAACTACGGCTGTCCTACCTGCGGTTCATGTTCAGGCATGTTTACGGCAAATTCAATGAACTGTTTAACCGAAGCGCTTGGTCTTTCTCAGCCTGGTAACGGTTCACTCCTTGCTTCTCACGTATTCCGTCGGGATCTGTTTGTTAATGCTGCAAAGCGTATTGTTAAAATGGCAAAGGATTATTACGAACACAATGATGAATCCGTATTACCACGCAGCATTGCCACAAAGGATGCGTTTGAAAACGCCATGACTCTTGATATCGCAATGGGCGGTTCAACAAATACCGTTCTCCATCTCCTGGCTGTTGCTCAGGAAGCTGGCGTAGATTTCACAATGAAGGACATTGATCGTCTTTCAAGACATGTTCCTCACATTTGTAAGGTTGCTCCTTCAACTTCACTGTACCATATGGAAGATGTTCACAGAGCCGGCGGTATAATGGCTATTCTCGGACAGCTTGATAAGAGTGGTCTCATTCACAGGGATGCTCATACATGTCTCGGTCTCACCATGGGGGAAGAGCTGGATCGTTATTCAATAGATCGCAATGCGTCAGATGATGTAAGAAAGATGTATCTTGCTGCACCCGGCGGTGTCGTTAATCTCAGTGCCTTCAGCCAGAGTAAGGTTTATGATGCTGCGGATACCGACCGTGAGAACGGCTGTATCAGATCTAAGGAACATGCATATAATCAGGATGGTGGTCTTGCCGTTCTTTATGGTAATCTTGCCGTTAACGGATGTATTGTTAAGACTGCCGGTGTTGATCCTTCAATCTATAAGTTCAGCGGCCCTGCACGTATATTCGAAAGTCAGGAAGATGCCGTTAACGGTATTCTTGGCGGTAAGATCAAGGCCGGTGATGTTGTGATTATCCGCTACGAAGGTCCAAAGGGTGGCCCAGGTATGCAGGAAATGCTTTATCCTACTTCATACCTGAAGTCTGTAGGTCTTGGCAAACAGTGTGCTCTTATTACTGACGGTCGTTTTTCCGGCGGTACATCAGGTCTGTCAATCGGACATGTTTCTCCAGAAGCTGCCAATGGCGGTAATATAGGTCTTATCAAGGAAGACGATATCATCGATATTGATATTCCTAACAGAGCGATTTCAGTACGTATTTCTGATGAAGAATTACAGAAGCGCCGTGATGAAATGGAAGCTCTCGGAAACAAGGCCTGGAAGCCTGTAAACAGACAGCGTACCGTTTCAGGAGCATTAAAGGCATATGCCGCACTCGCATCTAGCGCAGACAAGGGCGGTGTAAGAGACGTTAGCAAGCTTTAAGAGGCTTGGACAACTGGCGACAGCCAATGTGGCTGTCGCATTTATAGGATGTATATTGAAATGGAACACCCAACTAAAGAAGAGTATTTACGTAAAATACTTCTTTCTCCCGTATATGATGTGGCAAAGGTTACACCTCTTCAGAAACTTGATAAGGTTAGCGAAAAAGTAGGTGTTAACGTACTTATTAAAAGAGAAGATCTGCAGTCAGTTCATTCTTTTAAGCTTCGCGGAGCATACAATAAAATAGCCGGATTAACTAAGGAACAGCTTGCTAAGGGGGTTATTGCCGCTTCTGCCGGTAATCATGCTCAGGGCGTGGCCCTTACAGGTAAAAAGCTTGGTATTAAGGCTACGATTGTTATGCCTAATTCCACTCCGGACATCAAGGTTGATGCGGTAAGACGCTTAGGCGGCAATGTGGTTCTTTTCGGGGCTACCTTTGATGAAGCATATGCTGAGTGCATCAGAATTTCAAAAGATAAGGGATACACCCTTATTCCTCCTTATGACGATGCTGATGTTATTGCGGGACAAGGTACAATAGCTCAGGAACTGCTGAAGCAGGATTCTCATATTACTCATGTGTTCGTACAGGTTGGCGGTGGCGGACTTGCCGCCGGTGTTGCAGTGTATATAAAGCAGGTAATGCCGCAGGTTAAGGTTATTGCCGTAGAATCTGACGGCAGTGCATGTCTTGAAGCTGCCCTTAAGAGCGGTGAACCGGTTACCCTGGATCGCGTGTCTCTGTTTGCGGACGGCGTGGCTGTAAAGAGAATCGGTGATGAAACCTTTAGGGTTCTCAAGGACAGCATTGATGACATAATCACCTGTTCAAATGATGAAATCTGTGCCGCCATGAAAGATATCTTTGAAGATACCCGTGCAATATCAGAACCTAGCGGTGCACTGTCTCTGGCAGGTCTCAAGAAGTATGTAAAGCAGCATCCTGAACTTAAGAATGATGAATCAGTTACAATGGCTGCCATTCTTTCAGGTGCCAACACCAAGTTCCATACTCTGCGTTTTGTTTCTGAACGCTGTGAAATCGGTGAAATGGGTGAAGGTATAATCTCTGTTAAGATCCCTGAAAGAAAAGGTGCATTCCTTGAGTTCTGCAAGCAGCTCGGCGGCAGGGCCGTAACTGAGTTTAACTACCGTTTTGCCAAGGTTGAATCAGCCAGAATTTTCGTGTCTGTGCATCTGACAAACGGCAGAGAAGAACTTGACGGTATTATTGAAAGCCTCAGAAAAGCTGGATACGAAGTATCAGACATGACCAATAATATTTTGGCAAAGAACCATGTCCGTTACATGATCGGCGGTCATACTCCTGTAAAGGTAAATGAAAAAGCCTACGTATTTGAGTTCCCTGAAGTGCGTGATGCTCTCCTTAATTTCCTGGAGACTGTCGGTACGGATTACAACATTACCATGTTCCATTACCGTTCCCGCGGTATGGAGTATGGTAGCGTACTGTGTGCATTTGAGGTCGATGATAACGGAGTAGATGAGCTTAATCGTCATCTTAATGAACTTGGTTATGAGTATAATGAAGTGTCTGACGATCCTGCTTATACTCAGTACATGAAACCGTAAGGTCATAAATCTGAAATGATAAGAGCCGGTCTGATGATGAAGTTTCTGATGCTGTCGGTTATGAGTTGCGCCGTACTGTCCAGTTCGGCGTTTGCTGGTGAGGATTTACCTGATAACTGGAAGCTGACTTCAAGGCAGACCGGCTATATTTTTTTCGAAAAGACAACTCCAAGAGCCGAGTTCTCATACTACAAATATAAATTAAATAATCCTGACAAGAGTACCAGAAACGTTGCCATGGAGTTCATGAAGAACGTAAAGGGTAGGGATTTGCGTCCAGTGCCCAAGGTCAAGGGATGGGAATACAGTTATGTGGGTAATCTTCCGTGTGCCACGGTAGTGACAAAGGAAGGTGAGTACGCAGTTCTCATAAATGTCTGCGGCAGTGCCGATACAGCCGAGATTTCAAGATTAATAAAGATTTCTAAAACACAGTTCAACTAATAAGCATAACGCCGTCGGTGTTTAGCATTATCATTTTTCTTTTTTGTTATAATGTTCATCAGTATTAGTATTAAAAAAATATGATGGATATGCCATGAGTCAAGAAGATATAACAGATAATCTTAATGTGTCTA
Source organism: uncultured Ruminobacter sp. (assembly GCA_902764345.1). GTDB lineage: Bacteria > Pseudomonadota > Gammaproteobacteria > Enterobacterales > Succinivibrionaceae > Ruminobacter. The sequence goes on from CACWVT010000034.1 coordinate 7,415, forward strand.
ACAACACTCCGGAAAATCCTGATTTATCAGGAAGTATTGATGATGTAAGTGATATGGATGAACAGAGGGATTTCTCTTCCGAATCCTATGGCGAGTCATTACGTAAACTTCAGAGCAGACAGAAAAGAAATACTCTTTGTACCGCAGTGCTTGCTGTTCTGTTATTCGGATTCGCAGGGTATGAACTTACGCGTCCGGACGTTAAAATTCCACAGCAGGTTGATTACAGTGCTGATATAAATTCCGTAAACGGCAGTATCAAGGCATTGGAATCATCAGTGAAAGGAATGGAAGTAAATGTTGCATCAAAGTTAGATGCTTCAGCACTGAATGCCGTCAATTCAAAGATTACCGGTCTTGGTAATAATTATGATGCCATGCAGTCTGAAATCGCCAGAATCAATGCAAAGCTTGGTGAAGAAAAGACCACCAGTCTCAGCTGGGCAATTTTTGATGCCAAGTATCTGCTTACGCTTGCCAATAGAAAGGTGGTGATTGATCGTGATTACGCTACTGCTATTTCTCTTCTGAAGGAGGCTGATACCGTTATTGCCGGTGTTAACGATCCCCGTACCAGACAACTGAGGGAAAGCATTGCTTCTGATCTCAATGCTTTGGGGAATATTCCGACAATCGATTATGAAAAGCCGTTACTTCGTATAAATGAGCTTATCAGCAATGTGTCAAAAATGAAGATAAAAGGGCTTAAAAAGGTTAATCTTGTTGAAGAAGGCACTGTTTCTGAAAATGTCGACGACTGGTGGGATAATCTTAAAACTTCAATGGGGTCGTTTGTAAACAGCTTTGTTGTCATTAAGAGGAAGGATGTTACCGATACGGCACTGATGGCTCCGGATAACGAAGCCTTTTTAAGAGCAAATCTTGAAAATTATTTGCTGCTTGCGGCAAAGGCCTGTTTTTATAGGGAACAGGAACTTTATGCACAGTATCTGAACAGGGCTCGTGAGCTGACGGAAAAGTATTTTGATGAAACAGATCCTGTGGTTCAGAATACCCTGAAGGGAATAAATGAAACAGCTGCGGAAAAGATTGCCTCAACTGACGTAAGATTTCTAAACAGTACTGTGGAAATAGGTAAGTTTATTAACGAATTTGCAGGGAAGTAGGTGTCAAGATGGTTAAATTGGTGATAATGCTTCTGGTGTTGGCAGGACTTATGATTACCGCTCCGATGCTTGCTAACAACCAGGGTTTTGTATACATTGACACCGGCAGTCATGTAATACAGCTCAGTCTGGTATCAATGATTATTATTTTGATTCTGGTGTATCTGGCCGTGTATCTTCTGTTTGCGGTAATCGGCAGAATTGCAGGAGTCAGAAAGGGACTGGTCAACTGGTACGGCTCCAGCCGCACGGAAAAATCAAAGAAAATTCTTGAAAATGCCATTTCAAAATACATCGAGGGTGATTACGCTGCCGCTGCGGCTCTTGCAGAAAAGGGAAGAAAGTGGAGTGATGTTCAGTATGTGAATCTTATTCTTGGTGTTGTTTCCAATTATAAGTCAGGTAATATCGCTGAAAGTACCAGACTGTTTAATGAAGCACAGAAGGTTTTGAATGGTCATGCTCAGGCTGTAAGCATTCTTAGGGTAAAGATGTATCTTGAAGCCGGTGAAAATGAAAAGGCCATGAATATTATTACGTCACTGAGAAGAACTGCAAAACCAACCAAAATGATTTCATCACTTTACTATAAGTGTCTGGAGAGATTGGGCAGATACAGCGAAATAATGGAGAATCGCAAGGAGTTTCTCGGTAACGGCCTTCTTGATGAGAAGTCATACAGGCGTTATGTGTCCGAGAAGATTGTTGACGAAATTAAGGTTGCAAACGACAGGTACATAGTTGACAAAATGTATGCTGAACTTCCTGATGACATCTGTGACGGAATTGATGTTTCCAATGCCTTTGCGCTGGCGTATAACCGTTTCGGAGAGGAAGGTAAGGCAGAAAAGATAATAATGAGAAATCTCAAGAGCACTGTTGATTCATCCAGAATTTACAGTAATCTTTCCCAGTGGAATACTTCAAATCACAAGATAACCGAGTACCTTGAAAAGAAACTCCGGAAAGACGAGGCAGAAAATCTGAATAATGCCGATTTAATGGCCGCACTTGCCAATATGTACATGAACCGCAATGAATATGAAAAGGCTGTGGATCTGTACGAAAAGCTGGTGAGCAGAGCTCCGTGCTCTGATTATTTCAGCAGACTGGCGCAATGTTATCAGCGTCTCGGAGGTTATCAGAAAGCGGCAATGTACTATAAACAGGCACAGAATGATGATTAATATTTGATATATGTCACATATGTAGTACAATTTGAGTAAGTAGTTTATTATTACGGCCTTTTTCAGTTTTACTGATATAAGGCTGTATTTTTATAACGGGTTTGGAATATTGTTTAGCAAAATCAAATTATATGAGCAGAGGTACCGGGAACTGAACGAGTACCGTCTGGAAAAGGCTCAGGAATTTGTGAATGAGAAGGGGAAACTTTTTTTCAATCTGGTTCCCCTGATGCTGCATCTTAACAGTTCAGCAGTTCCCTGCGCTCTGGCCGGTGATGTTCCTCACGGTATCTGTAATTTCAAACTAAATGATATTCAGCGTCGAGTGCTTGACGATTATTCCGAAGCAACGGCATTAGTGATTGACACAAATACCACGGAAGAGTCAATTCTCGGCCTTTACTGCATGGGCAGCACCGCTTCAGTAGGTCAGAGCCCGAATTCAGACTTCGATTACTGGGTATGTGTATCTGAATATATGCCTGACGAGCGTGTCAGGCTTCTTGAGAAGAAGTGTAAGTTCATAAAAGAAATGGCTGCGAGCAGTGAGTATAAGCTCGATGTCAACTTCTTCATAGTGAAGACGGATAAATTCAAAAAGCGTCATAATACTGAAGAAAAGAATCCTGATGAACGCATGGACTCCGGAATGGGAGTAGATGAAGAAAACTGTGGTACTGCTCTTCACATGTTTCTTCTTGATGAATTCTATCGCAGTGCCATCTGTGTGGCGGGAAAACTGCTGACATGGATGATAGTGCCGTGCAGTCATGAACACGATTATGATGAATACGTGCAAAAGCTTTACGCCAAACGAATTATTTCCCGTGATGAGTGGCTTGATCTTGGGGCTATCGGGGATATACCATCGGATGAATATTATGGTGCTGCACTCTGGCTTCTCTATAAGGGGATAGATTCTCCTTTTAAGGCTTCCATTAAAATTCTTCTGATGGAAACCTACAGTGCCGAATATCCTCAAACCCAGCTTATCTCCATGAGAGTAAAGGACTGGATGCAGAATAACGAGGGATATAGTCTTAATCTTGACAGCTACTATATGGTTTTTGAAAAAATCAGCAGATTTTTACGTAATCATAATGACTATGAAAGACTTGAGCTTTTGCGCATCTGCTTCTATTTGAAAATCAATGAAGGTTTTTCAAAAATAAGTGATCCGGTAGCCCAGTCAGCCCGTCGCACTCTTATTAACAACATGATTGAGGCCTGGGGTTGGAATATGGAGACGGTAAGCCGTCTGAGCAACCGCAATAACTGGAATATTGTTGACGTTGTGAGCATCTACAACCGGGTTTTCAATGTCATGATTCAGAGTTATCATGCTCTTCTTACCTTTGGTGTGGAATATAAAGTTACTGATGCGATAAGTTACAGAGATCTGAGTGTTCTTTCCCGTAAGCTGTTTGTGGTGTTTGATAAATTTCCGGGGAAGATTCAGCAGTATCTGCTCAGCTCAAAGCTTAATCTTGCAGAAAAGCAGCTGTCCTTTGTTGAGGTGCGTGACAGTACTGTTCTGAGAAAGGGATGGTATGTCTATAATAAAGCACTTAATGATCTTTCCATTATAGGAACGCCGCCGATTTTTTATTTTGACAATCTGGTGTCGGCAGTTGCCACCTGTTACTTTAACGCACTGATTAATCATAAGACCGTTATCAACGTACATTCAGCAAACAGCAGTCTTACTTCCGAGAGGGTTAAGCTTATCTGTAATGAACTTAAATCCCAGTTCGTGAATTATCCTGCGGAAGTCGGTAATACCAGTCTTCTTGGCGTGACCTCTGTTAAGAATGTTTTTATTTTGGTCAATTACTCGTCAGATCCAACCAGAAAACATAAGTTTCAGGGAGCCATGGGCAGAGTACCGATGAGTACATTTTCATATGGTTCCTCAAAAGAGTGTCTTGTCGGTTCCATAGCTGCAGTTCTTTCCAATTCGTGGAATGAACTGATCTGTTACAACTATGAGGGACCTAATGCCATGGTGGATTTTCTGAATGAGATGTCCCACCTGTTTGTTCCGGGAGCCTCCATGCCGGATTCGGCATATGTAATGGATTTCAGTGCTCACATGGGGGATGCGATGATTAAGCCTGATGTGGAAAATCTGCTCTCTCTGTGCATGAATAATCTTAATAAAAAGCTTTTGACAAGTAAGAGCATTACAATTGGTGGTGTGGACTACGTGCTGCAGTTTAATTCCAGAGCGATGAATCTTGTGAGAGCTGAGGAAATCAAGGAAAAGAATCCTATCAAGGCTGAAATTCTGAGCAGTGGCGAGGCGAACAGAGAGCTTGTGCCTTCAATAATAGAAGCCAACTGCATGTACGGTCTTACTCAATATTTCTTTGTGAAGAATGATAACGAAACCTACCAGATTTTTAATTCCTCTGAAAATCAGGAATTAAGAATCTACGATAATTTTAAAGCTTCAATCAGCGAGCTGATTCTGGACATAACTTCTTATTACACCCGCAGCCAGAGCCAGTTTTCAAAGGAAAAAGAGAAGCACAAATACAGACAGTATTTTAATCTTCCACAGTTTTTCCTCGTGGATGTGTCCAATAATACTATTTCTCCGCTGTAGTTGGATGTATTGTGGTCGTGTGATTTAATGGGAATTCGTTTTAAGGTTTATAGGATTTTTTTATGTTAAAACAAGTACTGATCTTGGCTGCTTCGTTCTTTGCACTGTTAATGGCTTCAGCATGCGGTTTAAGAGGTTCATTGTATTTACCAGAAGATCGACCTGATGCGTCGCCGACAACAGAAGGGGTAAAGGTGTTTGATTCCGGTGCTGAAGATTCTTCAGAAACCGATGAGACTGGCAGTTCATCGGTTGATGAGTAGTGTCGGTATAAACATATGCTCATGTATCAATACTGATAAATTACATTCGGTGAATTAAAAAAAGAAATATAACCATGTTTTTTATATAGGTATAAAAATAAGATGTTAAAAAAGATATTTTTAGTATTTAGTGCTGTTGCATGTCTGACTGGCTGTGACTATTTTAATCGGTGTAAATTTGAAAGAAGTGCTGAGCATGATTATGAATCAATAACTGTATTTAATTACGAATTAAGACATTATTTGTTTGATTATGACGGTTCTCAAAATGTATTTGGTTACTTTACTTCAAATATTCCCTGGGATGAGTTTTCAAGTGGGGATGCCGGGATAAGATCTATCCTTGCTGGTATTCCTAATTCCACAATGCACAGCGCGGATCAGGGGGAATACCATATTACTCATAAGAGAAAAGACGGTGAGACCGTACATTTAATTTTTTCTTATGATGACAACAATAACGTTGAGGGTTTTGGATATGTGGACGAAAAGGGAGAATTTCTTATAGACGAATTCTTCAGCAGGTGTGACAACCTGGTTAAGGATGTTAACATGAGCAATAGGTAATCATGGCAGCATTGAAAGAAGAAAACCAATAAATTACGGGGCGTATTGAGTGACCCCGTAATTCAGTAACTCAAAATAATGATGTTATTATCATTACACCGTCAGACATTAAAGATAAATATCTAATCGAAACCAGGTTATTATGGAACCTGTTTGTAAGTCTTCTAAAGACGGTTGCAAGCGGGAGTGTAACAGCACTTTCATTGTATCTGTCGCCACAATTATTTACCTCCATGGTTTATGAAGCCGTCATGGCACTTAACCGTTCCGTCGCTGTATCTGGTCGTACAGGTGTAGGAGTTTCCGTTGAAGTGCACGTTTCCTCGGTAGCTTCTTGTGCTGCCATTGGAATAGTGGGTTGTTCCAGAGAAGGAATGGGAGCTTCCGGAGGAATTGCTGCCGAATGAGCGGCCTCTAGATGAGTAACCGCGACCGGAATATGAAAAAGATCTGGCCATAATGTATTATCTCCTTTTGTTTGTGTTGTTTTTACTCGTTACTTAAGAGTCTTTACGTATCTCCTGTACATGGATAAGTATAAGCCCGTGATTTTGTGTTTTTTTCAAAAAACGTATAAAATGCTTTATTTAGGCATGTGAAATGCGTCTGACTGACTTTGTAACTGAATAAAATCACTTACACACATTGTGTTTCACGGTATTTTGCGCCATAGATTCCATGCTCTGTAAAGGAGCAACAAGTAGGGATGTGAATATCCTGAAAAGCATAAAAAGATAACAAGTCTGTCAAAATATAGTAAAATTTCAGAAACGAGGAGTTGTCGTATTTTTCCTCCGGTTATTGATAATGATAATACTCAAATCAGGAGTTTATAATGAGTTTTATTTCAACTAAAAGTAATGGGTTGGTTTCCGTAGAAGATTTATCAGTAAAGGAACTTGCTCAGAAATATGGCACGCCTCTTTATATTTATTCTAAGGCTCAGCTCGAAGAGCACTTAAATGCGTACAATGCCGCAAGTTCAGATGTTGAACACCTTGTTTGTTATGCGGTAAAGGCTAACAGCAATATCGCCATTTTGCAGCTGATGGCTTCATTAGGTACCGGCTTTGATATTGTGTCAGGCGGTGAACTTGCTCGTGTCATCGAAGCCGGCGGTGATCCGAAGAAAGTTGTGTACTCAGGTGTGGCTAAGAGCTTCAGTGAAATTGAATATGCGTTGGATCAGGGAATTCTCTGTTTCAATGTGGAATCTCCTGCTGAACTTGAACGTATCAATAAGATTGCCATCGGTAAGAACGTGAAGGCTCCGATTTCAATTCGCGTGAATCCTGATGTTGATGCCGGAACTCATCCATATATTTCTACCGGGTTGAAGAATAATAAGTTCGGTGTTCCTGTTGAGACTGCTTTTGAACTCTATAGACATGCCGCATCTCTTGAAGGTGTAAAAGTTATCGGTATTGACTGTCACATAGGCTCACAACTTACGTCACTGACTCCTTTTGTTGATGCTCTTGACCGAATCCTTGCACTTGTTGACCGACTTGAAGCTGATGGTATTAAGCTTGAGCACATCGATATCGGTGGTGGTCTTGGTGTTGTATACAAGGATGAAGTACCTCCAGCCGTTGCCGACTACTTAAAAGTCGTTAAGGCAAAGCTTGCCGGCAGAAATTTAAGATTAATCTGCGAACCCGGCAGATCAATGGTCGCAAATGCAGGCGTACTGGTGACCAGATGTGAATATTTAAAGCAGGGAGAGGTGTGTAACTTCTGTATTGTGGATGCGGCTATGAACGACATGATTAGACCTTCTCTCTACAGTGCCTGGATGCGTATTGAAGAAGCTGATCATGGTCTTGAGCGTCCGGAAAATGTATATAACGTCGTAGGCCCTATCTGTGAAACAGGTGATTTCCTCGGAAAGGAAAGATCTCTTAAAGTTCAGGAAGGTGATTTTCTGGTAATGCACGGTGCCGGAGCTTATGGTTTCGCAATGTCATCAAATTATAACTCCCGTCCTAGAGCCGCTGAGCTGATGGTTGATGGTGATAAGGTTTATGTGATTCGCGATCGCGAAAGCGTTAGTGATTTGTGGCGTCATGAACATAAGCTCTAATTCTTGGATTCAACCTTTAAGTTGAGTAGATATGCTGATTAATTTTTCCAAGATGCATGGTTGTGGCAATGATTTTATGGTTATTGACGCCGTAACCCAGAAGTTTTTTCTTTCCGAGAACAAGATTAAAAGTCTTGCTGATCGGCGTCTGGGGGTGGGGTTTGATCATCTGCTGGTGGTTGAACCTCCCTACGATCCGGAACTCGATTTTCATTACAGGATATATAATCCTGACGGAACGGAAATTCAGATGGGGGGGAACGGAGCCAGATGCCTTGCCAAATTCGTGACGGAAAAAAAGCTTATCAATCGGAAAAATATCCGTGTCAGCACCCTCGGAGGTAAACTGGTACTGACCGTTAATGATGATGGTTCTGTACTGGTTGACATGGGGGAACCTGTTCTGGAACCTGCAAAGATTCCGTTCAGGGCTCAGGGCAGAAACAAAACCTATGTTCTGCCCGTAGGTGACGGTCATGTACTGTGTGGGGCCGTATTTACCGGAAATCCTCACTGTATTCTTGCTGTCGATGATATTGAATCTGCAGATGTGTCCGGAACAGGAGAACTTATTTCCGTTCACGAACGTTTTCCGGAAAAGGTTAATGTCGGATTTATGCAGGTTCTGAATCCTCATGAAATCAGACTGAGAGTCTACGAACGTGGTTCCGGGGAAAAACCTTCCTGCGGAACAGGAGCTTGTGCCGCAGCAGTAGTAGGCATTGAACAGGGGCTTTTGAGTTCCCCGGTTACAGTCCATTTCAGCGGTGGGGATTTGACAGTTGAATGGCAGGGGGAGGGGTGTCCCGTAAAAATGACTGGAAACGCCTCACTTGTTTTTGACGGTTGCATTGAGTTCTGATTTCAATACTGATCTTGCGTCACCGGTGAATTATGTTTTGTCACTAAAAGCATGCATATTCAGACGAACGTGAGGTTAATGTCTGGGAACCCGTGATTCTTTATCGAGGCTGTAATGCAGGATGAAAAATACGGCGGACTTCATAATGCCGTATCAGATTTTATCAGTTATCTTACCTATGAAAAAAGGTACAGTGTTCACACCGTTAAAAGTTATGAACGGGAACTGCGTCATTTTATTGAAATTCTTAATGACAGGATTCCTGATTTAACATCTTTTACTGATGCAACGGATCATGATTTAAGACTTGGTATCAGGGAAATATCTTCGGCAGATCCTCAAAAGGATAATATCAGTAACAGGTCAAGAGCTCACCTTGTAAGTACCTTAAAAAGCTTCTATAAATATTTATCTCTGATGAATCTCATAAAGGTCAACCCGATGGCAGACATAAAAACGCCGAAGTTTACGGCTGATCTGCCTGCTTATCTGACGTATGAGCAGTTTGAAAAACTTGCAGTGCTTCCTGATGACCCATCTCCTAAGGATTATAGGGATCGGGCCATTGTTGAGCTTCTTTTTGCAAGTGGAGTCCGTGTATCAGAGCTGGTCAGTATCCGAATCGGTGATATAGATTTCGAGAAAATGGAAATCAGAATCACGGGTAAGGGTAATAAGGAAAGGATTGTGCCTTTTGGCAGTTATTCTCTGCAGGCCATGATGGAGTGGTTTGCAGTAAGGGATTTGCTGGCATCTGCTGAATGCGATTACCTTTTTGTCAACAGATTCGGGGAAAAGATGACCACAAGAGCGGTTCAGATCTCCATTAAGAAAATGGGCCTTGCTGCCGATATTCCATTGAAGATTACACCTCATAAATTAAGGCATTCATTTGCTACGGAAATGCTTGCCGGCGGTGCAGATATCAGGGTTGTTCAGGAAATACTGGGGCATACATCGCTGTCCGTCACTCAGATTTATCTGCATCTGAATATTGAAAGATTAAAAGAGGTTTATACCAAAGCTCATCCTCTGGCTTTCATGGATGAAACCTCGTAGTCAGAAGCCATTGGAATCAGAGTTATTTAATAATCTGTGCTGAAAACATATTAAGTTTTTACTTAGTTATAATATGTTATTAAGTTACAATAACAGTGTAAATATGCTTTAATGTGTTTTCTCCGCCATGTTCTCCTATGGCGAAATATGGCAAAGGACAATTATGATTTTTTATCGCAACTGGCATAAACCCAAACTTCTGACAATTGATCTTGATGATACCCTGTATGACAATGGACCGGTCATAGCACGAGCTGAAGAGTATATTAAGACTAAAATAGGGGTTGAATATCTTGACGGTTCACGCCTGAGTGATTCCCTGTATTATGCCGTGAGGGGGAAAATGCTTGATATCTGTCCCGAGCTCGAGTATGACGTGTCCATGTTGAGATATTTCATATTCAAGGAACTGCTTACAGGTTCAGGAAGAACTTCAGATGATGCGTGTCGTTTGGCAGAAGATCTGATGCATGATTTTATCAGTGTCCGTTCTGAAATCAATGTTCCACGTGAAACACTGGATGTGTTACACAGATTAAAGAAATATTATCCAATCATCGGTCTGACTAACGGAAATTCAAATCCTAAAATTGCCGGATATGATGAATGTTTTGATGACGTGATATGGTCCGGCGTAAATATTCCGTCTAAACCTCATCCACATATGTTCCGCCAGGCCGCCACGTTGGCAGACGTGGATCTTGAAGACGTCTGTCATATCGGAGACAATGAGACTACTGACATTTTAGGGGCAATAAATGCCGGAGTTATGTGTGTAAGACAGACACAGTACCACCGTGAGGAGTCTGAACTTAAGATCCTGCCTCATGTTTCAATAAATCATATAAGTGAACTTATTGATTTATTACTGTAATAATTAGATGTACAATAGACAATTACGGATTATCTGTCAAAAGTTGTTGTCAGGTTGTGTTCTGATTTTCGGGCGAGATTAAAATGCCTACTTATGTGCAAAATCGTCAGCCGTAAATTGTTTTTGCCGAAGGGTTTCAGGATTTGAAATCCACATCAAATAACATGACCCAAACGACCACCACCGTTAATATACGAAGAAAGATGTATGCTGACGTGACAGGTTTGTAAAATCATGTATGGGTGTAGATCCGTTGGTGTATCCACTGAGAATAAAGAGAGTCGTGTACCATGTCATTAGGATTTGTTGATACTATTGTTAAAGGCCTAAATCCAGAACAGCTTCAGGCCGTTACGGCGGAATTATCAAACATGCTGATTATTGCCGGAGCCGGAACCGGTAAAACAACCGTTCTGGTCAGAAGACTGGCTTATCTTATAATCAAATACAATATTCCCTCTCATAACATTTTAGCCGTGACATTCACTAATAAGGCTGCCAGAGAAATGAGTCAGCGTATACATGACTTTGTAGGTGAACAGAATACCAGATATCTGTGGTGCTGCACCTTCCATGGTGCCTGTTGTAAGCTTCTGCGTAATTTCGCAAATCAGGCCGGACTTAAGCCTAATTTTAAGATTATGGATACCACCGAGCAGGCCAGAATAGTTAAGGACTGTTTCGATGAACTTAAAATTGAAAAAACAAAGGAATGTTCTCCAAAGCAGTATGCGGCATATATTTCAGAGCTTAAGGATAAGGGACTGAGACCTCATCATGATTTCGGCGGACTGAATGGTATATACAGACTTGATGATGTTTATGCTCTCTATCAGGATAAATGCAACAAAGCCAATGTTCTTGACTTCTCTGAGCTTATTTTGAGAAGTGTTGAGCTTATGAAGGGGAATCCGGATGTCAGAAAATTTCTGAATGGAAAATTTAAACAGATTCTGGTGGATGAATTTCAGGATACCAATTCAATTCAGTATGAGTGGCTGAAGCTTATAAGTGGAGAGAACAGCAATGTTCTGATTGTCGGTGACGATGATCAGTCAATTTATGGTTGGCGTGGAGCGGTGATGGATATTCTTAACCGTTTCTATAATGACTATCCGCACGTTACCATGTACAAGCTTATACGAAACTACAGATCCACCAGTGCTATTCTTGCCAATGCAAACAGACTCATTGGTTTTAACAGTAGGAGATTTGCTGAAAAGAATCTTGTTACCGAAAGAAGCGATACAAATAAGGTCAGGGTCATTCAGACAAATTCTCCTGATAAAGAGGCAGAAATAATTGCTCAGCTGATAAAGAAGTATAAGGTGGCATATCACTACAAAAATTCTGATTTTGCCGTCCTCTACAGAACCAACATGCAGTCTCGCGCCATTGAATCAGCTTTTGTGAATGCCGGTCTCCCTCACAGGATTATCGGTGGTCTGAGGTTCTATGATCGCGAAGAAATTAAAAACACGCTTTCGTATTTAAGTCTTATCACGGATCATGATGATGACGTATCCCTGGAAAGAATCATAAATATACCGTCAAGAAAAATAGGCAAGGTTACACTGTCTAAGATTAAGACGGTGGCTTCTCAGCAGGGAGTGTCGCTGTTTGACGCCTGTGTTCTTTTTTGTAATGCCAACAAGAAATCCTCAGGGATTAAAAGTTTTGTGGATTTTATTCAGAAGGCAGGTGAAGAGTTTAATGATAAATGCGCTGATTACGGTATCGGTGATCAGGTTATGAACCTTCTGGTGGAATCAGGACTGATTGAGTATTACCGACAGAAGGATGTGGATGAAAACCACGATGAATTAAACAGAAGCAACAATATCAGAGAGCTTGTTGATGTTATAAGTAAACTGGATGCCAGCGATTTTGATCCTAATATGGATTTTCCTGATGAGGATATGGATGGTAATAATCATGTCAGTGCTCAGGACGGCGTCACAGAATCTGACCTCAACGTGAATATGGATAATACCGGACATGCTGCCAGAACACTCAGCCCGGTTGAAATGATCCGTGGCTTTGTAACAACCGTAGCCATGAATGGGGATAATGACCTCGGTAATGTCAGAAGTGATGAAGAATCAGGCGATACGGGGGTTAACTTGATGACCATTCACAGTGCCAAGGGGTTGGAGTTCCCATGTGTAATTGTTGCTGGTTTTGAAGACGGCCTGTTGCCTCACGGTATTAACAGATATTCAATAGGTGACAGAAAGAATCTTGATGAGGAACGACGTCTGGCTTATGTGGCCATTACAAGAGCAAAGAATAATCTTGTACTGACCTTTGCTGACATGAGAATGAGTTTTGGTAATTTTTATTCAGGAGGGGCAAGCATGTTCTTTGACGAGTTGGATAAGGATTATCTGGAATACTATGTTTACAATTCCAGAGGATGATGAGACTCGTGAGGGATTCCTTCATTAGCAGTCATCCGTGATTGATATTATGTGTAATGACTAATGAGATTACTCTCCTTTGGCAGTGTTTAATTTTCTGTATTCACTCGGTGTGACTGAATAATGTCGTAAAAACATTCTTGTAAAGTATGACTGGTTGTAAAAACCACAACTGTTAGCGATGTCTACGACTCTGTCATCGGTGTCCTTGAGCATTTGTGAAGCTTTATTGAGTCTGTGTCCTATAAGGAATTCATTAAAGCTTTTTCCTGTAGTTTTTTTAAATATTTTCATGAAGTGGCTTTCTGAAAGACAGCACTCCGCTGCAGCATTTTCAATGGTAATTTTCTGTTCATAATGGTTGATTACCGCATTGATGGCCGGTTTTATTTTTGAAAAATCAGCCCTGTATTCACTGACGGTTTTATCGTCACTAAGAGAATTTTCTCCGAGAATCTGAAAAATCAGATAAAGGCATCCAAGTACTCCCATTTGGAAATCCGTGTAACTTTTTTTTCTGTATTTGATAAGTTCAACAATAAAAGGAGTGAGTTTCCGGTTTATGGTAGTATCTTTCCTCAACAGTTCCGGAAAAATCAGCTTCCCTTCAGTAATGTTCTCAATTTTTTTGATGTTTTCATTATCGAGAATTTGATCCTTTAAGAGATTAGGATTAAACAGAATTGAGAAAAAGTCGGCTCTGCTCTCCCCGTATTGTTCAACACTGTGTGGGTACCGGCAGTTGGCTATGAGAATATCGCCTTCCGAAACGAGAAGCTTTCTGTTACATACGGTAAAGAGCGCAGAACCTTCCTGCATATAAGTTATTTCCACTTCATCATGCCAGTGAAATGGAAAGCTTTTTAGCCAGTATGGAATGATGGAGTGGTAAACGGAATAGGAAAAATCATCTTTTCCGTGCTTTTTACTCTCGTGAATCGGTTTAATACTATTCATATAAAAAGTTCTGTTTAACAGGTATTTATATGGAGAGAATAATAGGATTGTGTTAAATTGTAAATAGAATCATTAAAGATTTTATTTTTGAATATTCTTAAACTAGAGTCATTGGATAACAGCTGGAAGGAGCTAATATCATGATGTACGAAGGAATAAGTCACAGATGCGGTTACAATGACTGCTATTGTCTTAATGAAAACGAATTAAGAATTAATCTTCATGCCAATCGCCGTGTAATCAAGGCTGTTTTGGTTTGTGAGGACCCATACATTAACGGGATTTCAGGTGCTTCCTTTTGGGACGGTAAGCCTGTGGAAATGAGATTGTCTTCAGAGATGGCTTTTGAAAATATTTATTCCGTAACGGTCAATCCTCCGTACAAACGTCTCCAGTATTATTTTCTACTGACATTTGATGATGGCAGTTCCATGTGTCTTTTGGAGGATGGAATCTATGACACGTCAATTATCAGACGTAATGAACTGGCAAAACATTTTTTTAAATTTGCCTGGATGAATGATTCTGATATCTGTAATCCTCCAAAATGGGTGCAGGATACCATATGGTATCAGATATTTCCGGATCGCTTTCGCCGAGAGGAAGACGGATATAACGGAAATTTTAAAAAATGGGATGACATGTCAGGCATAGATCATAAAAGTCTTTACGGGGGAAATATTAAGGGGGTTGTCAGCAGACTTGATTATCTTGAGTCTCTTGGAATTACCGGTATTTATTTTAATCCTGTTTTTTTGAGTAGAACCAATCACAGATATGATACTACTGATTATGAAGTTATTGATCCGGCCTTTGGTACGAATGAAGAGTTTGTTGAACTGGTCAGAAAGGCTCATGCCAAGGGATTCAAGATTATGATTGATGCCGTATTCAATCATTCCGGAACTGATTTTTTTGCATGGAAGGATGTTCTAAAAAACGGCAGGGATTCCGAGTTTTTTGACTGGTACTATGTTAATGACGAAGACTTTAATAAGAAGGGAAATACAAAGGACGGCCGTTTTTATTCATTTGCATTTGTGGCGGAAATGCCGAAGCTGAATACTAACAATCCTAAGGTAGTGTCGTATTTTACGGATATATGTAAAAAATGGATTGAAGAGTTTGATATTGACGGCATACGATTCGATGTCGGTAATGAGATTTCCCACAGCTTTATTAAGCATCTGAACATTGAACTCAAGAAAATTAAACCTGAATTGTTTCTTCTAGGTGAAATTTGGACTGATTCAGCCCCGTATCTTGACGGTGATGAATATGATTCGGTAATGAATTATCCGTTTATGCAGGTTATAGGCAATTTCTTCAGGGATAAGAGCCTTAACACGGGAGATTTTAAGCATAAGATAAATTACTGTTATTCAATGTACAAACAGCAGATTAATCATGCTCTGTTTAATCTGTTGGACAGTCATGACGTATCGAGACTCATTAACATGGCAGGATCATATGATGGTTTCATTCAGCAGCTGACGCTGCTGTTTACAATGCCCGGTTCTCCATGTATTTACTATGGCACCGAAATAGCCTTAGAAGGGGAAAATGACCCTTATAATAGAAGGCCAATGCCATGGAATGATATAGATTCCGGGAAATATCTTAATACATTTGATGACGTAAGGACTCTTATCAATGTGAGAAAGCATAAGTCTTTCAAAAGTGCGAACGAGCTTGTATGGGAACAAGATGATCACTCAAGACTTATACATTACTCAAGAGGGAGTGACGGAAAACCAAGGGTATTTATCAATGCCAATGAATACGATACTGATGTTTGTGTTGACGGGAAGATCCTTTTTTCACATAAGTATGCGTCAGGCAGGCTTGAAAAAGGCGGGGTGGTCGTTTTCGTAAAAGAACAGTAAGGGGAATATCCTCTGTGATGTACAGTGCGGATTTCCGGCTTTAATGGCGACGTCCGCACTGTTGAAAGTTTTGAATATCATATTAAGAAAGAATGTCCTGCAGTTCTATGATGACAGACGGATTCATCTGGAACTGTCCGTTGCTATCCTGATGGCAGTCAATATTGTCGCATTCTCCTGTTCCAAAGGCAGAAATGTCTTCTTTTTTAGCGTGCCGCCACGGTGTAATCCGCCGACATATCAGTTAATTAGTATTCTGTCTCATATATAAATTTGAAATTAAATGAATAATTAGATCGATAATGGATTTTGTCGCTATGATTTATTATAAAGTATTAGTTATCAGGTTTTTGAGGGTGTCTGATGCGTGCGTGAACATATGGTGGCTGGTGAAATATCACGGTAGCCGCATATTTTTAGTTTCTAACGGGAGATGATTTTACGGAAGGCTGTATGGAACCGACAGTTGATATTCTTGCAGATATTATAGAACGGGAAGGGGCAGATTATTTGCATGATGAGCCCTATGAAGTCTATTGCGAACTGATGCTTTCGGATTGCTGTTCTAAACAGATAGCCGGAGGAATACTGCTGGTTCTGCTTAACGAAATCCAGTATTACAATGAGAGTATTGTGGACGACACATCTGCATTTGCCAAATGTATACAGGAAGAATGCGGCTTAAACAGTCAGGTGGCCGAGAGTGTGGCCGGAATATTATCGTCTCTTTACCTAAAAGACAATATGAAACGACCTCCACGAATGAATGCAAAACGTGGATTTACCGTGTAAACTGTAGATGTTGAAAAAACAGAAACGGATTTACCGCATACA
>CACWVT010000035.1 GCA_902764345.1 uncultured Ruminobacter sp.
ATTCAGCAGAAAATGATTCATCCTCTCTGAAGGCAACTCCTACTGCTCTTGCGGAAAATTTCAGGAGTGAAAAATCATCCGAGGATAACACCATACTCCGAATTGACCTGCCTCGTTCAAAGGATGAAATCCAATCTCTTGACGACATCAAGCGCATATACATCATTTCCGCAGTTAATGCCTGCAACGGTTCGGTAAGTCAGGCCTCCAAACTTTTGGGGATCAACAGCTCAACCATATACAGACAGATGGAAAAATGGGCCGAAAAGGGACTGGTTCAGAAGCAGAGTCTTTTTCTGTCAAAAGACAGTGAACATTAACATCCGTACGGAATCATCCGAAAACAAACTGAATGTATTCTGTTTAGGATTACCATAAAAACAAACCTTCGTTCATCGGCAAAATGAACGAAGGTTTTATTTATCTTTCTCTTCCGTCATGCTTAATAAAAACAGCACACGGCATTAAAAAGAAGATTCGGTCCCTATTCCTAGAATACCACTGTCTTGTTTCCGTGAATAAACACCTTACCGTCAACAACTCTGCTTAAAGCTCTCACAAGCACCTGACGTTCAACGTCACGACCTGCCTTGGCCATGCTCTCGGCACTGTAATTGTGATTAACCTTGATGACGTCCTGAGCAATAATCGGACCTTCATCCAAATCGTTGGTAACGAAATGGGCAGTTGCACCGATAATCTTAACACCGCGGTTGAAAGCCTGCTGATAAGGTTTGGCACCGATGAATGCAGGAAGGAAGGAATGATGGATGTTAATCAGTGAACCTTTAGGGAAGCTGTTAACGAAATTAGGAGTAAGAATGCGCATGTATTTGGCAAGAACCACATAGTCAAACTCAAACTTACCTATGGCCTCAAGCATTTTGGCTTCATGCTCTTCACGACTGAGCCCCTCATGACTTACGGTCACAAAAGGAATATCAAACTTTCTGGTAAGATCCTCAAGCTTGTCATAGTTACCGATAACACCGACAATATCGATAGGCAATGCACCGGCATAGCTCTTAATCAGAAGATCACCGAGAACATGAGCTTCCTTGGTCACAAGAACCAGAACCTTTTTTCTCTCTACGGGCATCAGCTTACAGATACCGCCTTCAGGAATCACCTTCTTCACATCTTCCATAAAAGACTGCGCAGTACTGAAATCACCTTCAAGCTCAGTTCTCATGAAAAATCTGGCATCATCAAAGGTTGAAAACTGATCGTTCTTAATAATATTGTACTGATACTTAAAACAGGTACCGGTAATGCCGGCAATAAGTCCTTTTGCGTCAGGACATTCAGTACGAAGAATACGGCGTTCCATTTATTAAAATCCTACTTTAATTCAATATCTTCCCGTCACTAAAAAAACGTCAAAAGTGTATCAGATATATGAAAAATTATCAATGTCAGAGGAGAAAATGCTCTCAGTACGAAGGCATAAAATCCCAAGAACTGCTCAGCACTTTCAACATTTTACGCAAATGCTCCGTAAACTCATCTGAGAGTCACCATGAATTAATTAAAAACAGAATCTTCATGGCTGACAAAAACAGACCAGACGGATACCTTTTTTACTGGAAAGACTGACAGTAAACGGTTACGTGGTTTTTTCACATAGCAGACACCTTAAGAGAAAAATTCCGATTATCATTAAAAAAACAACAAAAAATTGCAAACCCGATCACATTATTGTATATATAGCATCATTAAAACCGAATACATCAGGTGTCATATCATGGATACGAAAAATATTGTTCTTACCGGGCTGTTCTGTCTGTCAGGCTGCTCAGTAACATCCAGTACATTAAATCAGACCATCGACATTAAAATGGCCCAGGACAAATATAATCAGGCTCTGGCTAACCATATTCAGGTAACTGTTGACGACAGAATTACCTTTACCGGACAGCGCCGCATCAAGGTTCCGAGAACAAAACCTAACATCTCGGTTAAATACAAATCCCTGCCGGCAGACGATCACCAGTGTATCATCGCCGACACAATGGTCATCAGTCAGCATGATGAAAACGGAAACTCTATCTTTGATCCTGCCACCACAGCCCTAAAAAGTACAGCCGGGACAGCCGTCAAAACCACAGGCAATCTTCTCATGACAAGCCCTTCAAGCTCTCTCTCAGGTGTTTCTTCAACAACCTCAGACGTAACGAGCACGGACAGCGGCACATGGATCTATGGTTACGATCATAATGAATACAGCTACAGTCCGGAAATTGTGGACAGTGAAGAATGCCGTGAATGGATAAAGCCTTACCTCAAGGAGGAAGCGCTGTACAATGATAATCCGAATTACGATCTGGTTGATCCTGAAACAGGATTATCAATTAAAATTAACGACCCTACCGAACAGATCAGACATCTTGACCCGACCGAGCAAATCAGGCAGCTTGATCCGACCGAACAGATCAGGCAGCTCGACCCGACCGAACAGATCAGGCAGCTTGATCCGACCGAACAGATCAGGCAGCTTGATCCGACCGAACAGATCAGGCAGCTCGACCCGACTGAGCAGATCAGGCAGCTAGACCCGACTGAGCAGATCAGGCAGCTTGATCCAACCGAACAGATCAGGCAGTTCGACCCGACCGAACAGATCAGGCAGCTTGATCCGACCGAACAGATTAGGCAGCTCGACCCGACTGACCAGATCAGGCAGCTTGATCCGACCGAACAGATTAGGCAGCTCGACCCGACTGACCAGATCAGGCAGCTTGATCCGACCGAGCAAATAAAAGCTCTTAATCCTGCCGGCAAAATACAACAGCTGAATCCTGCCAAACAGGCATATCCGGAAGAAGAGATTAATATCACTGATCTTTATAACTGATCAGCACTGACCATAAAACCTGTATCCCGTGGTATTTTTAAGAAATGGAATGCCCCGGGAAATTTTTTAGTAATCTGCCCTTCCATAAATTCATATATGTATGATTATTTCATTCGGTAACGTTTCTCAGAAAATGATTAAACAGCTGCTTAATCTGCTTAAACTGCTTACCGTCATCGGAATTCTCGCTTGTTCACAGGTACTTGCGGCTGATTACCTGGACTCACCATTTTCCGGACTGCTGTCTGACAGGCCTCCTGCTTATAAAGATCTTTCTCCTGAAAAACTCCATATCTGGAAAAAACTTCTGCATTACGACCTGAATGAAAACATCAGTCAGATCTCGGCTGAAAGTACGTTTTTTCTCTCCCCTAACGGTCATTCCGATCCTGAAGCAGAATATAATGCCACTATTCAGTTCTTCGAAAAGGACATTCATAACATATGTTTCTATCCTGCCAGATTCTATCTCATTTACGGACGGGATATTCCCGGTGAGATGATTCAGGAGGAAGGCTGCAGAATCTTCAGGGACTACACTGACAATGTCGGACTTGATAAGCTCTACATTATCTATGTGTCTGAGGATGTGATTATTCCCATATCAGCAAACGGCCACATCTTCACAAAACTGGCAGGCACGAACGCTAAGGGAAAATACCGGGAATACGGACTCACATTTGCTGCTTCGGAAAACGATATGACCGATCTGGTGCTGAAGTTTTTCAGTAATTCGATAGACGGCATCTACAGCATAAAACCTTATTACGAAAACGCCATGGATTATCTGACTAACGACAGATCTCTGTGGGAGTTTGAAATAAACCTTACCGAGGAACAAAAGAAAATATTCTATCTGCACGTTATAGAGCTCAGACACCGTAATACCCTGTACTCTTTTTTTAACATCAACTGCGCCTCCGGCATGTCTAAGGCACTGGCAGTTGCCGACGACCGTCTGGACAGCGAGAACATAGTATTCTTTGAAACACCGCTGGAATACATCAGTGAAATATACCGTAAACCCGGTCTGGTCTCAGGAATTGAGGTGCTGCCTTCAGAAAGTGAAAACCTTTATTTTTCACAGAACAGGATGTCAACACCGGTAAACAGTCCCAAAAGCATCCGACTGGAAGCCGGCGGACTCCACAGTTCAATATACGGTAACGGCATGAGTTTGCGTTTTGCCCCGACTCTCAACAACATAAAGGATGACAACAGGTTCTCTCCCGCCCTTGCCGAATCCAAGTTTCTGGAATTCACGGGAAGATACCTGAGCGGTAAATTCCTTTTAAGTGACCTTGAAATTGTCAATCTGAATCCCATTCCTGATGCCCGTTTGGGAAAATTCTCGGCATTTTCATTCTTTGCGGCCATGCACAATAACGTGGATGCCGAACATGTGGGACTTTATCCGGAATTAGCCCTGGGAAACGCGGTTTCATACCGCATGGGAAACTTTATCCCCTATGTTCACGCATATTACGGCTATGCCGTTCCTCACAGCAACAACCATGTCTTCGTGCGTCCGGAGGCCGGAATTTTTTACTGGGACAGAACCGTCGGTAAAATTAACTTAAGTTATGAAATTCCCCTGACGACCCATCAGTATTACCGTAACTACATGTACAGGTATAAGGCCACCTGGAGCAAATCGCTTACGAATAATTTCTCCGTAAATGCCGAATTTACGGACTATAAACTGGGACATAACGACTCGGCCCCAAGGCGAGGATATCCCGGCAGACACTTAACCGAAGCCGGTGCATCACTGGTATTCCACTTCTGATGATAAACAAAATAAAAAAGCATGAACCATAAAGGCTCATGCTGTTCAAATTTCAGAATGAAGGAACCGTTACTTCTTTAAGAGATAGTTACGGAGAACCGCAAAATCTGCGTCCATATTGTCTGATAAAATCTTTAAGTCTGCTCTTGAAGCAAGGGCTTCAGGTAAAGGTAAATCGATACCAAGGATTTCATCAACGCTTTCCTTGAACTTTGCAGGAGCAGCAGTACATAAGAAGATACCGGTATCGCCAGCTTCCATGTTGTTCTGAAGAACCTTGTAAGCAATTGCTCCGTGAGGTTCGGTGATGTAACCCTTTGCGTGGGTTTCCTTCATGGCATCCTTGGTTTCGGCATCAGAAAGCTTGCCATAACCGAGTTCTGAAAGATTCCATCCCTTAACCTTAAACAATTCTTCAACACGCGGCCAGTTGTTTGGCTTTGATACGTCCATGGCGTTTGAAAGGGTTGCAACGGTTGCGTGAGGATCCCACTTGCCTGAAGCGAGGTAACGAGGTACGGTGTCGTTATCGTTGGTTGAAACGACGAACTTCTTAATCTTAAGACCAAGAGCCTTGGCAATAAGACCTGCGGTGATGTCACCGAAGTTACCGCTAGGTACTGAAACCACTACGCTGTTGCGCTTTTCTGCAGGAAGCTGGGCAACCGCTTCAAAGTAGTAGCAAACCTGAGCCAGCAGACGGCTGATGTTGATTGAGTTGGCACTGTTAAGACCGATGGCCTGCTTTAATTCTTCATCGTCAAATGCAGCCTTAACAAGAGACTGACAGTCATCAAATGCAGCATTGATGGCAACGGTACGGATGTTACCGCCTAAGGTGCAGAATAACTTTTCCTGAAGATTGCTGATCTTTCCCTTTGGATAAAGCACTACAACTTCGATGTTCGGAAGGTTATAGAAAGCATGAGCAACTGCCGCACCGGTATCACCGCTGGTAGCGGTTAAAATGGTAATCTTCTTACCGTTGGCAACGGCGCCGAGGCACTGAGCCATGAAACGTGCACCGAAGTCCTTGAATGCGAGAGTTGGACCATGGAACAGTTCCAGAGCATAGTTATTGTCGTCAACCTTGTGTAAAGGAGCACCGAAAGCAAAGGCGTTCTTTACGAGTTCTTCAAGATTTTCGATTTCATCGTTACCGATGAGATGACGTAAAACCTTGGCTGAACGTTCAACGAAAGGAAGAGCAAGGAGAGCATCAACATCCTTTAAAGGTTCAATTGATGCAGGGAAAAACAAGCCCTGGTCCTTACCTAAACCCTGCTTTACCGCCTGGGCATAAGAAACTTTTTCTTCATTATGTTTAATGTTATAAAGCTGCATATTTTCACCACTTAATTTCAGCACGGGAATCCCGTGTTCTTTTTAAATTTTCCTGTCCTGACATACCGTCCCGCGGTAAGCCTGACTAATCAGGACATTTATAAAAGCATAAAACACCGGTTTAATGAAAAACCGGTGTTCCGATGTTTAGATACCGGTTACCACGGTACCTGCAGTATCGATCTTGCAGATGTTGCAGAAACCGTCATCATTCTGAATGAAATTCTTCTTGAGATATTCCTGCAGTTCTTCCGCCTTTGCGAGATCCTTCATCACGATGAAGATTGAAGGACCTGAACCTGAAATACCGCCTGCAAGCGCACCAAGTTCCATTCCCTTTGCCATGGCATCATCATATCCAGGGATGAGTTCCTTGCGGTA
The DNA here is from genome assembly GCA_902764345.1 of uncultured Ruminobacter sp. Classification (GTDB taxonomy): domain Bacteria; phylum Pseudomonadota; class Gammaproteobacteria; order Enterobacterales; family Succinivibrionaceae; genus Ruminobacter. The sequence continues at coordinate 6,369 of CACWVT010000035.1, forward strand.
AGGTTCGGCAAGCACGTCCTTAAGAACGGCGGCTGCAAGCTTTTCATTACCGGTATGGGAAGCCTGAATGAATGAGGCAATCTGACGGCCGAAGGTGATACAGGTTGAACGGCTGTATTCCTTTGGCAGAATGGCACGTGCGGCAGCGGTGCTTACGGTAATTCCCGGATAACAGGAAACCCAGTACCAGTCTGCAAAGCTAGGAACAGTTTCGGTAATAATGCCTGCTTCCTCAACCATCAGCTGAATACCGCCAAGATAGCATGGAGCAACATTGTCAAAATGAACTGAACCTGAAATCTTGCCTTCAAGTCTGCCCATGAGAGTTAAAGCCTCATCCTTTGATAACGGATAGTCATGGAAGGCGTTTAAGGCTTCAACTGCAGCCACGATTGAGGCTGCTGATGAACCCAGACCGGAGCCGATAGGCAGGTTCTTTTTGAGAACCATCTTTACAGGCTTTACAGCGATTCCCTTTTCTTCGAGAAGAGCCTTGAAACCGACATAGGCATCGTAGCAGATGTTCTTCTTAGGATCTGCAGGAAGCTTTGAGGCAAACCAGCCTTCAATACTTAAATCAAACTCACTGTCTCCGGCATAAACATCAACATTATCACCCAGAATCTGTCCGTCAATCGGCTTTAAAGCAGCACCGAGAATATCAAAACCAACGCTTACATTACCGATTGAAGCAGGAGCGAATGCACTAACACCCATTTTAAATTAAGCCTCTCTCTTCCAGTTTAAAGTACGTAAAATATCAGCAAACACGCCGGCTGCGGTAACTTCGGTACCCGCACCGTAACCGCGGAGTACCAGCGGGATAGGCTGATAATATGCGGTGAGGAATGCCAGAGCGTTTTCACCGTCCTTAACCTTGTACAGCGGATCGGTTTCAGGAACGGCCTTGATTGCAACGTGACACTTGCCGTCAACAATGCTGCCAACGTAGCGGAGAACCTCTCCTCTTTCCCTTGCCGCAGCTATTTCCTTTCTGAAGTATTCATCAGCCTGAGGCAGACGCTGCAGGAATTCCTCAGTGGTACCTGAAGCATCAAATCCAGGAGGCAGAGCCATCTGTACGTCAATATCTGAAAGATCCAGCTCCATGCCTACTTCACGTGCAAGAATCAGAATCTTTCTAGCAACATCCATACCGTTTAAGTCATCTCTAGGATCCGGTTCGGTAAATCCCTTTGCTCTTGCGGTAAGGGTAGCCTCACTGAATGACAGACCTTCTTCAAGCTTACCGAAGATGAATGACAGAGAACCTGACAGAATACCGTTGAATTCCTGAAGATTGTCACCTGCCGCAATCAGATTCTGCAGGTTTTCAATAACAGGAAGTCCCGCACCAACATTGGTTTCATAAAGGAACTTACGACGACGCAGCTGTGCAGCCTTGCGCAGGTCGCGATAGTATTCCATGGTACTGGTGTTAGCCTTCTTGTTCGGAGTTACCACGTGGAAACCTGCAAGCAGGAAGTCCTTGTACTGAGCGGCAACATTCGCATCGGAAGTACAGTCAACTATAACCGGGTTAATGAGATGAGTGTCGGTAATGAACTTCTTTGCGGCAGCAACGGAGAAACTCATGGTTGAAGCTTCAAGGGCAGCCTTGTAGTCTGAATTCAAATCAATGCCTTCCTCATTAAGGAGCATGTGTCTTGAATTGCACATACCGACGATACGCATCTTAACACCGTGCTTCTGCTGCAGAATCTGCTGCTGTCTTCTGATCTGGCCGACAAGGGCTCCGCCCACGCCGCCGATACCGATAAGGAGAACGTCGATGAACTGCAGAGAACTGAAGAAGTTCTGGTGACAGATTCTGATTGCTTCACTTACCTTGTTCTTTGACACAACCGCAGAAATTGATCTTTCAGATGAACCCTGAGCAATTGCGTTTACGTTGATGTTAGCAAGTGACAGTGAAGTAAAGAACTTGGAAGCAATGCCTCTTGCAGTGAGCATGCCGTCACCAACAACTGAAATAATTGCCTTGTCATGAGTAATGTCAATACCGTCAAGCAGACCTTCCTTAAGTTCAAGCTTGAATTCCTCATTAAGAACCTGTCTTGCCTTTTCCGCATCACAGGTGTGGATACAGAAACTGATGCTGTATTCTGAGGATGACTGGGTAATCAGGGCAATGGAAATCTTCGCGCGTGACACACAGTTAAAAATACGGCCGGCCATACCTACCATACCCTTCATTCCCGGACCGCAGATATTTACCAGCGACATATTGGTAAGATCTGAAATACCCTTGATAGGAATGTTGAGATCACCTTCTTCGGCAATGGTGGTTCCCTCGTAATCAGGGTTCAGGCTGTTCTTGATAAGGCATGGAATACGGAACTGAGCAATTGGAGCAATGGTACGCGGATGAAGAACCTTGGCACCGAAATAAGAAAGCTCCATGGCTTCCTTGTAACTTAAACGCTTGAGAAGCAGTGCATCGTGAACGATTCTCGGATCACAGCTGTATACACCGTCAACGTCGGTCCAGATTTCACAGCATTCGGCATTTACGCAGGCAGCGAGACATGCGGCAGAATAATCGGAACCGTTACGGCCGAGAAGAACCAGTTCACCCTTTTCATTACCGCCGGTGAAGCCCATCATCACATAGATGGTTGAGTCATTTCTAGGACGCTTTGCAAAAAGGCTTCTTGAAAGGTCAATATTAACTGTTGATTCAAGGTAACCGCCTTCTGAAGTCTTAAGAACTTCAACAGGACACAGACGGGTTACGTTTTCACCTCTGGCCTTAAGCAGGTTTTCCATGAACACTGCAGAAAGCTTTTCACCGCGGCTTAAGATCTTAGCCTGAACATTATCAGGACACTGACCAAGAAGCATTATGCCCTGAACTCTCTTCTTAATTAATGAAAATTCTTCATTTAAAATCTGGTGTAAAGCATCATCGTCAACGTTAGGATACTTAAGCTTAATCCCCTGAATCAGTTCAACGTAAATAGCTTCGATACTGTCCAGAATTGACTGAACATCATTACCCTTTACAGCTTCAGAAACCAGTTCAACAAGGTAGTTGGTTACTTTTGCCGGAGCTGACAGAACTAAAGCCACCTGTGACTTTCTGTGGGTTTTCACAACAATGTCTGATACATTTAAAAAACGTTCAGAGTTAGCTAAAGAGGTACCACCAAACTTTAAAACTCGCATTAAATTCTCCATTGCAACAAAAAAAGCCCGTGATTCACAGAATCCTGGGCTTTCTGAATGTCAATCACGTAACAGAAACAAAAATTAACAGCCCTTATTCCATAATGCTGTTGTAATTGTTGTGGTAACAATGGTTTCTGTTGTAATCGACATAAATATCCTATGTATGTGCACCATGCAGTAAAATTTGTCTCATGATCCCAAATTTAGGCTAAAAAGTCAAGCACTAACGCCATTTGCGGTATCTTTTTTAACCAGTTTCAACCGGCCAGTGCAGATGCTGATGCGACTGAATTGTTCCGTCTTCCGGCATAACCGTTAATCTGAGCAAATACCGTTCCGAATCATGAAAATACTGCACGTCCGAAGGCCGTCCGTCAGGAAATTTTGTTTGACAGACAGTTGTACTCACGTATGCGTGAAAGCTTCGGCGTCTCAATTGCAGAGGCGAAATCGGTAGCAATGAGAATTCCTCCTTCAACACCTACGCACTTGCCATACACCCCGTCAATAAGAAGCCGCACGGCATAATCACCCAGTCTGCTGGCCAGCACACGGTCATATGCTGTAGGAGAGCCGCCTCTCTGAATATGGCCGAGCACGGTAGCCCTGCATTCAATACCGGTGGTTGCCTCAAGCTCAGATGCGAGAGTGTCGGCATTCACCATGTTCTCACAGAGGCAGATGAGGGCATGTCTCTTGCCCGCTGCAAAGGCCTGAGAGATCTTTGTAAAAAGGTCCTCTTTTTTAAATTCAAGCTCAGGGGCTATTATATAGTCCGCCCCGCCGGCAATACCGCCAACCATGGCGAGATCCCCGCAGTGACGCCCCATAACCTCAACAATTGTTACGCGGTGATGAGAACTGGAAGTGTCTCTCAGACGATCCATGTTCTGCATGATATTGTTAACCGCGGTATCAAATCCTATGGAAAATTCCGTTCCGTGCACGTCGTTGTCTATGGTTGCAGGAACACCGATGCAACGAATTCCCATTTCGTGAAGACGCAGGGCTCCGGTGTAGGTTCCGTCACCGCCGATAAGCACCAATGCATCGATATTTCTCTTGTTCAGATTTTCTATGGCCTCACGACGTACGGATTCTTCCTTAAAAGCAGTAAATCTGGCCGTTCCCAGAAAGGTTCCGCCACGGGTAATAATGTCATTCACGTCCGCTCTGTCAAGATCCACGATGCGATCCTGATGCATCCCCAAAAAGCCGTCCCTGATGCCTGAAACCGAAATACCTTCATTTATTGCGGCTCTTACAACCGATCTTACTGCCGCATTCATCCCCGGCGCATCACCGCCGCTGGTCAAAACACCTATGCGATTAATCATATATGTCCAAAAATAAATCTGTTTAAACCTGTACTGCAGCCATACGGACAAACATTTACAGCAAATACCGTCTGTCAGCATTATTACGGCCCGCAGCCGTCATTTACAGACGAATTCAGTTTGTCAAATTCATGCAGTTTCCTACATACAACTCATAATTCGGTTTCTTTTCTATCATGAGGCACTTTTTTTTACAATAGAAATCAGCCTTTTTAAAAGCAAGATTAACGTTATGTCATATATTTAACACGGCTGTCATTAAAATGTCCGATGATGTTTTTTTACCGTATTAAGCAAAAACCCCCGAAAAATCGGGGGTTAATTCATTCACTGAAATAGAGAATGTTTTTCTTAAATCAGCATGCCGTAAAAATTACTTGGCTGCTTCGATGATTGCTGCGAAATCAGCTGGCTTTAATGAAGCACCGCCAACTAAACCGCCGTCGATGTCCGGCTGCTTGAAGAGTTCTGGAGCAGTCTTGGCATTGCAAGAACCACCGTAGAGAACCTGTACCTTAGCAGCAACATCAGCATCGAATGAAGCGAGGAAGCTTCTGATCTGAGCGTGTACGTTCTGAGCGATTTCAGGAGTTGCGGTCTTACCGGTACCGATAGCCCAAATTGGTTCGTAAGCGATTACAGCCTTTTCGAAAGACTTGATACCGCACTTGTCGATAACAGCCTGGAGCTGAGTCTTAACTACGTTAGCGGTTTCACCAGCTTCGAACTGAGCAAGAGATTCACCGATGCAGAGTACTGGGATAAGACCTGCAGCCTGAGCAGCTTCATACTTAGCAGCAACAACTTCGTTGGTTTCGTTGTGGTATTCACGACGTTCGCTGTGACCAACGATTGCATACTTACAACCGAATTCCTTGATCATCACAGGAGAGTTTTCACCGGTGAAGGCACCGCTGGTGTGAACGTCACAGTCTTCTGAACCGTACTGAAGAGCAGAACCCTTTGCGAGAGCTTCAACAGTACCGATGAAGATTGCAGGAGCACATACTGCAACTTCTACGTTGGTTGCTGCATTTACAGGAGCAAGAAGAGCGTTAACAAGAGCGTTAACTGATTCTTTGGTACCGTTTAACTTCCAGTTACCCATTACGAGCTTTTGTCTCATGATATTGACCTTACATTTAAATGTTTATGAAATTGAATAAAACACGGAAAGAGCCGTAAGAACACGCATCCCCGTAAGACGAACCTTTCACATCGGGAATTTTCTGTTCTCCAGGCAACTTTTTACCGTTGCCAAATATACCACAAAGCTGTATCCGTGGCAATTCCGGACAGAGTGGTCAAAAGAAAAATAAATATGGAATTTCATGGTGAAACTGTGCGATAAACACGTCATTTTTTCCTCAAATTTTAAAAAATCTAGACAAAGAAAACATTAAAATCGATAATTGTTGCATAAATATTGTCTTTTTCCGACAGAACATCTTATGACTGCCGTCGCTTATACGGAAGCATTCCGTATGTCCGGCAACCGGAAAGACATTCTTGTCAGAATACTTTTTCAAAAATCGTTAAATACGCATGTCAGGAGAAAAAAATGGCCGTTACAGATAAAGGTATTTCACTGCTTAAAGAATTCAAGGATTTCGCCATGAAGGGCAACGTACTCGACATGGCTATCGGTGTTGTCATCGGTACCGCCTTCGGCAAGATTGTGTCATCTCTTGTTGCCGATGTCATCATGCCTCTCGTCGGCGTAATCTGCGGCAACGTGGACTTCAAGGATCTGGCTTTTACCCTTCAGGAAAAAACAGATACTGCCGAAGCCGTAGTATTAAAATACGGCGCATTCATCCAGACCATTGTTGATTTCATAATCATTGCTTTCGCAATTTTCATGTCAATGAAGCTCATCAACAATCTCAAGCGTTCAATGATCAAGGAAGAAAAGGCAGAGGAAGCTGCCGAAGCAGCTGCAGAACCGTCAGCCGACATTAAACTTCTTACCGAAATCCGCGACCTTCTGAAGGAACAGAAGAAGTAAATCCTTACAAGTGAGGTGTTTAACCTTTTGGGACAGACACCGAACGAAGCTTTAACAAATAATCCTCCCTTTTATGATAATCATGAAACGTGAGGATTATTTTTTCTTATGTTTTTCTAAACCGCAGGCTCACCGACCTGATAAAAAATGTTATCTAGCGTGAACAAGGAGCATTAAATCGGTCATCGTTTAGAACCTAACGCATACTGTTGTGATAAAATCGCAGAAGATTTAATGAACGCACAACACTTTTTCATATAACAAACACCAAAGAATAATCATGCATAAATTATCAGTTCTGTTATTTTCAGCAGTGGCATTTTTCATTTTCGGCGGAGTTCCTGCCTTTGCGGATGAACTTACCGCTCCGGCCACCGGCTTTTCAGAATCATCATTATCAGTACAGGATGAAGCTGAACCTCACTACCTCGATGCCGACGAGGCATTCATACCGGAACTTGAACAGAATGAACAGGACGTTTCCATAAAATTCTCCATAGCACCGGAATACTACCTTTATCAGGAAAGATTCACCATCACTCCGATAAACTGCGAAATATCAGACATCATAATTCCGGAAGGTCTGTATCATGACGATGAATACATGGGACCGAGCCACATTTATCATGATGCGGTTACGGTGAAGCTGAAGGTTTCACGTACCGACCCGTTTCCGAAAATCAGTATAAAATACCAGGGATGCACCGCAGGCATGTGCTACCCTCCAATCACCAAAAAAATAGCCATTGACAGACTGACTGCCGATGAAACCGCAGTCGCCGGCTCTGCCGGTGCCGCTCCAAAATCCGAAGAAGATGCCGCAGCAAAGAGCACTGACCTTAAGAGCGAAGAGACCGTAGAGAAGATTCCCGGCAGTGATTTCACCTCACTCCTGGACATCAGCAATGACAGCGGGTCCATATACAAAATGATGGGGAGCAGCATTCTTTTCGGTCTTATTGCCTTTTTCTGCTTCGGAGTTCTGCTAAGTCTCACTCCTTGCATGTTCCCGATGTACCCAATCTGGAGCTCAATAATTCTCGGCAGCAGGCAGAAAAACACAAAGACCACTGCCGCATACACATTTGTCTATATTCTCGGCATGGCAGTCGCATACATGCTGGCAGGGTTCGGCATCGCTTATGCCGGAGCAAGATTTCAGATGTTTCTGCAGCAACCGGCCGTTCTTATCATAATGTCAATAATCTTCCTGATCCTGGCAATATCAATGTTCGGTCTTTTTGAAATGACGCTTCCGAGCTCATGGATAAACAGACTGCAGCAGTTCAACGATAAACAGAAAGGCGGTACGGTAACCGGTGTTTTCCTAATGGGCGTCATAAGTGCCGTAATAGCCTCCCCGTGCACCACTGCTCCGCTTGCAGGAGCGCTGATGTTCATCATGAAGGACGGTGACATGATTAGGGGCGGAGCCTACCTGTTCGTTATGGGACTGGGCATGGGAGTACCACTGGCGATAATAGCCCTTTTGGGCCAGAAGTTCCTGCCGAAATCAGGAATGTGGATGAAAAACATTAAGGTTCTCTGCGGTTTTATCATGCTTACCATACCGCTGTACCTTCTCAGAGCCTATCTCAGCACCGAAATCATAACCGCAATCGCCATACTTATGAGCGGATCCCTTATCTGCTACCTCACCCTTCTTGTCATGAAAAAGCAGCGCGGACCATTCGCCATATTCACCATGACGGTGACGGCGGCAATGGCCGCAGCCTCTCTCTTCATGACTCCTGATGACGGTAGCGACAATCTTTTTGAACAGGTGAAAACACTCGATGAACTGGAAAGCGTAATCAGGGATAATGATGTTGTTATCGTCGATATCAGGGCAGACTGGTGTGCCTCCTGCAAAAAGTATGAGGACACGACCTTTGCTGACAGAAATGTGATTGAATACATGTCAGGTTTTAAAAACGTCTACGTTGATATTACCGAAGACAACGCACCGTCAAAGGACATAATAGAAAAATACAATTCGGCAATTACCGGAGCCCCAACGGTTCTGATATTTAAGAATCATACGCTGATATCTTCAGTAAACGGCTATCTTCCTGCCGGAAGCTTTATGGCCAGAATCAACTCAGCCCTGAAAAAAGACCGCTGATAATCAGGATATAAAAGCCTGCCCGTAAGTTTCCTTAGGCAGGCTTTCTTTTATGTACATTGTTCTGACAGAAAAATCATCTTTATCCGAAATCAAAACGTGATTTAACTGTCCTCAGACATCAGCAGTTTCCTGTATATACAAACTCAAGATATTCTCGGGCAACATCGGCGAGATGATATATGTTGCTTACGTCGGAAGCTTTGCGGTCATTCATCCTGAATGATGGAAAAAATCTGGTAAGATGCAGTGGCACGCGGGTTCCTATTATCATACCGGTCTCATCCGTAAGCCCGGCAATCCATTGCGAAAGTTTTCTTATTTCCTCTTCCGAATCATTCTCTCCGGTAACTATCAGTGTAGTGAGCTCAACGTGACATATTCTGACAGCCTCCGAAATAAAGTTCTTACACATTTCAAGATCACCTCTGAGAACCCTTCGGTAATAACTGTCCGTAAATCCCTTCAAATCGATGTTCATGGCATCAACCAGTCCATCCAGTTCAGCCAGAACGGAAAGAGACGCTGTACCGTTAGTGACCATGACACTTCTGAGACCATGCTGATGAAGCAGCCTTGAGGTATCCCTCACATACTCATAGCCTATAACAGGCTCATTATATGTAAATGCCACTCCTATATTTCCGCGGGGTACCAGATCAACGGCCAGAGATACAAGCTCATCAGGAGACATGTAACGACTTACAGCGACCCTATTCATCGCCTCATCAGACCAGGAAATCGAGCTGTTCTGACAAAACGGGCAGCGAAGATTACAACCGTAACTCCCGACCGAAAGAATTACGGAACCGGGCATAAAGTGACGAAAAGGCTTCTTCTCTATTGGGTCAAGGGCAATAGAGGAAATCCTGCCGTAATTTAACGGAACCATTCTGCCGTCATGGCCGGCTCTGGCACCGCAGAATCCGTTTTTTCCCTCCTTAACGATGCACTTTCTGAAACATACACTGCAGCGGTTATTCATGTTCATGCTTAAAAGCCCGGTAAGGATCCTGATAATGACGTACTACTTCAAAGCGCTGCATCGAAACTCTTTCCCGGGAATCAATACCCGCTTTCTGTTTGGCAATTGCAACCTGCTGACTGACGGAGGTAATACCGTCTAGATTAGGCAGCAGAAGACCTTCCCTGTCATCTTTTCTGACTATGACTCCATAACGTCTGACATCAAGTTCCTTCTGTGAAGATATATCCTCGATCTCACCGAGAACATCCACACTTATTTCAATGTCATCAAGCTCATACTCCATCAACGGCAGGAATCTGTAATCACGTGAAGCTGCAAGAACGGCATTTCTTATGATTTCGGCTGCAATATTTTCCTGAGTAGGCGCAATGGTTCCGATACATCCTCTCAGATGATCGGACTGATGAATTGATACAAATACGCCTGCACGTTTACCGAGCATCTCTTCCGAAACATCATCCGGAATATGAATATGCCTTCCTGAAATCACGTACCCGTATATTGCCCGTTGCGCAAGACGTACATACGGATCACTACTTAGCGGAAGTCTGGCGACGGAAAGTTCCTCTTCCTGTATCTTCATATTCCTGAATTTTCTCCCGTCGGAGTTTCCGTCAGGATAAAAACTGCAGATTCCATACCCCACACCGGTAACGTCTTCATGTGAATAGACTCTGCTCTTAACATTCTTTCCGTCAAGAAAACCCGCCATCATGCAGAAAGGACGATGACCGCATTCGGCTGCTCTCTGACACAGAAGCTGAGGAAAATCCAGCAGTTCGCCCAAGGCTCCGCGCTCACACAAATCCATAAGTCTGGCGTCATAAACGGGGCCGTCATCGGCAAAACCGTAAGTCCCGTCCTCCCGGAGCTTGTGAGACAAATCTCCGCTTGCCACAAATACCGTCCGACGACCGAGTTTTTCGGCCGTACGAGCCATTATTTCCCCGAGATGATAATGTTCAAGCAGGGAAAAGCCTGATATTCCCACATTCACCACATTAAACTTGTCAAGATATCTGCCGATAAACCACAGAGGTATCATGGTGCCGTGATCCAACGGCTGCCGGACCTCATTTTCTGCTGTTCCGGCCATAACATTTTCCTTCAGACACGCCTCTTCCACCGCCTTTACAAATTCCATATCGCATCTGACGCTTATTCTGACATCACCGGCTCCGAATTCACCAAATGAACCTTCTGCATTATCATTCCCGTTTATCAGAAAATAATCCGAAAAAGACTGTTTATGAGGACTGCATATGATTATCGTATCCGGTTTAAGTGAGGCTATATCTCTGGCAACGGCTTCATACGAGTCCACAGTTTTTTGAATCTTTTTTTCTTCACCCTTACCGATCTCCGGAATAATCAGCGGAGGATGAGGAACCATAAAAGCAGCAAGAACGGACATATTTCTCTCCAGCGAATCGGACGTTTAAATGAAAAAATATCATGAATCATGTGAAGCTTCATGCTCATGACTTTTATACTGAAAGCCTAACCTGCTTTCATGGTAGCATATCGTACGTTTAAAAATTGTAATCATAACCACATTTTACATTGGGCCGGATATTTGGAGCTCTGCTATTCCTATATACATGCAGCCAACACGGAAAATAGGTTTATCCGTCACTCCGACACACAAAAAAAAGACTGCATCAGCAGTCTCTCTTACATGACGGTTCAGAACAGTCGGACACCGGAATATGTCATTTGATCATCTTATTCAGTACTTCATCAGTCAGCGGGACGTCCGAAAGAATGCAGAGATTGAGTCCGCCGACAGACCATTCTGCCGTATAGTACCCCTGTCCGTCACCGTTCCCCTTAACAAGAACACCGTGACCTCTTATTTTGATCTTCTTGTTAATGGCATACTTGGTATAATCACCATTAAGAAGTTCAGTCGAAAACTTTTCAGATATGCGGTATAACATTCTTTCGCTGCCGTCGGCCGAGCTGTACATAAGCTGCACCATCTCGCTCTCATTCATAACAAAAATTTCCGGAGAGTCCTGATAGGCATCAGGAATAAACCTGAGCTGCGGTATCTTTTTCCCTATTGCAGCCTCTGCTTCGGCGATGGAATTAACCTTGACAAAAGGATTTGGAAGGCCGACCACGGATGTTTCCTCTTTTATAACCATTTCATCAGAATCACTTGCATGTTCCTGCCCGTTCATGTGACAGCCGGTAATGACAAACAGTGACAAACAGGCTCCGATAATTAATTTGTCTGCTGAAAATCCCATTACTCCCCCCGAAACACACATAATACAATACCGTTTCAACGTATTGGTAAACCTCTTGCAGGTATTGCCACGCCGTACTTTTACTAATATTATGACGACAAATTAAATTATTAAACAGGATAAAAATCTCATTTTTTTATAAAAAACATATTTTTACCTTAAATTATCGGGATTACTACATTTATTACACATATTATTTCTACTTTCTATTTTGATAAAGACGTTCAAAACCAATATCAGTAACAGTTTCAGCAATTTAAAATAAAACGTAATTACATGTCTTTATTAATTAATTTCTTCCGTATTGTATAAAAATCAATATCATATTTTATTATTTATAATACTAAAACAAATGTTTTGTTGTTTTAGTATTTATATATTTTATATGCTTTTATACTAATATTTCTTACTTCAGAAAAATAACTCACAGGTTATAATTTTATATTACGGATTCCGTCCATGCCCGTCACAAAGTAAGATATCATTCACCGTTTTCAGACAAAAAACTTTCTGCTTACACGAACAGAAAAATAAAAACCTGAATGCATACCGGACCGTATCTTCTTCGGGTCCTGCCATGCAATCAGGTTATGAATGTACAAATGGTAAGCCGTCAGCACGCATACCGTTAACTGCGCCGGACGGTTCCCACCTTAGCCATTATCAGATCTGAGCAAGCGCCTGTTCAATATCCGCTATAAGATCCTCAGGATCCTCAATACCTATGGTCAGACGAATCAGCTCCTCACCGATACCTGCAGCCTTAAGCTGTTCTGAAGTCAGCTGTCTGTGAGTCGTGCTTGCCGGATGGGTAACACATGATCTTGAATCACCGATATTTACCACGCGCTTGAAAAGTTTTAATGCATCGTAAAACTTAGCCCCGTCATCCTTGCCGCCTTTAAGACCGAAGGTGAGAAGTCCGCTCTGGGAGCCCTTGGTATACTTTACTGCAAGCTCATGATACTTATTATCAGGGAAATGTGCGCTGTGAACCCAGGCAACCTTAGGATGATTCTTTAGGTATTCGGCAATGGCTATTGTGTTTGCCACATGCTGTTTCATTCTGAGTGACAGGGTTTCAAGACCAACCAGAATCATGAAACATGACTGTGGTGGCAGTATTGCACCGGTGTTGCGGAGGAATACAGTGCGGATACGTGCCGCATAGGCAACATCACCGAAGGCATCGCAGTAGACTACGCCGTGATATGACTTTTCAGGTGCCGTAAACTGAGAATACTTGTCACCATACTTCTTCCAGTCAAACTTACCGCTGTCAATAATGATACCGCCCATGGTATTACCGTGCCCGCCACAAAATTTGGTCAGACTGTGAACAACAATGTCGGCACCGAAACTTATAGGCTTGCAGATTGCAGGGCTGGCAACGGTATTGTCAACAACAAGAGGAACACCGTGTCTGTGAGCCACCTCGGCAAGTGCAGAAATATCCACGATATTACCTGCAGGATTACCGATGGTTTCACAGTAAACGGCTCTGGTTCTGTCATCGATCAGAGCTTCTATATCAGCCGCACTGTCTGTCTTTGCCAGACGTCCTTCAATGCCTAAATCTGCAAAAACGCTGGTCAAAAGGGTTAGGGTACCGCCGTAGAGCTGTGGAACGGAAACAATGTTGTCACCGTTTTTGGCAAGATTGAGCAGCGCATATTCGATTGCAGACTGTCCTGAAGCCACGGCAACCGCAGCCTTACCGCCCTCAAGAAGCGCCATGCGCTTTTCCAGAACATCCGCAGTAGGATTCATTAAACGGGAATAGATGTTGCCCGGCTTTACCAGATTGAACAGGTCAGCCGCATACTGGGCATTATCAAATTCATATGCCACGGTCTGATAGATGGGAGGAACAACTGCATGGGAATTGGAATCGGTGGTATAACCGCCATGAATCTGTATAGTCTGGTCTTTCATTTATATATCCCTGAACAACTGATTGAAATCATGACCGAAAGAACGGTCCGGCCCCGGATTCGGGAGCGTTTACGGGAGCCCCGTAAAGGCATCACGAAAAGCTTTCGGCCGCCATTTCATAAACACAAAAAAAATAAAAAACCACCTGAGTTAACGATGGTTTTTTATTTAAGCACTGTTCTTACGGAAAATGCTTAAAAACATATATGATTATATCATAGAGACGGGAAACATACCGAATAAAAAACGGAAACACCATTTTCCCCAATCATGATATGAATAAGGCCGCGATGTTTCCGTCATGTTCCTGCGCAAGAAAGTGCTAATCCACCTCTATGATCTTCATTTCATTGGTCATGCCGGCCTCTTCGGTGTCACCGTGAGTTACTATTACCCAGTCACCGTGAGCAAGATACCCCTTATCCTTAACTACCTTAACGGCGGCTCTGGCGGCACTTATCATGTTTTCATAGTTTCTGGTTTCAAACTTCACAGGGTAAACACCGCGGTACAGATTACACCAGTTAAGCGTCTTCTCTGAATGGGCCAGGGCAAAGATAGGCAGATTTGAGTGCAGACGGCTCATAAGAAGAGGAGTCTGACCTGACTGGGTCAGGGAAATAATACCCTTGATTCCCGGCAGATGGTTTGCCGCAAACATGGAAGCCATGGCGATGGTTTCCTCACTGTTGGCAAAGGTCTTGTCGGTTCTGTAGGTAGATACGACCATGACCGGATTCTTTTCCGCTCCGAGACATACCTGAGACATGGCCGCAACGGTTTCCACAGGATAATCACCCGCAGCAGTTTCAGCACTCAGCATAACAGCATCCGTACTGTCAAGTACGGCATTGGCCACGTCCATTACTTCCGCACGTGTCGGCATTGGAGACTTAATCATTGATTCCATCATCTGGGTGGCGGTAATAACCGGACGGTTCAGCTGACGGCTCTTCTTTATAAGTCTCTTCTGAACCCCCATGAGCTCGCTGTCGCCGATTTCCACGCCAAGATCACCGCGCGCAACCATAACGGCATCAGCTGCCTTTATAACGTCCTCCATGCTCTCGTCGGAGGCAACAACCTCGGCTCTTTCAACCTTGGCAATGATTTTTGCATCGGAGCCGGCAGACTTCAGCAGTGAACGGGCCAGATTTATGTCCTTTCCGGTTCTAGGGAATGACACTGCCACGAAGTCAACACCGATTTTTGCAGCGGTAATGATGTCTGCCTTATCCTTTGAGGTAAGTGCCGGTGCGGAAAGACCGCCGCCCTGCTTATTTATGCCCTTATTGTTTGATAAAGGACCGGCCACGATTACGGAAGTCAGAATTCTAGGTCCCTTTACGGAAATAACGGAAAGCTGAACACGACCGTCGTCAAGCATCAGCACGTCACCGGTCTTAACATCCTTCGGCAGATCCTTATAGTCTATGCCGACTGCATCCTTTGTACCCTCGCCCTTTTCCATACTGGCATCAAGGGTAAAAAGGTCCCCTGTGTTCAGGAATATGCGACCTTCCTTAAAGGTCGAAATACGAATCTTTGGTCCCTGCAAATCACCGACAATGGCTGTATAAACCCCCAAACGCTGTGAAATTTCACGAACCTTCTGCGCCCTTGCCATATGTTCTTCAGCAGAACCGTGAGAGAAATTAATTCTGACAACGTTGGCTCCGGCCTTGATTAACTCTTCCAGCACGCCTTCCTTGTCAAGTGCCGGTCCCATTGTACATACTATTTTAGTTCGTCTGAGCATTTTCCATTCCTTATCTTCTGCAGAATACCGGTGCGGTTTTAAACAAACACGGTATGATGTTTTTCAATCTGCGGTGCACACAAGCCTGAAAAGACATGCACTTATCGTACCAGCATTTACAGTTTCTGCCTGAAACATGCCGTAAAAATAAATACACTCCGGCTTAAATCATATTTATCACCCTAATCATAATAATCATTGTATTACAATTCACACTGCTTTTGTTTGAATTGGGTAAAGAAAAAAACAGACTCGGGAAACATATTTAATCACCATTCGACAAATGATTTCCAACATCTTCAAAATGATAAAACGGCATAAAAGTACAGGTGTTCCTAAAACAGAAGCCGATGAAAAACCTCCTAACCGGAGAAAGTACGGATTAAACGTGTTTTTCATCTGGTGACATATTCTGAAGTTAATCTAAAAAAAATAAACCTTCGTTGCATAACCGATGCACAATTCTTGACCTGAAACGGATTATAAGTTTAACTGAAAGGAGGAACCGGTAATTTTGGCGATGTTTTCATGATTACCTTTCCGATGCTGAATTTCATCACCATATTTTTTATACCCCGTAAATCAGAGACTGAGGGCAAGACAAATGAAAAAAAGATTTCTTCCGTGCTGCATTGGACTATTATCCGCATGTCTGAGTTCATTCGTTTATGCTGACGGTCCGATAAAACCCAAAGAAATTACAATATGGGTCAGTGAACACAAGGGTTATGCCGGCATGGTAAAGGTAGCTGAGAAATTTGAACACGACACGGGATTTAAGGTTAATGTTGAGCATTACGATCAGTTGCCGGCAAAGTTTCAGGAAAGAGCGTCCTGCGGAGGCGGTCCGGACATTCTGCTGTGGGCTCACGACCGCTACGGTGAATGGGTTAAGCTGGGACTTCTGGAAGAAATTCAGCCCACGGAAGAAGAAATGGATAAATTCTATAAATTCTCCTGGGATGCCATGAAAATTAATGGAAAATACTACGGTTACCCGTTTGCCGTAGAGGCTATTTCATTAATCTGCAACAAGGATATTGTTCCGACTCCGCCAAAGACCTTCGAGGAATTCATGTCAATGGACAAAGACCTGAAGGCCAAAGGGATGCATGCCTTCGAATGGGACTACAGTAACCCTTATTACACATATCCTCTGCTTTCCGCAAACGGCGGTTTTTCCTATCAGCGTAACGAAGACGGTTCATATAATACCGATATAATCGGTGTTAACACTGAAGGAACCGCTAAGGGACTGGAATACATAGTCAGAATGGTCAAGGAAGGACACATTACCACCGAAACCAACTATAAAAGCATGGAGGCTGCCTTCATTGACGGCAAGGTTGGCTGTATCATAAACGGTCCGTGGGGTTGGAAAAATTACAAAAATCTCAAATACAGCGTCAATGCATTCCCTACACTTGACGGTAATCCTGGCAAACCGTTTGTCGGAGTTCTTGGACTTGTTATCAATCAGTCATCCCATAACAAAGAAGCCGCCAAAAAGTTTCTGACGGAGTACGTGCTTACGGACTACGGATATGAAGAAGTTAACAACGCTTCACAGCTCGGTTCCGTTGCACTGAAGTCTTTTGAAAATAAACTGGAAAGCGATCCGCGAATCCTGACCACCATGAATAATGCCAAATCAGGCACTATTATGCCAAATGTTCCGGAAATGACCATTTTCTGGAGTACCGTCACGGAGGCCATAAAGAGCTCCGCAGCAGGAAGAAAAACAGTTGATAAGGCACTTGAAACTGCCGAAAAGAGAATCAGAAAAGTGAAGTAGTTTCGGGATGATTCCCTGTGTAACAGGCGGGGATTATCAAGTCTCCCCTTCTTCATCATCTTGAATCATACTCTTATTGCCACACAGCCCCTGAATATCTTCAGAGGCTGTGTATACAACCCGTCTTTAGACTTTCTCACAATATTCTTTTGAAGAATTTTCCCTTTTTTTTAAAATTTTTTACCCTTCAATCCCTTGAATTACAAGCCTTTTACACATTATTTCGCTTGTTTGACAAAATATTTTTATGGTATAATTTAACTTGTGAGTATTGT
>CACWVT010000036.1 GCA_902764345.1 uncultured Ruminobacter sp.
CGGGAGATATACTGTCAGGCTTTAGCTTCCCTGATTTTTCCCAGTTACGTAAAGTCTGAACATGAACACCAAGCAATTTAGCAGCCTGTCCAATTGAAACAATCTTATTCATCACAAATAAACCTATAACTATTTTAAATGTATTATAAACTATTTATAGATTTAGTCAAGCAGTTGTTAACCCCTTTCGACTGTCCAGCACCTCCACCTTCACGGCATCAGGTGTTGAACATTTCTCCCTTAGATATTCTGTCTCAGCCCTGACCTCCTCGTCAGTATAAACATGCTTGTACCAGCACTTACGCTCCCGGTTCCACTGATAGCCACTGAATTTCAGTTCCTCCTTCACTTCAAATCTCGCTGTATATGCCCACACCAGATACTCGACTCTGGATGAGGCTCTTATAAGCTCCTGCACAGAGCCCTTTAAGTAACTGAAAAGCCACAGATTAACCAGTGCGGTTTCGACAATGCGGTTATTACGGAAAAAGAATCCCAGCCTCTCACAGCTTATCTGCAGAGGACTTCCGGTGGAAAGTCTGTCATCAATATTTTCCCATCTGACGTCATACACGGAATTAACCCAGCGGAATCCCCTCAGTGAACTGAACCTTCTTTCAAAGAACTCACGGGCCCTAAGTCCCCTGGTTGAGACAATTATCGGATCATCACGCATAAGCGACTCAATCTCACGATAATCGAAAGACTGACCGCTGACGCTTTCGTTCGTTATGCCGGTGGCTTTTGATACATATGACGGTATCTGATAACGCGGGGCCTCATAACGGTGAACCATTCTGTCGATGCTGACTATCTCTCCGCTGTCAGGAAGAAATGAGCACTTTACCAGCACCAGCTCCAGAATGGAATCGTGTCTTCTGGTTCCGGTAGTAATCATTTCCAGAAAAACAAAGGACTGGGCGGGCTCGGGAGTCTCTCTGAATACAAGCGGGAAATGAGAACCGTCAGCATACTCCGTATAGGGAACACGGCTCAGTACCCTGTAATCCTCGGGATGGGCAACTATCTCAGGAATAAGCTCCAGGGGAAAATGGTTATACTCATATGCCATAAGCCTGCTCCTTACCGGGTAAACCGGAACCGAACGTACTGCTATTTGTATCTGGTATAGGCTGATGACGCCATACTGAACACTCCCTGATTTTCAGGAGTAATCATCGGATGGTAAAGCTCTGTCAGAAACTCAATCTCCCTCTGATAATCTTCTGCGGACCTTACCGTCTTGTACCAGTACTTGTCGCAACTCACCCACCACGGTGACTGATTTCTGTTTCTTGATGAATCGTACCATGCATAGCCGCTGTTCTTAAGTGCGGTTCTGCATTCAAACGGAGCTCCCAGTGCCCTAATGGTATAAGTAAGTGAATCAACACTGTTTAAAAGCGCTGTAAGAGCCCCTTGAACATTATTAAGCAGCCACAGCAGTGCCAGACAGTCCGTGGACGCCCTATGGGCATCGTAGAAATATCCGGTTGCAGAGGCTATGGCCTCCTGCTTTACTGAAGAGATACGGTCGTCAAGCGAGCTCCACTTTATTTCGCTTAGCGTACATCCCCACGGCAGATTGCACAGACTGGACAGATGAGCAAAGCGCTTTTCAAACATGTTTCTGTCAAAGGCTGCATTATGAGCCACAATCAGCGGATTATCCGCCAGAAGAGCACATACCGCACCTTCGTCAATCTTCTTACCGGCCACGTCATCATTGGTTATGCCGGTTATGCGGACAACCTCAGGGGCAAGCTGCTCATACGGATCCTCAAGTTCATCATAGACCGCTTCTATTGAGGTGACCAGTCCGAGGGCCGGGGAATATTTCACCTTCACCATGGCCAGCTCGATTATTTTTGAGGTATGAGGATCCAGTCCGGTGGTTTCAGTGTCGAGAATGACCATGGACTTTTCATCCCCGCCAGGTTCATGCAGCTTTATGGACTTGGTGCCTATACCGAATCTAGTGTACGGAATTCTGGTAAGAAGCTTGAAATTATCGGGATTTTTGGCAATTGCCGGAAGAAGCTCAAGTGGGAAACGGTCCCCGTTTGCCTCCTTAACCTTAACTGAAGCAAGAAGATCATTCACTTCAGAAAGAAGCTTTTCCTGTTCATCAGCGGTAATGCCGTCCCTGGAATTAAATTCGTTTACATCATTGTCCATAATTGATTCCATCCTTAAACATCCTGTCTTATCACAGGAGCGTCACACAGTGATGTGTCCATTAAAGCACATTACGGTTCTATCTTAGAGAAATTATACCATACGAATGATTTTTACGCTTTATACATTGACATTAGAATTACAATACATATATCATTCCTATCTTGAAGATTTCAGTCACTGAATCAGTAGCTCCCGCAGCTGAAATTAAAAAAAATATTGGCAGAGAAAATAATAATAAGTCTGGGAATAAAACATGTCTAAAATATCAGTTATCGTACCTTGTCACAACGTAGAAAAATTTCTGCCAAAATGTCTGGAAAGCCTGATTGGACAGACATTTTGCGACATTGACATTGTTGCCGTGGAGAACTGCTCAACGGATGGCACTTTGGAAATACTCAGGCAGTATGCTGCTAAAGACCCCAGAATCATGGTACTGATCTCAGACATTCCAAGCATACAGGAAGCCAGAAACAAGGGCATAAAGGCTGCTTCCGGAGAATATTTCATGTTCTGCGACTCCGATGACTGGTTCTCCCCGGACATGTGCGAAGTCATGTATAAAGCCATAACGGAAAGCGGAGCAGATGTTGCCTGCTGCAACGCAAAGTTTGAATATGCGGAAGACCTCAGCGAAGAAGAGAAGCGGCTGCGTAATTCAGTCGCTTACTACAACCTCAACAAGACAGGAAAATACAGGCTCGACAACCGCAGGATTATGCGAACCAACGTAGTGCTCTGGAACAAAATAATGCGCAGGGACATCGTAGAAAAAATTCTTCCGTTTTATCCGCCGATTAAGGTTCATGAGGACTGTCTGTTCTGGTATCTGTACGCCTTTAATGCCAATTCGATCTACTATGTAGACAGGCAACTGTACCACTATTTAGTGAGACCGCATTCCATCATGTCCAATGTAAAAATGACCGGCACAAAGAATCCGAATAAAATGGACACGATCAAAATAGCCAATGATGTAATGGACTATGTAGTCAACCGTGGACATCCGACCAAAAAGGAAACCGAACTGCTCATTCGCATTTATGAAGAACAGGCACTGGTAATATCCGAAATGCTGGATAGTGAAGAAAAAAATAAGATATGCGATTTAATAAACAAGAGAATCCACGAAAAAATGCGTGTCCATGCATTCTTTTTTCCTGTAGGTTCCCGGATTCTGAACATTGACGACGACCGCCAGCTGCCGCATCTTGTCTGGCAGAAGCTTATGCTCAGAACCCACAGAAGATTCAATCAGCTGATCGGCAAAAGAGTCTCTGACCGACTTAAGTTAAAGATTCTTTTAAACGACATGAAAATCAGGTTCAAAAAGGGCATTATCTGTCATAATAACGCACTGTAAAGCTTATCAGCCTGGTAGATCGCTGACCGCAGAACCGAATTTCCGGTCAGTAATGACGGAATCCCTTCTCCGAAACGGAAAAGAGTGCTCCGTCACCTGAGTCATTTTGTCTGATTTATCTCAAAGTATTCCTAAATTAATTGTAACGGCGTACTAAAGTATCAGACAATCTTAAACGTAAAATTATTTTAAATGAGCTTAAAATAAAGTACAGAAAGGCCTGCTGCAAACATAATTCAGGTACGCAGGCAAGTTTCTGATTTTTATGCCGTCACACCATAATTTTCACAGAAAGAACCTGAACGGTTCATACCGTAACAGTATGAGCCGGAGATTTTCCTTATAACGCCCATTGCATGAGAGCTGCCGTTAAAAGTGACAGAGATCACTTTTATCAAAGTATTTCTCCACTTGAAATTGATCCGAAACAATTAAATTAATATCTTGTTCACGTATTATTTTTATTAAATTTTATCGGAACAGGCTATGTCAAAGATATCAGTCATCGTACCTTGTCACAACGTTGAAAAATTTCTGTCAAAATGTCTGGAAAGTCTGATTGGACAGACTTTTCACGACATAGATATAGTTGCAGTGGAAAATGCCTCAACAGACGGCACGTTGGATATTCTTAAAAAATATGCATCCTCAGATGCCCGAATCAAAGTACTCACCTCAGACATTCCAAGTCAGCAGAACGCCAGAAGAATGGGAATCTGCGCCACTTCCGGAGAATACATCATGTTCTGCGATGCTGACGACTGGTACGCTCCTGACATGTGCGAAGTCATGTACAAGGCCATAACGGAAAGCGGAGCTGACATTGCCTGCTGCGATGCAAGATTGGAGTATGCTGAAGAACTCAGCAAAAAGGAAAAAGAACTCCGAAATTTTACCCAATACTACAGTTCAAACCGTTCCGGGATGCATAAGCTCGACAACAAAAGAATCATGCAAACCAACGTTGTCATCTGGAACAAAATAATGCGCAGGGATATCGTGGAAAAAATCCTGCCTTATTATCGTCCAGTAAAAGTCCACGATGACTGCCTGCTGTGGTATCTTTACGATGACTGCCTGCTGTGGTATCTTTACGCACTCAATGCCGATTCAATCTTTTATGTGAATAAAGAGCTCTACCATTATCTTCTGAGGCCGGATTCCATAATGTCGCGCACCAAAATGGCAGGTACGAAAAATCCTTGCAGAATGGAAGATCTCAGGGTATCCCAGCATGTCTTGGATTATGTAATCTCCAGAGAAAATCAGGCAGAGAAGGACAGGGAATTTATCGTACTTATTTATGAGGAACGTCTCAAAGTTATGTCAGAACAGCTGGATAATGAAGATCGGGCTTTGGCGTGTGCGGAAGCTAACAGAGACATGAAAGAAAAATTAAAGACCGGGGACTTCTTTACACCATTGGGTTCCAACATTCTGAACATTAACGACAGTCGGCCTCTTCCCGTACTTCTGTGGCAGGGGCTAATGCTCAGAATCCACAGAAGATTCAATCTGCTGATCGGCAAAAGAGTATCTGACCGACTTGAGCTTAAGATTCTTTTAAACGATGCGAAAATCAGGTTCAGGAAAGGCATTATCGGTCACAATTACGCACAGTAAGGCTTAGTCCCCGGTAAATCGTCAGCCTTTAGGCATGATTTTCGGCAGATAGTGGCGAAGTTTCCTATACGAGAAGAAAAGGAATGCTCAGTCACATGGATCATTTTGTCTGATTTCTCTCAAAGTATTCCTAAATTAATTGTAACGGCGTACTTCTGAATATACAATTATAAACGGCCGGCGTGTCAGACGGAACGAATCCGTCAGCCAGCGGCAAAGGCAATAAAATTTATTTACCCCTGATGTTTAGGAGAAAAGTTATGGGTTTAATAAAAGCAGCGGCAGGCGCCATCGGCGGTACTCTTGCTGACCAGTGGAAGGAATTCTTCAGATGCGATTCCTTAAGTAATGACGTTCTTTTTACCAGAGGTTATAAGCAGACCAGTGGCAGAAGTTCAAACACCAGCGGTCACGACAACATCATTACCCAGGGCTCGGCAATTATGGTTGCTGACGGTCAGTGTGCGATAGTTGTTGACCAGGGTGTGGTTACCGAGCTCACTGCTGAACCCGGAGTTTTCGTATACGACAAATCAAAGGAACCGTCAATTTTTGCCGGCGGACTCAGTTGGTCAAACCTTAAAGACGTAATGAACACCATGTGGCAACGTTTCAAGTATGGCGGTGACACCGGCAGGGATCAGCGTGTCTACTACTTTAACATCAAGGAAGTAATGGACAACAAGTTCGGAACCGCAACACCTATTCCGTTCCGTATCGTGGATACCAACACCGGCATCGACGTCGATGTTTCAGTACGCTGCAACGGTCTGTTCACATTTAAGATCACAAACCCGATAGCATTCTATTCAAATGTCTGCGGTAACACCGATGAATATAAGACTGAGCAGATCCGTTCAGTACTCAAATCAGAATTCGTGGCTGCACTGAACCCGGCTTTCGCAAAACTTTCAGAAGCCAGAATCAGACCTAACGCAATTCCATCCCACACTGACAAGCTCAGTGAGGAAATGAACACTGTTCTTACACCTAAATGGGCTGAACTCAGAGGCATAAGCATCATTTCAATCTCCATGAACTCCGTAAGTCTTCCTGAAGAAGACGCCGACATGATCAAGAAGATCCAGATGGGTGCCGTAATGAGGGATCCTAATATGGCAGCTGCTCAGCTGGCAGCAGCTCAGGCAGACGCAATGCGAGCCGCAGCCCAGAATGCCAACGGAGCCATGGCGGGCTTCATGGGCATGGGCATGGCTCAGGGACTTGGCGGAGCCACTGCTACGGATCTTTTCAGGGTTAATCCTAACGCAGCTCAGACTCAGACTGCCGCAGCCGGTGCAGTGGCAGGTGCTGGTTTAAACAGCTGGAAGTGTACCTGCGGTACAGTTAACCAGGGCAAATTCTGCAGCCAGTGCGGTCAAAAAAAGCCTGAACCTCAAGGATGGACCTGCTCATGCGGCGCATTGAACCAGGGCAAATTCTGCAGTGAATGCGGTAAAAAGAAGCCTGAGGGAGCACCTCTCTACAGATGCGACAAGTGCGGTCATATGTTCGAAAACCCTGCAAACCCACCTAAGTTCTGTCCTGAATGCGGTGATCCTGTAGACGATAAAGACATTGTTCAATAAAACAAAATGGCAGAATCCGTAAACTATAAATGTCCTGCCTGTGGCGGCGCCATGGATTTCGACATAAGAACGCACAAATTAAAGTGTCAGTATTGTGACAGCGAATTTCTTGTAGATGACGTCGCCGCTACCAAAGGCGCAAAAAAATTCAACAAGGACGGAGATTTCGTCCGTAAGAATCACTTTAACGAACCTGCGGAACCAATTGTAAGACATCTGGCCCCCGGTGATGATGAGAACTGTAAATACGACACCTATGCATGTAAACAGTGCGGAGGTGAGATTAAGCTTGAACCTACCGTGATATCAACCATTTGTCCTTACTGTGGTAACAACGTTATCTTTTACGACAAACTCACTGGCAATCACGTACCGGATCTTGTTGTTCCGTTCAAGGTTGAAAAAAACCGACTGCGGAAGGCCTACGAGGAGCATCTCAAATTCAAGCCGTTCGTACCCGGAAAATTCAAGAGAGAAAACACCTTTGAACGTATAAAAGGCTACTACATTCCCTTCTGGATTTATGACATGAAAGCCGAGGGCTGTGCCATATTCAAGGCTGAACTGGATCAGGGTAAAAATGTAAGTGTTTACAAAGTTACCCGTGGCGGAACCATGAATTTTGAAGCAATTCCCGAAGACTGCAGCAAGAGTTTCGACGATGCCATGACTGAATCACTGGAACCGTTCGTATTCAATGATGCCATTCCGTTTGAGACGGAATATCTGTCAGGATTTGAGTCTCATGTCTACGACGAAAGCTGTGATGAGGGAGCCGACAAGGCAAGCGAACGCGCAGCAATGTCCCTGATAAACTCACTGCAGAAGGAAGCATCAAGAGATTACAGCAGAGTGACCTTTGAATCAGACAATATTAAAACAAAGGACATTACGGCTCAGTCAGTGCTGTACCCTATCTGGATGCTTACCACCAAATGGGAAGGTAAGGAGTATTACTTTGCAATGAACGGTCAGACCGGCTCCTTTGTGGGCAATCTGCCGCGTAACAATGTTCTTTACTTCTCCTCAATTTCCCTGTTCTCACTGATCCTTGCATGGGTGGCGTATCTCTGTCTTGAGGATCTGTGGGCCGGCATATTTGCGGGCATAATCCTCTCCATCGTCGGTCACATGGCAGTGGACAGCAGCAGAATATCCGTACAGAGAGCCCGACAGGCTTCAAACTACGGCAAACCGGAAACCTTCAGGGTCAACTACACTGATGACGTATACTCCCACTCATACCAGAGAGGAAAGTAGTCATTCGTCACCACTTTTAAATAAAGAGGCGCATGTCACCGACATTCGCCTCTTTATCTTTTGTCACTGCAGATGTCTTCCGTAATAACACAGGAAAAACACAACGGCCGCAATGCAATCCGTTACGGATGGTATTGCGGCCGTTAAAATTCTAGGGAACTCCGGTATTACTTACCAGGCCGAACCGTATTTGCTTCTAAGAATGTCAGCTTCAGCACTGGCCTTCTGTATCTGCTCCGGAGTAAGGAAGTAGGAATAATTCTTTTCCATATCTGCAATATCATCCTTATACCAGCTGTCCGTATCAAACGTACCGATGTATGACTTAAGAACCAAAGTCCATATCAGTGCGTTAAACATGTCAGGCTGTGCCCCCATCCCGCCCTTTGCCAAAGACTCAGCAAGAAGCTTCTGAGCGGCATGATCCCCTTCCATTGCAGCCTTGGTGAGCCACTTCTGAGCTTCCTTGGCATCCTCTCGGGCAAATCCCTTGGTATTGTAGATCATGCCCAGACTCATGTATGCAGGCTCATAGCAGAGGTCGGCACTCTTCTTCAGCCAGTATACGGCAGTATCCGGATTGTAGTATTTGGAGAAATCACTGGAGTCATTATAAATACTGCCCAGCTCATACATAGCCTTGGCCTCTCCGTGCTGTGCTGCCATTGTAAACCACTTAATTGCTTCCTCATAATCAGGAAGAATAACTCCCGAACCGTCCAAAAACGACTCATCGACAGGAAGTCCAAGTTCATCGGTCATATCATCAGACACTGGAGCAGGCATCTGTACGGCAACGGTATCTCCGGTCTGAGCTTCATCAGCAGAAATGCCGGCATCATACGCATCTGCCGGAGCGTTATCCTGAGCAGCGGCTGTCACTGACTCGTCATCAGGAAAATTAAGACGGACAGGTTCATCATCCTGCTTTAATACATGCCTATCCTCTGCAATAACCACCATCTCGGCTTCTTCTTTGGCAGCCTCATACTTTTTAGCTCGTTCAATAGCCTTTTTCGAATTGATTTTCTTCGGCTTTTTCATCTGGTGCTGACGATCAGAGCTTATCAGGGTCCCCGTAAGCGCATCAAATCCCAGGCTCAGCATTGCGGAAATATCTCCGTTCTCCGCCTGCTCCTCACGAAGCTTTCTGGCCTCATAACGCAGTGCCCACGGATCCGTATGGAACTCTTCACCATTAACGACACCGTCTTCAATAAGCTCAGCCATTATTAGCTTTGCCTCGTAATTGTTATGCTCGGCGGCTTTGATCAGATATTCAACGGACTTTTCAGGATCATAAATGGAGGTATTTTCAATACGGTAAATATCACTCAGTGACAGCATGGCACTACTGTCACCACGTTTTGCCATATCGCGGTAAAGACCTTCAAGCATTGAAAAGTATCTGTTGGATTTTTCAAAATCGTTCCTTGCCCTGAAAATAGTGGCGAGTGCTTCAATTGATGAAACGTCGCGCTTTTTGGAGGCTTCCTCGTACCAGTATATGGATTTATCCATGTTTACCGGAAGCTTGCTGCCAGAGGAGAAATAGGCACCAAGTGTTCTCATTGCATCCACATCACCTTTTTCCGCCCTTCTCACGTATATATCGATCCAGCGGTTAAAGTAACTGTTCGCCATGCTTTCATCAACATTAAGACCGCCAAGACCTCTCTTATACATTTCACCGATGGCATCAAGAGCATCCGGATTATTGCCGGCCTTCATAAACCATTCATACGCCTGCTTGTAATCATGCCCCACGCATGTGCTTACCTCGGCTCCGCTGGCATAATAAAGATTGCCGAGTCGAACCTGAGCCGGAGAATATCCGGCAGTTGCAGCCTTGCGCAGATATTCCAGGCCTAATACGGTATTCTTTTTAGTACCCTTACCTTCAAGGTACAGAGAAGCTATCTCATAAAGAGCAGGCACATCCCCCATCTTAATGAGCTTTTCATAATTGGCCTGAGCCTCCTCGTAGAACCGGTTCTGCACGGCCAGATCGGCAAGAGCCCTGTAGTTTTTCAGAGTAAAATAACGGTTAAGCTGATATATGGATACGGCGCCGGCAACTATTACAACCACTGCACCGAGCATAACCATTCTGCCCTTAGGAGTCATCCACAGTGATCCGCGCTCATTTTTAAGACGCTTTCTCCAGTCTTCAAAATCATCCAGAAATCTAAACCAGGATTTTTTCCAATTCATCTAAATTAAACCCAAATTCCCACTAATCTTAAATAACACCACGGTCAGACGGAAACGGCATCTGCCGGGATAAAAGGCCCGTTTACCAGAAACATAACGAACCATTGACAAAAACTTCTAATACATTTGAGAAAAATCTGTCGTTTTTCCCCGAGCAATACAGATGATATTTTATCATAAAGAAAAACTAATTTTACTTAATCTCCCGTGTTGTCAGCCGTGACTTTAGAAAAATGGATCTGACGTCACGGATGTACACGGAGATGCGGACAAATTCCGGCTTACTTATGTAACGCAAACGGTTACTTAATGACGTCAGTTTGAAAAAAACGGAACAATCCGGACAAACAAAAAAGCCGGTCCGAAAAGACGGAACCGGCTCAGTCAGGTCTCTGACTCGCGTAAGATCTCAAGCTGTTTATTCAGGTGTATAGTAGCTTCTCAGACCATACATGTTTACGATAACGCGAATTATGTTATCAGGATGAACCTCATCTCCCTTATCAAGATAATACATAAGGACGGATATCAGAATATCCGCTGAAACATAAGACCCGAGATCAAGTTCTTCATCACTGGATCCGTAAAGCTTCCCTTCGTAATGCTTCTTTATGCTTCTGTAGAAATAATCATGGAAGCTTTTCCTTACGTCAAGATCCTCGCTGTTCAGTCTTTTGACGAGCTTCAGCAGTTCTCTGTGCTTTGTAAGGGTCGCCTGAAGAGACTTGAAGAATCCGAGATTTCCGAGAGACAGCCTTTCCTCCCCGAGGAGAGATGAAATTATTGACTCCTGACAGTTGGCCATAACCTCCGAAGCGAGATCATGCTTATTTATATAGTGTTTGTAAAATGTTGAACGATTTATCTTTGCCTTATCAAGAATCATTCCCACGGTAATTTCACCGTAGGTCTTATCCTGCAGCAGTTCAAGAAAAACCTGATGAATCTTTTTTTCAGTACGTACAACACGCCTGTCACTTCGATTGAGCGACTTAACTTCCTTTGCTTTCTGACTATTGTCATCACGACAGTCGCCTGAAGCATCGTTCTTTAACTTGTTATCTGAACCAGAGACCACAATAGCTTACCTCCATGAAAACTATAACCGGCATTAGGACCCCGAAAATCTCCCGCAAAAACACGGTAACAGATTTCCGAACCGTCGTACGGCCAAATCCGTAATTACCTGATTTTATACAGGAATCCAGGATTTTCGACAGTCATAAATATCCCAACAGATTTACTAATCACCCCGTAAAATTTATACTCATAATTATGAGTTGTTATATTTTTCAAAAACAAAACGTTATGTTTTGTACATTTACCACAAATATTTACGACGAATATAAGCTTGTGTTTTTATAATTGTTTTATAGTTTCTTATATACTAAAAACGCCGATACAGTTATAATTTTTTTATTTGTTTTATATTATATTTATCTTAACTTTTATTTTTACCGCACCGGGTGCCGTCACCGGCTCATTCCCCAAACGAAAAGTATTCTTACGAATCTTTCCTGCCCGTCAAAAAAATCAATGTATTAAAAAAACCTTTAAACATAATAATTTCAACGGTTACCTTATAAGATAACACATAATTTTTTAATAATCATGTCAATACTTCAAATTTTTAAACTATTCTCCCCTTTTTTTACAACAAACCTATTACTAATATATATTTTTCTTAAAAACATAAACAAACTATTTTTTCTAAGTATTTTATGATCCAGAACATATTATTTTTTACATTAGCAGAATAATTATTCTTACACCGCCATTATATTTAAAAGATAACAAATAAAGTGTTTTTATTTGTTTATATTTAAAACAATGATTTTTTACTCATTAAAGCCATATCGGTCCTGTTTAAACTGTCGGTTCCGCACAATTCAACCGAATACGCTCACCTCTTGATAAATCCTCACTTAAGAACGGAGGTCGTACGTATATCAGGCCGGAAAACTATTTTTAATATCCTACTAAATTAGTATTGATTACCGAACGATAATTATGTATCATGCATACCACAGTATCTCGCTAGGTTTTTAGGACATTCTTAAAACCCCGATGAACACAGGTCAAATTCACCTGATCAGGCAGATTACCTTTAATACGCTTTTGGAAAATTCTGTCTGAGTGCTGTTTTCAGAATACAAAAATGTGAACGAGGATCCAAAATGTGCTGTTTTTTTATTCCAACCGCTGAAGCCGCTGTGCTTACACTAACATCCGTTGCACTCAGTAAAAGCCGGAACCGCAAGGTTCAGTCCCTCCGAAAGCATTTGAACGGGCTTTCAAAGCTTCTTTTCGGAGGCTCTCTTCTGCTGGCTCTTGAACACGTCTGGCACGGAGAGATAACCTTCCACTTTCCGTACATTACCGCCATGCAGACACCTGAGGACACGGAAGTAATGATAGAAGAGCTGTGGCAGGTCGGCGTACCGATGGCAGTACTCGTAACCGTGTCTTATATTGCCTATGCCGGTCTTAAATCCTTTTTCACATCAGAAGCAGCAGACTGTCTTTCTGACGGCAGAGCCGCAAACTAAATAAGGGGGTTTTATGATACTTGTACTTTTCATGCTTATTGGCTGCCTTATTTCCACCATTGGATATATTAAGGACAGAAACGGCAGATTCTGTTTCTCGGCTCTCTGCTACATGTTCTACGGTAGCATGCTGATGTGGAGCGTGGACCTCTACACTGAACTGAAAGAGGAAGGAACTGAAGCCCTTGCAATGACGGCAGAGGATGTAGTGGACGATCTGCTGCTTACCGCATCCGTTACGGGACTTGCCGTCCTGGTCTGGTTCATTGTTATTGCCTGGAAGGCATTAATCACTGCCAGAGTCGCTACAGTCAAGGCTTAAACCGCAAAGGTTACTAACACACGGAGAATACGATAATGTCTGAGTCCTCAAAAGCACCTGTAATCAATGGAATAATCAGAACGGCAGAAGTCGAAGACACCGCTGTCGGCGCATTACACGGCCACGCTCACAGTCATCCGCATGACCATGAACATGAACATGAACACGATCATTATCATGATCACGGACATGATCATTCCCACGGAGGTCTCAGTCATTTTCATTCACACAGAAACATCATAGGCTTTGATGAACATGGTATTCCCACCGTTATCCTTAAAGGCGATCACCACGGAGAAACCGAAAGTGAGGATGACGGTCTTGAATTCATAAAGGATTACACCAAGGCCGTTAATGAATACAGAAAAACCTTCCCTTCAAAGCAGGACGTCATCGATAACACTCCGGATCCTGCCGTAAGGGACATGATTCTCAGAGCCGAACAAATCGGCTTTGACACCGCGTTTGACCGCTTTGACAGACAGAAACCGCAGTGTAACTTCGGCATGGCGGGCATCTGCTGCAAAATCTGCAACATGGGGCCCTGCCGTATTACGCCTAAAGCAAACAGAGGCGTCTGCGGTGCCGATGCAGACCTTATCGTTGCCCGCAACCTGTTACGTGCCGGAGCGGCCGGAGCCGCTCAGCACGGCATGCATGCCCGCGAAGTCATTCTGAACCTTAAGTGGGCTGCTGAAGGTAAACTTGACGTTCCTATAATCGGGGCACAGAAGGTTTTCAGTACTGCCAAAGCCTTCGGCATTGAAACCGAAAACAGAAGCGTTAATGAGGTAGCATCCGAACTTGCGGACACACTGCTTGAGGATCTGTCCAGAGCAGTACCTGATGACTATAAAACAATCAGGGCTCTGGCGCCAAAAGAAAGACAGCAGGTATGGGAAGAGCTTGATATCATTCCGATAAGCGCATACCACGAGGTATTTGAAGCCTACCATAAGACAGGATGCGGCATCGACGGTGACTGGAGATCCATCATGCAGCAGTTCCTGCGTTGCGGTCTTGCCTTTACATTCACCGGCGTGGTTGCCACCAACATTGCTACAGACTGTCTTTTCGGTGTCGGTGACAGAGTCACCTCCATGGTGAATCTCGGTGCTCTCAAAAAAGGCTACGTGAACATTGCGGTTCACGGTCATTTGCCGCTTCTCGTCAGTCAGATTGTAAAGTCAGGCCAGAGCGAAAAGATGATAAAGCTGGCCAAGGGAAAAGGTGCTCTGGGAATAAGATTCTACGGCATATGCTGTTCTGGTCTTGCGGCAATGTACAGATACGCCGGCGTAATACCTCTGTCCAACGCCGTATCCGCGGAACTTGTTCTCGGTACGGGAGCCCTTGATCTCTGGGTAGCTGACGTACAGGACGTATATCCGGCAATCATGGATGTTGCCCACTGCTTCAGAACAGCGGTAATTACCACCTCCGAAAGTGCCCGTCTGCCGGGAGCGGAGCGCTTTGAGTTTGACCACCGTCATTCAAACATAAATGAGGCGGCAAAACTTGCCGACAGAATCGTACTCAGAGCCATTGAAAGCTTCGAACAGCGCAAAGGCATACCTGTCTACATTCCTCCTTATGAGGTTGAAGCGGAAATCGGATTCTCAGTTGAGTACGTATGCAGAAAATTCGGAAGCTTCGGTCCTCTGCTGGAGGCTTTAAAAAGCGGTCAGATTCTCGGCATTGTCAACATGGTCGGCTGTAACAACACCAAGGTCGTGTATGAAAGAGCCATCATCGACGTGGCCGACGTGCTTCTGAAAAACAATGTTCTCATTCTGTCCAACGGATGTGCTTCATTCCCGCTGATGAAGCTCGGTTACTGTGCGAAGTCAGGCTTCGACAAGGCAGGTGACAGACTAAGGGAATTCCTGAAGCCGGATCTGCCTCCGGTATGGCATGTCGGTGAATGCATCGACAATACAAGATCTTCCGGAATTTTTGGAGGTATCGCCGGTGCGGCAGGCAAATTCATATATGAAATGCCGTTCGGTTTTGCTTCTCCGGAATGGAGCAACGAAAAAGGCGTTGATGCCGCACTTGGATTCCGTCTCATGGGCGTTAACTCATATCACTGCGTTGAAGCTCAGATCCACGGCTCAAAGAACATTATCGAATTCCTGAAGGAAGGCACCAGAGAGAAGCTGAAATCAGTAATGTACGTGAATACGGATCCTGTTCTGGTCGGTAAAAAGATTGTTGATGACATGATTGTAAAAAGACGAACCCTCGGGTGGTTCGTTCCGGATTCAATCCTGATGCCGGAAAAAAAGGAACCTGAAACAGTATCTTCGGAAGGCTAGTCCACTACAGGTTTTAAATTTTAAAGCTCCGGAGGCAGCAGCAACGCCCCGGAAAACACAACGGAAAACATAACTAAAAAAATAACAATAAGGAGAAACAGTATGATTAAGATAAAGAACCTATACGCCACCCTTGCCCTATCACTTCTTATGTCTCTTACGGCCTGCGGAGATGCCTCTGACGGTAACGCCGGTCAGTCTCAGAAGGTTCAGGCTGCCGCACCGGCTGCAGTTACTCCGGCAAAGGCTGTCGATTCAGCTGCCCCATCCGCCGAACAGAAGGTTATCAAGATTGCCTATCTGCCCATAACCCATTCACTTGCCGGTTTTGAAGCGGCTGAAATTGAAAAGCTGAAAAAGGACGGTCTTAACATTGAGCTCGTGAAGTTCGGTTCATGGACTGAACTCATGGATGCCCTCAACACAGGCAACGTTGACGCGGCTGTGGCTCTTGTTGAACTGGTAATGAAAGCCAGGGAACAGGGAGTTGACGTATATCTTGCCTCCCTCGCCCACAGGGACGGCAACGTTATCGTTGTTGGAAATGACATCGGCCGTGCGGCGGATCTTAAAGGAAAAACCTTTGCAATCCCTCACAGACAGTCATCCCACTTCATTCTCCTGAACGAAGCCCTTGCCAGGGAAAACGTGGACATAAGTGAGATTAACATTGTGGAAATGGCCCCTCCTGAAATGCCTTCCGCCCTTGCAACCGGACAGATTGCCGGATACTGCGTTGCCGAACCTTTCGGAGCCAAGGCGGTATCACTCAACATCGGTAAGGTTCTCTACAATTCAAAGGATCTGTGGCCTGACTCAATCTGCTGCGGCTTTGCCTTAAGCGGAAAATTCCTCAGTGCATATCCGGAACTTGCCTCACGTCTTGTAAAAGCCCTTAAGGAAGGCGGTCTCAACCTTGAACACGATCATGAACACGAAAAAGAGCTTGCCTCAAAGTACTTCAAGGTCACCAGCGATACTCTGGACGTATCCCTCAAGTGGATTTCCTATGACAATCTTGAAATCAAAAAGGAAAACTACGACCAGCTCGCCGAAAAGGTTAAAAAGTACGGTCTTTCCGAAAACCCTGTACCTTATGAGGACATAGTGAGAAATGTTGAATAACGGATTATTACGTTACCTTTATAAAAAAGGAATTAATCTGACATACGTAGTCATCTCCTTCATACTCTTTATAACGGTATGGGATCTTGCCGTCCGTCTGTCAGGTGTTAACGAAGCGCTGTTTCCGTCTCCGGCATCAGCATTCAGAGCCCTTCTGGAAATCATCGGTGACGGCACGCTCGGGGAACATGTTCTGTCCAGCATGACACGCTTTGCCGTGGGATTCATTCTGGCTGTAACCTCGGCAGTCATAGGCGGAATTATCATCGGTTGGTTTGACATTCTGTTCAAATTCACCAACCCCATAATTCAGCTGCTGCGTCCGATATCCCCCATTGCCTGGATGCCTTTCATCGTGCTGGCATTCGGCATAGGTGACATGCCGGCAATCGTGACAATCTTTATTGCCGCCTTTTTCCCGGTACTCATATCCACCGCCGTGGGCGTGAAGAACATTCCGGAAATATATCTTAAGGTGGCCAAAAACTTCGGTGTCGGCAAAATCGAAATATTCTGGAAAATAGTATTTCCTGCCATCTTTCCGCAGATAACGGCGGGAACTCATCTGGCTCTCGGTTCTGCCTGGGTATTTCTCGTGTGCGGTGAAATGATCGGTACACAGTCCGGACTTGGCTATCTTATCATCGATGCACGCAACAACCTGAGATGCGACATTCTGGCTGCCGACATCGTGGTAATCGGCGTGATCGGTCTGCTGCTTGACGCCGCACTCAAATACGGTGAAGCTCAGATTCTTAAGAAATGGGGACTGCAGAAGGAGTAACGGTATGTACATAAACATCAGCAACGTAAACAAGCAGTTCACCCACAAGGGTAAACTGTTCACGGCACTCAATAACGTAAACCTGACCATAGAAAAGGGAGAATTCATCTGTCTTCTGGGGCCTTCCGGCTGCGGGAAAAGCACTCTTCTTAACGCCATTGCAGGTTTTGACACTCCTACATCAGGCTCAATTACCATTGACGGAAAGGAAGTTAAGAAACCCTCAACCAGAAACGTGACCATATTTCAGAACTACGGCCTGCTACCATGGAGAAACGTCATAAAGAACGTGGAACTGGCACTTGAGTCAAACAAAAAACTCACGGCAGCCGAAAGAAGACAGACAGCTCAGAAATACCTTGATCTCGTCGGTCTGGGAAACTTTGCAGACAGCTCTCCTCACCAACTGTCCGGAGGCATGCAGCAGCGAGTCGCCATTGCCAGAGCTCTCACCGCCGACCCTGACATTATTTTCATGGACGAACCTTTCGGTGCTCTTGACGCCATTACCAGAATGAAGCTTCAGGATGACATCCTGTCCATTCAGAAAAAGGAAAGAAAAACCATCATCTTCGTAACCCATGACATAGATGAGGCCGTATATCTGGCTGACAGGGTTGTGGTGATGACTCCAAATCCGGGAATGGTAAAAAAGGTACTGACAATAAATCTGGGACCGGGACGTGACAGAACGTCAGAGGATTTTCAGAAGATAAGGAACATTATTTTTGAAACCTTCAACATGAAGCACACCTACCCTATCGAATACAGTATTTAACCGGTTACTACCATACAGGCAAAAGAGGCATTTGTGCCTCTTTTTTGTTTCAGTATTTTCTGTTTAGGTATTGTTTCATCATGGTACAACCAGCCACTCATCCGTACCGCATATAAAAAAATGAATCTGGAGTACATTCACGTGAATCTGATTTTTACGGCTCCCATAAAACTCATGATATTGCCGCATCAGTTGTGAATCATCCTTTCAATGCCTTCGTTGACACTCTTTAATCATTGTTACAATTTGTCACAAAATAGCATGATTCTGACACAGGTTATGTTCTGAAACTTTATATAATAAAACCATGTTCAGAGAGGAATACAGCCGTAAACTTCAGCTGATGTAAATCCTCAGGAAACACCAGAATAAACCTATAAGAGGACAATGAAAAATGAAAAAGACTTTAATTGCCGCCTTAACCGTTTCAGCCGTTCTTGCATGCGGCTATGCTTCAGCATCAACCCATGGTCATCATCACGGTCACCATAGTGGATTCTCATCCCCTTATGCCGAATTTGATGCCGACAGAGACGGTGCTCTGAATGCATCTGAAGTAAAGGCCATGACTCAGAAGCTTACTGAAAAAGCAGCAAAACATGAATCAGGCCTCCTCACATTTGAAAAGGCAGATGCGGATAAGAACGGGTTTGTTACCCTTGATGAACTTGCCGTAATCATGCCAAAGCCAGAAGCTCCTGCAACGGATGCCGACGAGGCAAAGAAGACTGACGCCAAGAAGGCAGGCAAGACTGATAAATACGCCAAGGGAGACAGAAAGAACGTAAGACACGGCAAACACGGAAGGAACTTCGGTCCACGCGCAAAGAACGGTCCGGCACCATGCCCTGCAATGTTCGTTCTGAAGGCTTTTGACACCAATAAGGACTATAAGCTCGACAAGAATGAATACGCAAATTTCATCGAAGCTGAAAAGAAGCATATCGCTTCCGAAAAGCAGTTCATTACCGCACTCGGTTCAGCTGACCTTAACGGTGACAGTTATGTTACCTGGTTTGAACTCGACAATGTATCCCATGCTCTCTTCCTGAAAAACGCTCCTGCCTACAAGCCAATGCCTGCTCCTCAGGAAGATGCAGATGATGAAGCGGATTTTCCGGGGGAAGAAGAGGAAGAAGCTGAATACCTTGATTAATACACAGAGTTTTTCCTAACGCAGGAACATTCCGGCTGCCATCCCGTAAGGCAGCCGGTTTTTTTATATCATTCCGGTAAAAAAATCAGATTTCAGAATTATGTCAGGTTTTTCCTGCTGTAATTTTGTCCGAATATCTCTATAATTAACACACGGAAGACAGTCTTATCGGTTACTGCTCATGAGACAGAATCCGGATTACTGCGGACAGATATCCGCCACAATAATAAGCACTTAACCGGAATTCGTTTCGCAACTGAACAAAACAGGAGTTACATTCATGTCAAAAAATAAAATCATAATCATCGGCTCCGGTCCGGCCGGATGCACCGCGGCAATCTATGCCGCAAGAGCAAACCTGAACCCCGTTGTCATTACCGGAATGTCTGAAGGAGGTCAGCTCATTCAGACTCCTGACATTCAGAACTGGCCGGGAGAAACATCCATTTCCGGGTATGATCTGATGGAAAAGATGATTAACCATGCAAAAGCTCTCGGAGCCGAGTTCATAAGCGATGAAATTCATGAAGCTGATTTAAGCAGCCGTCCATTCAAACTTAAAGGTGATGCCGGAGAATATCAGGCAGACACCCTGATAATAGCCACCGGGGCAAATCCAAGGTATCTCGGACTGGAATCTGAAGAAAAATTCAAGGGCAACGGTGTCAGTGCCTGTGCCACCTGTGACGGCTTCTTTTTCAGAAATCAGCCGGTAGCCGTAATCGGTGGCGGCAACACCGCTCTTACGGAAGCCCTTTACCTTGCGGACATATGCAGCAATGTTTATCTGGTTCACCGCCGTGATGAATTCAGAGCGGAAAAAGCAGTTATCGACAGACTGCAGCAGAAGGTGGCAGAGGGTAAAATCACCCCGGTATACAATGCCGTGGTTTCAGATATTCTGGGCAGCGATTTGAAGGGAGTTTCCGGAGTAAGGGTAAAATATAAGGACGGAAGAGAAGAGGAAATCAGCGTAAACGGTGTTTTCGTGGCCATTGGTCATATTCCGAATACCGGAATTTTTGCAACACAGGTTCAGACTGATG
Source organism: uncultured Ruminobacter sp. (assembly GCA_902764345.1). Lineage (GTDB taxonomy): Bacteria > Pseudomonadota > Gammaproteobacteria > Enterobacterales > Succinivibrionaceae > Ruminobacter. Next base: position 20,309 of record CACWVT010000036.1, read on the forward strand.
AGGGAACAATTATTACCGGCACGGATCCTAAATACAGGACAGCAACAAGCATTCCGGGCGTATTTGCAGCCGGAGACTGCGCCGACTCTCATTACAGGCAGGCCATAACCTCTGCGGGAACAGGCTGCCAGGCGGCTCTTGATGCTGAAAAGTTTCTGCAGGAAAACAGCTGATAATCAGGCTGTATAAATCCAGTCAAATCATGAAGGGAAAGGCTCCAAAGAGTCTTTCCCCTTTTACTTCATGCCTTCACGGAAGTTTTTCCCGGAATAAGAACGTTCAGTCAGGTCTTTTCCTTATCAGGAATTCTCACGACATTTTTTTGGTTCTGACAATTCTCTCATAGTCTCCTACCGAAATGCCCATGTATTTTTTAAACACCGTACAGAGATGACTTTGAGACGCAAAACCGGTACCGTAGGCAATGTCAGCGTCACTGCCCTTATCAAGCATTTCTTTTTTGGCCTCTCTGAGCCGGCACTGTATCAGATACTGCTTCGGAGTAATATGCAGGCTTTTTCTGAAAACTCTTGAAAGATATCCTGTAGTAACGTTAAGAAATGAAGCCACATCGGAAATCGATATTCCGTCCCTGATGTGTTTTTCAATATAAGCTCTTGCCATTTCCGCCACACGTGCCGTATCTTTTACGGTCCCGGTGTTCTGCGGAAAATTATCAAGAAGAAAACATGCAAGCGTATCCACGAAATCAGTCTGTGAGGAAAAAGTCTCAAAACGGAGAAAGAGACTTAAAATAAAACCTGAATCCTTAAAAACCTGCGGAGTTTCTGAAATAAGGTTCATTATTCTCCTGCATGAGCCGTCATGAACGGAAAGTGACCAGTAATCATATGTACTTTCAGACTTCATTGATATACAGTTGTCAGGAGGAAGAATGACAACCGTCCCAGCCTCCGATTCCACGTTTTGTCCATTGACGGAAATCTCCGGATTTCCGTCAAGAATAAGAACCAGCGTAAAGCTCTTATGAGTATGTTCGGGAAGCTTTGCCTGACCGTGACCTCTGATAAGCTCACAGTCATTCAACCTAACTATTCCTAGCCGGTTCTTCATTCCATCCCCCTATTGTAATTACGCAAACAGTTCGTCACCGCTCTTGAAATCAAGGCCCGGATGACAGTCGAACTTGACTGAACCAACTTTGGCCCTGCCTTCTACAGCTTTGGCAATGAGTGCGGTTCCTTCATTACCGAATCCGGCACACAGCTCAATAACGCCGACTCCCTGATCAACAAGTTTCTTGGCGACCTCAGCTCCCTCGGCATAACTGCCGACTCCAACAACGTGAAGATTAAGAACAGGAGTGCTGATATCACAGCCGTGCATGGAACTTTCAGTCTCCGGTGCAACAAAAATAAACGCAGCTTCAACTTTCATGATAAACTCCTTCGAAACAAAAATCCAAACATACGCCGGAATAAATCCGGACTACGGTTATCATTCTACTTTCGGAGCATAATCGTGTATTTCAAAAAAATGACCTGCCTAACGGAATATTTATCAAATGTATTACCTGTTCAGGTAATGCTCTTATCAGAACCTTGTTTAAGGAATCGGCTGCCACAGCACTGCTCATTATGAGACCAGGACGTATCGATAAGCCTCATCATATCCACCTTCCGTGATTTTCTGACTCTTGATCCTGAAAATAGCGGAGACCTCTCCCGTCAGGCGTAATGGTTTAAGGACACCAAAATATTTGAGGATAAATAATTCAGCCCGAGAATAAGCATGAGTTTTATTTGTTCTGCTTATGGTGGTCACTCCATTTCGTGCCTTTTTAGTTTATTCCATCCGATTTCAATTTCTTAAAGCATTTTAAAATAATTTACATGTATATATTATGTATTACATGTAAATATAATGCTTTACATTATACTGAATAGAAGTATAATCAATAACATAAGGCTGATGAGGCGTGGAGGAAAAAGAATGAATGTAAAAGACTATTTAAAATATTCAGCAAAAATTGAAAAAGATGATAAATTCTTTATCATCAATATAGACGGCAAAGGTTGGGAAGGAGCCTTAAGTCAGGGGCGTGATTTGGAAGAAGCCCATATGATGGCAAGAGCTGTAATCTATGACTATATTGAAGGTTTGGTCGAGTTTAAGAAAAGAATTCCTGAACCGCAGGTCGTTGATGACGGAAGCCGTTATATTATCGATGTCGGTTATGACACAGCCTTAAAAATCATGCTTCGCAATACCATGTATGATTTAATGGTAAAACCTGCAGAATTAGCCAGACGCATTGGAGTCTCCAGGCAGCAGTTAAATAATATTCTGAGTTTCAGAAAATCTACTAATCTCAATTCTTTGGCGTTATGTTTTGATGCTCTGGGGAAACCTTTAGCCATAAGTGTTTAGCCTTTGGAATTTTCCGCTTATCAGGTGCATTGTTTGTGTAATATTCGTGCATGGCATGCCTGAATATTGTTCCGGTCAGTTAAACTTCCATACCGGCTCAGAATTTCTCGTGTATTACTGTATGTTTGAAGCACGGCAGGACAATCGGTGATATTTTGCCTATAAACCTCAGAGACCTGATTAAAGCTCCTTGTCCTGAATGTGGCAGAAGAGATTATGTTTTAGGGGAGCAAATTTATCTTATGAATCGACCACCGTACCATTTCGCCGGTTAGCTGAAAGGACATCAAACGGTCTGACTTCATTCCTTAGAGGATTGATGCATTTTTCGATAAATTCCCTGTTTATTCCTCGACCTATCCATACACACTCGGCGCCTGAATAACCTGCAACAGGTTCTGTTCCCTCCACGGAAATTCTGCCATTTACGACGTCAAAGCGCACCCAGTCCTTTCCTGCAGGAAGGATGCCCTTGGCCCTTACTATGAAACCGCACTCACCGCGGACAACACGTTCAAGCAGCCATAAAAGAGTTACCGGTGATGCAACACTGCAGTTTTTAACCGTAAAAGTTTCAAGCTCCGGACTTCTGCTTTCGGCATATGAAGCATCCGTTCCAACCTGAACGGTCGCCGGATTAAGCAGACTCTGCCACCAGGAATCAGGTTCAAGTGAATAATGTCTTTCCGAAACGGAGGCTGAAGGATTCAGCGCCCTTATTCTGTTTCTTATATCCTCATAAAGACGTGGATCCGGATTCTCCGGCTTGGATATTAGGATTCTGGCGGATGATTTCAGCTGATCCGTAAAAACCTCTTCAAAAAGCTTCAGATTCTGATGAAAATTTTCCGCATCAACAATGGTTACGGGTGGCAGCAGGGTTATCCTTTCGTATTCTATTTTCTTTAGAATTCTCATGACATTACCGAGAGCACCGACGCCTGAAGGCTCAACTATGAGCAGATCCGGACTGACGGTACTTTCTATCGTCATCACCGAAGCATGAAGCTGAGGACTTTTGGTACAGCAGACACAGCCTTCCGTCAGCTCCTGTACTTCCGCTCCCGAATCCTTCGCTATTATCTTCCTGTCAACATCAGTACCGCCAAACTCATTCTCAAGAACGATAAGCCGTTCTGTCGAACGGCTTATCAGTCTTTGTATGAAAGTAGTTTTACCGGCACCCAGAAAACCTGATACCACGAGTACCTTCATATACTCCCGCTATTTTGGATCTATAAAAACCTATAAAATAAATTTTTTACCAAATTAAGCCTTCATCGCCAGATTTGCTAGCTGATTCTTATTTAAGTCAGCCAG
>CACWVT010000037.1 GCA_902764345.1 uncultured Ruminobacter sp.
TTGCAGGATGCAACTCAAACATAAAGGAAGATCCTTTTTTATTCAATGCATAAATAATTTTTATTTTTTGCAATCACATAAAAAAAGTGATTGACCCATTTTTTTTTATGATATAAGATTAATTTATATGGTTTTATAATGTTAAAACGGTGATTAATTTATATTAATGGATTTGGTCATACAATTAATCTGAATTAATATAATACAAAACGAAGTTAAAAATCATAATTAATCTGATACTTAAAATGGGAACCGAATGGTTTTTCCATGCACTTCTGCCGTTTTACGCATCCGTCATCTGATTTTTGGGTGGTGATTTCCGTTATTCTCTGCAAAATTTCCGGCCTGAACGGCGGTATGGAAATTCTCATGTTTCACGTCGCAGTACTCTCCCACTGTCATTTTTACCTGATTCTAATACGTAAACATATGTCCGGTTAACGGGGAACTGAGGTTTGAATTTTATCCATATACACCGGCTGACCAGAATCCTCAGGTGTCTTTAAAATGTGTTTTATTAAGTAATGACACCGGCAGGTTAATGCCTTTTTTAACGTAAAAAACAACATGATTGAATTGATGTTTTTTATTCTGTTTACATGTGTTTTTCCGGATTTGCAGCAATCTGCAGGATTACACTCGTGAGTCTGCATGACGGACATTCCGTTCATAAACGTTCCTGCCCGTCGGTGCCTGTCCTGTATTTAGAATTCGGCGATCATTATCGTCATGTCATCTTCCGAGCCGTTTCTGAGGGCTTCTTCAATGATTAGTTCCGCCTTTTTCATGGTTGAGATATCGGTGCGGTTCAGTGTGTCTTCAAGAAAATCAGTGTCGGTATACTCATGAATGCCGTCACTCGTGAAGATAACGGCTTTCAGGCTGTCGGTAATGGGGATTGTTCCCGTCTGGATTCTCTTGAGGTTTGAGGCATTCCCCGCGCCCATGCAGCTGTAGATTTCGTTTTTCGGTGCCTTTTCGGCCGCTTCAACGTTTCCCGTATCAAGAAGCCACTGGTATATGGTCTGGTCGTCGGTTACCCGTCTCAGGTAAATGCCGTTAAGAATCTGAATGCGGGTGTTTCCGGTGTGTGCGTATATGAGGGAGTTTTCCGTTAGGTGTGCAAGGCTTAAGGTTGTTGCCATTGCGGCGTACCTGCCTTCATCTGCGGTTTCGGCATGCGTAATGAGCTTTGCGTTGATATCCCTGATGATTCCTTCCCATGCTTCGTGGGCTTCGGGAGGTCTTCGTGATGAAAGCTCATTCAGCACGAATTCGGAAGCCCTGCGTCCGCCCGGCAGCCCGCCGACACCGTCGGCAACGGCAAGCAGTGCGGGAAACGCCGCGTTCATCTCTGAGCTGTTTTCATGAATTACAACAGGATCCGCACCATTGCCTGCAACCAGGGTACAGTCTTCACAGTGCTCGTGATTACCCGTAACTGAAATGCAGGTTACTATCATGAATCAGCCTCCTTCTGCAGGGTACAGTCCAGACTTATCCGGTTACTGCTGCAGATGACTCCGTTTACGCGGATTGTTTCATCCTTGCGTATTCTGTTGTCAAACATGTATCTGGACAGCGGATTGATAAGGTATTCCTCAATGATGTTGCCGATGCCTCGACCGCCGTTCTCAAGGTTTCCGGCAGCCGCTGTATTAATGGTGCGTACAGCCTCATCACTGAAGGTTATGGTGATGTTCTTTGTTTCGAGCAGTTCGCGCTTAATCTTATTAAGCAGGGAATCCGTTATTCTGTTTGCGGTTTCCGGTCTGATGAAGTCAAACACCACAATGTTTTCACCGATACGGTTGAGTATTTCCGGTCTGTTGAGTTTGAACTTGAAGAAGTTTTCTATGGCGGAGATTACCTTGGTCCGTATTACTTCATAGCTTTCATCCGGTTTTACGTTCTGTATCCTTTCATGGTTTTCATTCTCAACGTATATTCCCAGATTACTGGTGAAGATTATGATGCATTCGGAGAAATACACGGTATTTCCCTGACCGTCCGTCATTCTGCCGTCTTCAAGTATCTGCAGGAATTTGTCGAGCACGGATGGATGAGCCTTTTCAATTTCATCAAAGAGAAGAATTGAGAAAGGATTGTTTTTCACGGCATTGGTAAGCTGACCGCCTGTCTCATATCCCACGTATCCCGGAGGGGCACCCAGAAGTCTCTGATCACTGTGAGACTGGCTGAATTCGCTCATGTCAAATCTTATGCAGCGGCTCTCATCTCCGAATATTTTCTGTGAAAGGGTCTTGGCAGTTTCCGTTTTACCTGTACCGGTAGGACCGGCAAAGAACAGAACTCCCTTTGGCTTTGTGTGGGATGAGTGCTGCAGACCGTTCATGCCGGTAACCGCACGTTTAACCACGTCAAGAGTTCTGGCAATGGCATAATCCTGTCCCTGAACCCTTTTTCTGAATTCATCTTCCGCTTTATCGAAGTCTTCGTAATGAAGATTCTCCCACGGATTATCCTTTACGCCGTAACGGTAGAGATCCACGACCCTGTTGAGCTCACTTATGCGGAATTTTCTGTTTTTGCAGAGAATGCGCAGATCGTTGAGTGTGGTATACGTGATTCCTTCGGTAATGCCGGTGAACTTTTCCTTTATTTTTTTCAGCTCCTCCAGACCGGATTCATCCTGATATCTGACGATGTCTGACTGATAGATATCCCTGTCAAAGAAGGATCTGAACTGCGTATCAATGAAATTGAAACGTTCTTCCCTTGTAGGAGGTGTTATTCTTATGGTCTTGCTGAGGGGATTGTCCAGATAAAACCAGGCAGGGAGGTCATTGACCTTCTGGGTTAGAAGCACCACGGTGTTTCGCAGATGGGTTCCGTTTTCGGTAACGACTTCACGGCTGTTCATTACAGCTTTCTGCAGTCTTGTAAAGCTTTCAACGTCTTCAGGCTGTATCTGATTCGGAGCCACAATGTATCTGGATGCAAAGTCCATGATGACTGCAGTCGGCTCAGCCTGCTGACCCAGTGCCAAATCGATGTACTGAGTGGCTCTGGCGCCTCTGCCGCTGAAGAGGGCGGGAATTCTGCCGTTTTCAGCATCGGCACTGACAAGTTCGGCAAATTCACTGACGGCGTTAGGATTGTCGGTAGCACAGTCATTATAGAATCCCGTGATGTGGTCGTAGAAAACCACGTGTCTGTATCCCAGATTCTTAAAGAATGCGTAAAGATAGTCACGGAGGTTTACGATGGCACCCTTATCCTGATAGTCATTGTCCTCAGGATATACGTACCTGTCCATTATGTTGCCTTCAATGATTATCTGAGGCTTGATTCTGTTAAAGATACTGAGTTCATTATGCCACCTGGGCAGTTTTTCAAGATTGTCCATTGTCCTGTCCTGTAAGTCCCTTTTCCAAAAGACGTTTTTTAAGCTCTGTTTCATAGTCGGCACCGTGAATGCCTACAGATATGAAACCGTTTCCGGTTCTGAAATTCTGAACCTGATTATGTCCTTCCCTAATGTATTTGAGATACCGTTCCCGGTGTCTGTCCTGAAGAATGGTGATTCTCTGATTGTCTGAGCCCCTGAGAAAGCAGTTACGGTTGCGTTCACGTATGTACCTGCCGTCAATGAGCACGGTGACGTAACTCAGAATGTCAGCGTTCTCTCTCCTGAAATCCTCATCATATTCAAATCCCGTATAGACAAGTATGTCGTCGGAAATGTCCGCAAGATGCGGGAGCAGTTCCCGAAGAGCCTCCTGCTGCTGGAAGGGTTCGCCTCCCGTCAGCGTAAAACCGTCAATTTTCCCGGTCACGGCCACGCTCTTAATCATTTTCATGATCGTGTCACAGCCAGTTTCGTATTCAGGCTTTCTCTTCCACAGTTCGGGATTGCTGCAGCCGTGACAGCCGTGTGTGCAGCCGGCGAACCAGATGCCCATACGGTTTCCGGGGCCCAGAACCTTTACGGGATAAAGAAGTCTGGCGACATTCATCGGTCATACTCTACGGTAAATGAACCGGCACCGTCGGTGTTCCAGCGACCTCCGAGTGAAACCCTGTCACCGGATTCCAGAAGACGCTGTCGGCCTGCCTCGATCCTGCCGTCGTTAACCATGGTGCCGTTGGAACTGTCAAGATCCCTTATCGCAATACGGCTGCCGACTACGGTAATTTCCGCATGTCTGCGGCTGGTATAATGGCAGTTCCTTAGATAACCTGAAAGTGTATGCTCGCGGCCAATCACCAGTGTCGGGGTGTCGTCAGTGATTTCAAGGATTGTCCGGTCTTCGGCGTCCTTAAGTCTGGCCACATGTCTTGGCGTATTCAGCTGAGCCCCGGCCTCACGGTTTTGTGTCCTTCCGTCGGAAACCGTGTTTGTCAGAGCTTCTTTCGGCAGAAATTCCGGCTTTACGGTTTTAATTGCTTCCTTACAGTGCACGCATATTCTGGCGACACCTCTGTTGCGGTGCCCGCATTTCGGACATATTTTTACGTACTCCATGCCGTCATCCGATGCCGCGGAGCCGTTATCAGAAGAGGTGTTCCCGATGGCGGCAACTGATGAAGCCGGGGCCTCCGGTACTTCATTACCGTCTGCCTGAGCCTCAGAAGCCGGGAACTTTTCGTTTTCTGCTTCAGGTATTCTGTGACTTTCGGTGTCACCTGTGACCGATTCCTGTCTTACGGTTGATTTAACGTCCATGATGTCACAGCCGCATTCTGAGCATTCTGCTGCCGAAGTAGGGTTTTCCGTATGACAGTGGGGACATATTTTTACTTTTGCCATTTTTTTACGCCGTTGATACGTTATTCGTAATTATTTTGCAGGTTATTTGTCAATGGTAAGATGCTTTTTTTCCTCCTGCGACGCAGTGTGGCGGCCGGAGGTCATTATTTCTTCCATTGTACGTTCGTCGATATCGTAGTCAGTGAGGTTAAGAATCTGACTGTATTCTGCGGATGGAGGAAGTTCATGTCCCTCGAGCAGTTCAATGCCTCGGGCCTTGAGTTTTTCCTTTATCATGCGATAGTCACTGCAGAAGTTTTTCATGTCCTCTTCGAGCATCATGGCTTCTCTTTCGTCAGGTTCTCTGTCAGTGGTGTCAAGTCCGCCGAGTTCCATGCAGACGTTATTGTCTTCATCAATTGTTACGCCAATTGCGGTATTGTCGGCAAAACGGTACAGGGCTCTGTGATCTGCTCCGGAATAGTCGGATTTTCCGTAACCGAGAACCTCATGTCCCATTTCCTGCATGATTTCGTCAATGCTCTTTCTGATGTAGAGTTCCTGCTCACGCAAATCGATAGCCTCCCTGAGGTCGGCAATGGCTGAATCCATGTGAACGAGACTTGATTCGGTGAGTGCGAATCTGGCAGGAACGGCTCCTAACTGCTGACACAGAGTTTCATAGGTAAGGAGTCTGTCGTTATATTCATTAAGAAGACTGTTCCATTCTGCAATATCGGCACTGATTCTTTTGATTTTTGGTTCAATGCTTATTGAGAAGAAGCTTCTGAGATAATCCGGATCACCTGCGTGAGCCTCAGTGGCCTCAGCCCACAGCTCCTGAAGATTATTCAGCTTTTCCGCCTGTTTTTCCGGAACGTTACGTGAGGAGACAGTCTCTGCGAACTTTCGTCTGGCGGTATCATAAAGCTTCTGAAGTTCAGCGGTTTTTTCCGCACGCTTTTTCTCGGCTTCTGCAGCTTTTCTTGCTGCTTCTGCCCGTACCTTCTCCTGTTCTTCTTCCTCACGTTCCCTGATTTTCTGCAACAGGGTGGAAATATCATCAGACAGTCTGTTTACGTAATTCGATACTATGAGATCCCTGGTTTCCGCACAGGAAAGGGAAAAAGTGGAGACGGCTGCTCTGACAGCCTGAAGTCCGTCAACTGCTTGTCTGAGTTCGTTCTCGTTATCGCCTGCGGCTCCGGCTTTGGAAAGCAGTTCGCTGAACTCCGAACTGCTCTTTTCATGCTTCTTGTGCAGACCTGTATATGCTTCCGGGGATTTGATGTCATACTGGCTGATTTTTTCCTGAAGCATGTGCAGCTGTGTTTCATTTTCACGCAGTATGCTGCCGATTTCCTCGCTGAGACTGGAAACGGTCTGTTTCAGTTCGTTAAGCCTGCGGAGCTTTTCACGGTATTCTCTGTCAAGGCGTTCTTTTTCCTCACTGATTTCCGCCAGAATACGGTAATGTTTTTCTTTAAGTGACCTGAATGAGTCATATGCGCGCATAACTTCAGTATCGTCCGCAGTCATTTTCAGATGCAGACTTTCGATGTCTTTTCTGATGGCGCAGATTCTTTCACTGACATCTTTTTCCGTAAGTACGGTAAATGAGCCGGAGCGTTCAGCATTTTTCCGTAACTCGGCCATTATTTTACTGACGGAAGGGGAATTCTGCAAATTCTCCAGAAAGTCATTGCGTTTTCTGCCGAACTCAATGATTCTTCTTTCACGCAAAAGCTCCCGTTCGCGTCTTCTGCGCATTTCCTCAATCTGTTCTGCGGTTAGCTGTACACGCCTTGTTTTTGGGCCGCTCATTGTAACCTCGGTGAGTATTTGTTTAAATTTTCCTGTGCAGGTAAACAATGTTTTAAAAGATAATGTTTACCATAAGACAGAGGTATTTTATGTGGTAAATGTCCTTATATCAATCAGAAGCCGCCTATTTGCCGCAAAATACTTACGGAATCTGAATGAAACCGACATTTTTAAACTGTCTGCCACCGATTTCCGGTTTGTCTGAAGGGGCGTTTAACATCACCCCGGAGATGCTCTGCCTCAACTGATTCTGCTTAGGTCCAATAAAGTTTCCGGCATGAGAAAAATCGGTTTTGTAAAACGTTATGAAGCATGAGACCTACTTGTTTAAAAAAATTACAGTCTTTGTAAATTATGGAAAAGAAAATGTTAAATAAGTGTAAATAAAAGATTAAAAACTCGCCAAACAGTTCAAAAAAACATGATCGTGTCGTCTTAAAATGACAGTTTTACTCACTTGTCGTTTATTATCTGAAAAATTCTGATAAATTAGATACTGAATTAATTCGTTTTTCCTGCTGAAAGCTTGTATCTGTCGCAGTTTCAATGATGTGACCGGACAGAAAAATACATTTTCGCGGAAAATGTTGGATATGACTGATTCCAGTGTCCGTCTCCAATAATAAAAAGAGATGCATGTCCGTCAGGGATGCGGAGTGTGTCCGTTACAGACAGAGGGAGATCGGGGAATGCCGGGGCTGCAGCTCCGGTTTTACGTGATGATGGGAGGCTTTTCTTCCTTTTACCCTGGACTCCGGGTTTGTTGCGGAACACGATGAACCGTCGGGATGCCTCGGGAATACGGTCTGACAACAGATGATAATAAGAAAGTATCAACGTTGGCTGATTACATACACGTGCGTGACGATATAGGATGCGCTTCGGTGTACTGATCATATATGATAAATGGATTTTGAATTATGGCGTTCCTGCGTACGATTGTTATTTGTTTGATATCTGCAGTCCTTACCGTGGTAATGAATCTGCTTGGTCTGGGATTTACCGATCCGGTTGAGTTTTCATATGAGGTTAGGGCAAAGTATTCCACTGACACCAGAGTATATTCACTGGGTGACGGCAGAACGGAGTTCAACGAGAGGTTCAGTTCTCCGTATCTCATTTCCAGCACCGATGATTTCGAAAAGGTCGTAATCCCTCTTAAGAATACCAATCGTCTCGAACAGATAAAGTTTGAAATTGATGATTCACATGATACTGAGATATGTTTCAAGAATTTTACCATTTCAGGCAGAAGCGGTACTCATGAACTCATCACCGAACGCTTTACCTATAATGGCCTTACTCCTCTTGATGCAGGTACTGAAGATCTGTGCTTCAATGTAAAGAAGAATGATTTCGATGCGGTTCACGAGAAGCCTTATCTTCTTTCAGGCAACTTTATTGAATATACCTCTGTCGATACGTTCAACAAATGGCAGCTGTTCTTCTTCGCCGGCCTCGTATGTCTGTGCTCTCTGGTATGGCAGATTGTTCTGGCTTCGTTTGAACATAATTACCGTCGCGTCCGTATCCCTGACTACGTATCATTCATTATTTTCCTTGCCATAGTGGAATTTGTATGTCTTTTTGCCCTCAATGAGATTATGAGAGCCTACGTTTTCCACAATTCAAATCTCATGCTGATAATCAGCGGCGTAATGGTTGCAAGATTCGTATGCTTCTTCTTCCGCATGATTATCAATCATAAGTATGCCTGCTTCTCACTGCTTCTCCTTGTTCTGATGATGCTCGTCCGTTACTGCGTGTTCCGTAATAATGTGGGCATTGTATACCGCAGTGAGTTCATGGGGTATCTGCACATCGTTAAGCAGGACTTCCCGTTTGACGTTGCCATCGTGCTGCTGTTTGCCACTGCAATCTTTGTTCAGCACCGATTCCTTAAGATTACCCTTTCTTCAGTTGCGGTCGTATCCGGTTTTCTGATGTTCCTCGACTACATCATGAATACCGAAAAGTCTGATCGTCTGATTTTCTCCAGAATCGGCATTGATACTTTCGGCTACCAGAATCTTCGTGAAGTACCTAATGCTATTAACCACTACATGTCTACCGGTCAGGGTGTTCTCACCTGTGCCGTCGCTACCACAGTTATCTGCATGCTGGTGTTCATTTTCACCAACAACAGACTGAAATTCGGCTGGCTGAAGTTCTTCTCATTTATTGTATTCATAGCCCTGTCTGTCGGTGTATATTTCGTAAACATCGGAACGGACAGTGTGTTCAACAACAAGTTCTATAACATGGTGGACGTGAACAGAGGTATCGAAAATCTTGATTTCAGCCGTCTGAGCGCATCATCTACCAATGAAATCATCACCCAGCGCAAGGGTCTCGGTCACAAGAACAACGTTGTTGTTCTCGTTGTTGAATCTCTTTCAAGCTTCTCCAGCAAGCTTTATGAGGAAAAGCTCGATCTGACTCCGAATCTTGACCGTATCGCCTCAAACAATATCTGGTTCAAAAACTCATATTCATCCGGGTATGATTCAGACGTGGCAAACTATGCGTTCCTTACCATGCGTCCTTTCCTGCACAACGGTTCAAACGTTGCCGATCCCCGTCTTTACAGATCAACCATCGCCCGTGATTTCAGAAAGGCCGGTTACAAGACTATCGTAATGTACTCATCAAAGCCAACCGAGGCCGAAAGAACCCAGTTCGATAAGGCAGGCTTTGAACATCTGTTTGACTATATGCATCCGAACTATCCGGACACGGCTCCTCGTTATGATCACGGCGCCCTGGATGACAAGGTTCTGCTTCAGGAAGCCGCCAAGAACATTCGTTTCTGGTCAAACAACAAGTACAGCAAGGATAAGTTCTTTGTTGAAATCCTGACTTCATCAGGTGCTGCTCCTTACGTTGTTCCTGTCGAAAAGCGTCTTGATCCAACGAAGGTTGAATATGATTTCGCTACGGTAACAAAATTTACAGATGAGGCAATCGGTGAATTCGTGGCTGAACTTGAAAAGATGAACTATTTCAGGGATGGTATTCTTGTAATCGTTGGTAATCACCGCGCTCCGGTGACACTGTCAAAGAGAGAGTATGATCTTTACGGACAGCTTGGTATTACCAGAGTGCCTCTGATTTTCATTGATAAGCATCAGAGACCAAGAAAGTATGAGAACGACGTTTCAACCATTTCAATCGGTGAAATGATTGAGTATCTTGAACTCGACAGCTACCAGTCAAGCTCAATGAGAGTGAATCCTTTCGTGGCTGATGAAAATGAGATTATCATCTATCAGCAGCTTTCTCCAAGAAACACCATTCTTCTTAAGAACGGTGATACTTACGGTGAATTCTATATTTCCGGTAACAAGTCCCGTATTTCCGGAAATCTTCGTGACAAGGATGTAATCTTCACCAATCTTGTGGCCATGTTGACCAAGGGCAGAACTGATGGAAGAACATCTGCGGCAGAAAGTGTTTCTTCAGCCGAATCAGATGCTGAAAGATCAAGAAATGATTCCTTCTTCAGTTTTGACAAGCCTCTTCACGATGATAATCTGAAGGCCGATTCAGCTGATGAAGCCGCTGCACCGGAAGAGAATAACGAAGCAGATGCCGTCACACAGAGTCCTGACGTTGACTTTACTTCCGGCAGCTATGCTGACGATGAGAATGTTCCTGACATTGAAAGAACAATGAGACAGCAGGAACGTGAGGAAGTCGCCGCAAAACTTAAAGAGGAACAGCAAAGGCTTGAACGCATAAAGGCTGAGGCCGAAGAGGCCAAGGCGAAGGCTGATGAAGCCAAGAGAAGGGCGGCTGAAGCAAAGAAGAAGGCTGACGAGGCCAGAAAGAAGGCCGCTGAAGCAAAAGCTCAGGCTGAACAGATAAAACTGTCAAGTCTGCGTTAACAGTCTTAGTGCAAAGGGCCGGCTAAATGCCGGCCCTTTGGTTTTTCATGTATGCCAGATTGCCGGCAGTGTACAATTTACGATTGCAGATTTCCGATAAACATGTAATTTCCCTTGTGATAATGATAAAATCTATAAAGTGACTGAGATTTTATTTTGTTCAGATTCCCGGTTTAGGATGTAAGATGAATCGTAAATCTTCCAAAAAAAATACCGTTTTTCATCAGATGTTCTGGCTCCCGCTGGTACGACTCTGGATGTTCTCCCTGTCTATTTTCAGATATATTTACGATAATCAGGTGATAAGAACATTTATGTCTGTGGTAGTTTCACTGCTTTCGAGTGTTATCGTCGTATCGGCATTTTTCATAAGCCATTACCTGTTCCTCTTTTTTATTCTCATTATTCCGATTTCCATCGGGCTTGCTCATCTGTATATGATTATGACATATGGCGTTGAAGGCGCAAGGGCAGATCTGAGGCAGATAAAAGAAGATTTTCATGACAGAATGTGGCGATACGAAAATCAGATATCCGGAGATGAGCGTGACAGCAGGTATCTGCACATGGTGTATGAAAACGAACCTGATAATCTCAGCTACAGAATAGCTGGATATATGGTGGCTCTCGGAGGCGGCGTGGATTCAGACTGTGTAAAGCAACTGAACAGCATTGTTGCCAGCGGTAACAAAAGTAAGTCTGCCATCTACGTGCAACGTTTTTATGAAGGTCTCGGCAATAATTATAACCTGCAGAATGACATCAACATGTATGTCATGAAGACCTCTGAGGATCATGAACAGAGACTTAAGTTCATAGACATGCTTGTTGCCCTCAGTTTTATTGATAACAATATTCACGTTGATAAGTTTAAGTTCATTAGGGAAATGAGCGAAAGGGTTGAAGTTAATGATAAGGAACTGAACCGTATTCTGAATACGAGGACCAACGGTCAGTACGGAGTACGTTACGGCATTAACGACATGACTCAGGAAGAAAAGAAAAAAGCTGATTACGAGCTTGAGTACGGCACTGTTGAAACCTTTGCACTGACGCTCATGGGCTATGTGGCCTCCGCCGATCGTAATGTCTCCAACGAGGAATACGATCTTTTTATCAGTATGATCGAGGATATGCAGGAAAAGATTGCTCAAAACAAGGAAGATGAATACGTTAAACGCTTCCACAGAGGAACTTCCCCTAAATATAATCCTCGGCAGGACATTCAGCTGTTTCGTAAAAAATACGGGAATCAGCTGATTAAGTACCGTGAGCTGCTTTCACTTCTTATTAAGATGGCTTATGCGGATGGAGAAGTAAGCAGGGCTGAATATGACAGAATCCTTAGAATAGCGGAGCTTCTTGAACTGAAGGAGGAGGCTGTTCAGTCAATACTGTATGATCAGACCGGAGGCAGGTTTGGTAGAAAGCCTCAGCTGAAACAGCTGTCTTCGGATTTTTATCGTTAAAACGGCATAGTAATCCGCTGAACGCTACAGTTGTTGATTTGTCTGTTAATTGCATAAAGGGGCGAAAACTTACATTTTCGCCCCTTTATCTTCCGATATCTTTTGGCAGACGTTATCCATGTGTCTGATTTATTAAAACAGAGGAAAAATTCGGTTACGGCAGGTTTTTTATGAGGCATGGCGTAATTTTAACCGTATATGTAAATACAGTATAAACATAATGTTAATTATCAGTTATATAATTGTATTAAAAGTGATTAATTTTTAGAATTGATCCGTTCTTAAATTGATTATTTGCCAATATAAAGTAAAATGATATTAATGTCATTTGAGTTCCCCTGATGTTAAAGACGACAGGGCGGCCGAACAAAAAGCTTAATAAGAACAAAAATATAAATATAAGAATAGCAGATAAGCACAGACTCGATAATAAAGGAAACTCGGCCGAAAAATACTCCATGGAGCAGAGCGTGTGTGACAGGGATAAATAAATTTTTTATTGTGGGATTGTCCTTATGTCAAACAAAACTCGTCATACTTCTGAGACTTTTACGGAAGTTCCGTTTTATGATGACGCACATATACACCATACCGCGAAGACACTGGTGATAAGCAGTGTCGTCTATAATCTTTATCTTCTTTTTGTGCCGGCATGTCTGTGTTTCCTGCTTATTCTTCCTTTCATAATCCTGTGGTATTCCGGAATATTTGAGGATACGATTTATTTTTTTGACAGAGAAGGTGCCATAATCCCAATCCTGCTCTGGGTTCTCATTATTCTTCTGATTATCGTATATTTCTTTGTATTCTTTAACAGAAGAAATAATCTCTACATAATTCTTGGAGTGATAAACATAGGTAAGGCTTTATGTACCATTCCGGTTCACGTATGCAGTTATCTTTTTTCTCTGTGGGATAATGAAAAATGCCGTAAGTTCATTGTCGGTGTCATGCCTCCCGGGGTAAAGGATGTTTCCGTTATCGGGATTGTCAGGGCATTTATCAGTGCAAACTCTCTGCAGAAGAGCGAGAGTCAGGTGTTCTCTGCATATGCCAGAGCAAGACAGACTGAGGAGAAGGAGCTTGCCGCACGTGTGGCTGAACTATACGGATATGCGTCATTTCTGAACGGAGGCAGTCCTCTCTGCAAAAAGGCGTTTCTTCATGGTGTAAGACTTCTTGATTCCGCCAGAATAAAGGTTCTTACGGCTCATTATAACAATGGTATAAGTGATTCCGTGGATGCGGATGACCTGCTGAAACAAATAGGCTCCCTTGTTCCTGATGAACTTTTCAGACGCAGGGACCTTCTCAATACTCTTGTTACTGTAGTCTATGCCGCACAGAGCATCAATGATAAGACCCTTGAGCTTATTGAACATTTTGGCGAGGTTCTTCGTCTTCCTGCTGAAGATATTAATTATTCGTTAAAGTATTACGCCGGCGGCAGGTATCAGGTTTCTGCCCGGAAAAAGACAAAATCCGGAACCAGACAGGACAGAAGAACCGCAGGAAATGCCAAGGCTGACAGTCTCTTTCCGGACATGAAATCCGAGAGCGTAAAAAAATACATCAATCGTGAGGCGGATCTTCTGCTGATGTCACTTCTCGGCTATATTATCGGCAGCTTCGGTGAGCTTGATGAGGAAAAGCACGAGCTTCTCCTGAGAATGCTTGATTCCGTCGGTATGCCGGCAGATGAACAGTACATAAAAGCCTTTGAAGCGGGAGCCTCTGTAAAGTATGCTCCTTATGAGGATATAGAACATTTCAAGGAAAAGTACCAGAAGGAAGATCCTGATGAGATTAAACTTCTGATGCTGAAACTTATCCGTATGATGCATGTCGACGGTGACATTTCCGAGAGAGAGCGTCTTATTTTTTCCCAGATTGGACTTGGGTTCGGATTCCATGATGCTCAGACCAGGAGCATGATTGCCAAGGAAAAGAACCGCATTGACGCCATTGAGGCCGGACATCGTCTGAACGACAGTACGACCTGATTTCATTTTTAAGTGATATAAGCCCCTTCTGAGAAGGGGTTTATATCAAATCTTCACCTGCAGTTTTGTTCATTTTTCGCGTAACACTCCGGTTGTGTTACATGGTACTGCTATGAATCCGTTCCTTCCTCCGGCATCTTTCCGTAAAAAATTAAATTTAATTATTTATGGAGATGTTGTAAGAACCAGGTCTTTATCTGAATCAGAATAAACGCAATGATTATCAGTAGAATAAATTAGAGAAAGGCAACTTTGCGTCCCTATATGAGAATCAGTCCGTGAAGGACACATGTCCGTATTCAGTTCGAAGATGGTAGGGATTCCCAGCACAGGACCGCCATTTGGCGGTAACACGGTCTAGGGTATTTATACAGACTGTGGCTATGTTAATTCTAATGACGGTTCCTATTTTTGCAGGATTCTGAACAGCGTGAAATAAAATGAAAGTCATGAACGTCCGGTCAGATGCTTCCTCTTGGGAGTGCCGGTCGGCGGAGATTACGACAGATGCAGGATTAAGGCTGTATAAGCGGAAAAAATAAAACTCAGCCACAAGCTAAAAGGCTGAGTTTTAGAAAACGCTAATTTAGAATAGAATAAAATAAGTTTATCGGGTAAGATGTTTCTCGAAAACAAAACATCCACGCGTAAGTTATACGTTAAATGTTAGGCAAACTCGTACCGTTCGGAGTGTGCTTTGGAAGCGGAATCTCCGGTCTTCTGAGTTTGTTGTTTTCCGGTAATATCATCTTTGTATCCTCTCCGAATAACGCAATCCTTTCAGATCCTTAAATGATTTACATTGCATTATTCTTTGGTTTATGAAACTCTGACTACCTCCCTGATTCCGACAGCTTTGAGGACGAAGCCGGAATCAGGGACACTTCACCATAAAAATATATCAAGCACCGCATAACAATGGTTTGAGGACTTAAACGATCAAATTCCGGAAGTAAGGAGGCCGGACATCATTACCAGGAAGGAAATATTAAAAAGCTGGTGATGTTTCTGATCGTATGCTGGTATGCGACGAAGGATAATAAGCTTAGGGTAAATAAGTAATGCAGAAACTGCAGTTACCGATACTCTGACCTGTCAGTCTGTTTTTCGCTTCTGCGAGACCTGACGGTGAGCTGTATCCAAATCGGCATTGGACGGTAAAGGCTTACCGGATATTGAATTCTGTCATAGTTTTATCCTCTGTGTTAATGATACTGATTGCAGATTTTTATTATTTTTATGTTTATTTATCTCTTCCCGTAGAGAACCGATCTTTTATGTCGGCTTATTTCTGCAACTGTTATTATTTTTTCGATTACGGATTTATCCGTTATTGGTTTTAAATACTTCGCTTACTTAACGTAGCTGAAGTGGTATTCACGGGTTACCGGTGCAATTGACTGGTAATCTGACTTCTTGATGAAATACTTCATGTTAAACTTCCTTGTTAAATATAAATGCTTAAAAATTATGTTTTGAGTAGTTTAAATTTTTGAGCAAACTGAATTAAACGAATTGTGTGGATTATTTAATTTCAGTCTTTAGTTAATAAAAAAAAGTTGCTGATTAGAAATTCTGCTTAACGTAGCTGAAATTATAATCACGGGTTACAGGAGCCAGAGCGGCATTGTTTACTTTCTTTATAAAATATCTCATTTAATTTTTTCCTTAAAATGTTAATGATTATTATTGATAACGTGAACTGTAGTATTCCCTGTTCACGTTGCACATGATAGTTAGACTCATTTTTTTATACAAGTCTTTTTTTAAAAAAAACTAAAAAAATTACATGAAAATATTTTCATACTATTGAAAACGTTGTCAGAACTATGGTAAAAGCCAAAAAAATGAAACAAAATACGTTAAAAGTATGATTGTAAACAAAAAATTTTGTTTAACATTCGTTTAACATGTAATTAAATTACATAAAAACATTAAAAAACGTGACAAATAACACCTGTTTTTACTATAAAAAATAGAAGTTTTCTACGTAGATTTTGTGTTAAAACGCACGCTAAATAAATCGGATGCAAAATTTAATGTGTCGTGAGACGTTTAAATTAAAGGTTTTATAAACTTTTACGTAAGATGCCGGAAGTACCATTACTGGATTCCGTGATTCAGTCTTTATCGGCAGATTCGTGCAGATGATTAAGATATAAGCAGAAAAGTGCCGTCAAGTCAGTGAAAACAGTGATTTATTCCATGTGGTTGTGGCTCAGAACTGAGCAGATTTAGAAATACTAAACGTTCTATATGCCTGCAGGAGCATTATGGCTGGTGCCGGATTGCCGTGATATCAGGACTGCAGAGGTCAGAATGGTTAGATGACCGTACTGGCGGTCGGTAAAAAGGGGCTCCGCGAGAGCCCCTGACCGTGGTTAATTCATTATTCCGCAGACTGAGTTGCCAGAAGTTCTCTGGCGTTTGCAAGAGCTGATTCAGATATTACGGGGCCACCGAGAAGTCTTGCAATTTCCTTTTCCCTGCCGTCGGCATCCAGTTCAGTTATGGATGTCACCGTTTCATTATCAATATCTTTTTTAAGAACCTCATACTGATTATGTGCGGAGGCCGCCACCTGTGGCAGGTGGGTTACGGTAATAACCTGAGAAGTTTTTGCCAGTCTGCGCAGCAGTCTGCCGGTATTGGCTGCCGTAAAACCGCTGATCCCCGTATCAATTTCATCGAATATAAGAGTAGGAGCCGATATTCTGTTTGCGGTAAGAACAAGTATTGCAAGGGCAATACGGCTGATTTCACCTCCGGATGCGGTCTTTGATATAAGATCCGGTGTCATGCCGGCATTGGCATTAAACTTAAAGCATACGCTGTCTATGCCGTTGTGATGCGGCGGAACTTCGGTAAATTCAATTTCAAACATGGCATTAGGCATGGAAAGTTCATGGAGCATGTCGGTTATCCGTTTTGCAAATTCCACGGACATTTCCTTTCTTCTGCGGCTGAGTTCCTCAGCTTTTTCCATAAACGCCTTCTTGGCGGCCATTACATCGGCGGTTCTTGCTTCAATTTCGTCTTTTATGGAGGAAAATTCCCGGGTTTTATTCTGAAGTTCGTTCAGAACATTGTGCAGTTTATCTGGAGTGACGGCATATTTATGAGACATGTCGTTGTAAAGAGCCATTCTTTCATTAATGAAGTTAAGTCTTTCAGGATCCGATTCCAGAGTTGAACTGTAGCGGCTGATTTCTCCGGCTGCGTCCTCAAGCTGGATTCTGGCGCTTTCAATACTCTGAAGTATCGGTGTCAGACTCTTATCAATTTTTACTAGAGAGTTCATTCCCCCGAGAAGTGTATTTACGGATGTCAGGATACCTCCGTCATCGTCGGCAAGCTGACCGTGTACGTTTATGCTGTTCTGCAGTAGGGTCTGTACGTTGCTGAGTCTGTCGTATTCTTCCGAAAGTTCCTCAAATTCGTGTTCCTTTGGGGCAAGTCTGTTCAGTTCCGCAATCTGGTAGAGGGTTAGTTTGTACTCCGCAACCATATCCTTCTGGAGATTCCCGAGTCTTGTTACTTCGTCTTTTCCTCTGGAATATGTGTAGAATAAAGATTCCACTTCACTTAAGAGATTTCCCAGACCGGCAAATGCGTCAAGATACTCAATCTGGTGTTCGCTTTTTAAAAGAAGCTGACCGT
The DNA here is from genome assembly GCA_902764345.1 of uncultured Ruminobacter sp. Classification (GTDB taxonomy): domain Bacteria; phylum Pseudomonadota; class Gammaproteobacteria; order Enterobacterales; family Succinivibrionaceae; genus Ruminobacter. The sequence continues at coordinate 17,558 of CACWVT010000037.1, forward strand.
CATGCTGACCGTGAATGTTGAGAAGTCTTGATGAAAGTTCTCTCAGAACAGTGGTGTTTACGCTTCTGTCATTTACGAATGCCCTTGAACGGCCGTCCTTTGAGACTGTTCTTCTTACGATGCACAGTTCGTTGTCATCGGAGAGGAGATCGTAATCCCTGAGCAGCCCGAGAGCTCTGGGTGAATCAGACAGATCAAAGGTTGCACATATGCTTGTGGCGCCGGAACCGCTGCGCACCGACTTTGAGTCGGCTCTGCCTCCCATTACCAGTTCCAGGGCATCCACGGATATTGATTTACCTGCACCGGTTTCACCGGTGATGGCACTCATTCCCTTGTGAAGGTTTAACGTCGCTTTCTTCACGACGGCGTAGTTTTCAATTGTTAGGGATTCAAGCATTTGTTCTCCTTGCGTCCTTGGGTATTAATAAAGGACTGATTCGGGCATCTACTGTTTGGAAATTATACTATTAATTCGCGCGCAGATTGCATGTTGAGTAAAAATAAATATTATTCGTATATTTTTTAAGCAGAAGCAGCCGTAATGCATAATGTGAATTACGCAGTAGGTTGTCGTAATTGCGGGAGACGGACTGTCAAACCTGAAATTTTGATGCAGGCGGCTAGTCGACAAGCTTTGTGCCGAAGCCGAGCTTTGATCTCAGAACCTTGAAGTAATCATAGGTATGAGGGTGACAGATTCTGATAGGGACTTTATGTTTTTCAATGCATATTTCGCAGCGGTCATCGGCGTTCATGATGATCTGACCGTCACAGCTTACGGTAATTTTTTCCGGAGTAAGTCTGTTCCTGAAGCTTACCTTAATGGAACTGTCTCCGCTCAGAATGCAGGGACGAAGATTCATCGAATGAGGGAACATCGGAACGAGAGACACAACATTGAGGGATGGTTCGATTATCGGACCTCCGGCTGAAAGATTGTAGGCGGTTGAACCGGTAGGGGTGCTTACAATGAGGCCGTCGGCTTTCTGCGAGTACATGAACTTGTTGTTGACAAAAATTGAAAAATCAATCATGTGGGCCGTCTTTACGCCATGTATTACGGCCTCGTTGAGTGCCAGTGCCTGCTGGCATTTTGGTCCTTTTATGGTAGTGGAAAGAAGGAACCTTTCCTCCAGGACATATTCTCCCTTGAGAATGCTGTACAGCGCTCTTCTGATGTTTTTCGGTGACAGATCGGTAAGGAATCCGAGATGTCCGCGGTTTATGCCGAGCACGGGAATACCCACATCGGTGATTTTTCTTCCCGCACTGATCATTGATCCGTCTCCACCGACTATAATCATGAGGTCGGCTGTTCCTGTCATTTCATTAAAGCTCAGAGTTGGCAGATCCAGTCCCAGTCTGGCATTGGTTGACTTTTCGAGAATGACGTTTATTTTCTGGTCAACAAGAAAATTAACGATTTCTATCAGGGTAAATACTACAGATTCATCATTGATTCGGCTGTATATGATTACTGACTTAATTTCTTCTGACATGACGACACTCTCTCGTGTTTTCTGCTCCTGATTAAACCCCGTTCAGTTTAAACGCGGCTGCGGGGGAGCTTCCCTGCACTCCTTTTCAGTATTTGAAACAGTTTAACACAAAATCAGGCCCGCTTGTTTAAATTTGCTGTCTCCTGCAGGTACTTTACCTTATTCGGCATATCTTATGCGCACAATTATACGGTGCTTTTAACAAAGGAAGATTAGTACCGTTTGCTGCCGTTTCATCATTAAAAACGTTTAATAATTTAACATAATGTTAAAAAAATGTATAATGTAAATGCGTGCGAAGAATAATCTGATACGGACCGCTGCTGCAGGCGGTTTTACCTGACATATGTTCATAGTCTGTCTTGTTCGCAGAAAGGCAGAGGCACGCCGGCACCGCCTCCTTAAATGGTGAAAACTGTTTATATTTTATTCATTTAGCCTGTTTTTCGGCCTGTTTGGATTTAACAATGTCGAGGCTGTAGCAAAATATGGTGCATGGGCTTTCATGTTAAAGCCTATTACATTAACATGTCTTATTATAAATTAGCTGATATCTGCCGCAGGGATATTGCTCTCGGTGTCTCCTGATTAAGGATGATTAAAGACCGGCGGATTAATAATTACTATAAAACGATTTGGGAATGGGATCGTAAGATGAAAATAAAAACTCTTGCTTCCGTAATGCTTTTATCTTCTTTAGTTCTTACAGGATGTTTTTCAAAGACGTACGAAGAAGGTGTTAAAGCTTTAAAGGAAGGCAGGCCCGAAGAGGCAAAGGAAATCTGGGTAAAGCTGGTGGAGTCAAAACAGGATGATAACGCAATGTTTGCGTTATACAAACTCGGAGATACGAATCCTGACATTATGTCTCTGGATGAATCTCTGGGGTATCTTCACATGGCAGCTGATGCCGAAAGAACTGATGCCGAATATGAATGGGGGCTGTTTTTAATCAATCAGGGTAAGTTTGACGAAGGTTATAAATACTTCGACAAGGCTGCGGTATGGAAAGAGGAGAGAGCACTCCGTTATCTAGACAAGTATCACGAGGTAAGAGAATTCCAGATCGGCGCTGAAAAGGAAGACCCTAAGAGCATGTATGAATATGCCAAGTGGCTCCTGAACCAGAAGGATCCTTCCCAGCAGCAGGAAGGTTACAATCTTGCGAGAAAGGTTGCGTTTACGGATTATGCTCCGGGACAGGCTCTTTACGGTACTCTCCTGTACGAAAAGGGGGATTATCAGAATGCGCTATCCTGGTTTGAAAAGGGTATGCTTCAGGGAAATCCTGAATGTGAGTACTACATTGGTATGATGCGTATTCAGGGTAACGGCATTTTAAGAAATCCTGCACAGGGCGTGGAAAATCTTAGGAAGGCTGCTGACAATGATAATCATCTTGCCCAGTTTGAGCTTGGCAAGATCTATCTTAACGGTGAACCGTCAGCAGGCATTGAGAAGAATTTTGATTTGGCATTCCACTACATCAGTAAGGCTGCCGGTGCAAACATGCTTGAAGCTCAGTATATTCAGGCAACAATGTACGATCAGGGGCTTGGCGTTCCTAAGGATAACGTAAAGGCCATTACACTTTACAAGCTTGCGGCTGAACACGATCATATCAAGGCTCAGTCAAAGCTCGGCGAACTGTACATAAAGACCGGTGACTCACCAGATGTTCGTGAGAAAGGTATTGAATGGCTCAAAAAAGCCATCGAAGAACATGACAGTGCCGACGCTAAGAACTCTCTTGCATATGCATATGAAAAGGGGCTCGGTGTTAAGCAGGATTACAGCAAGGCGTACCAGTGGTATAAAGAAGCAGCTGACGTTGATGTGGCTGCCGCACAGTTCAATATCGGTGTGATGGTTGCTAACGGCAGAGGCGAACCTAGGGATATGAGTAAGGCTTTCTATTGGGTTGAACAGGCGGCCTACAATGACTATCCGTTGGCTGTTGTTGCAATTTCCACTATGTATTCCAAGGGTATTGGCGTAGACAAGGATAACAGCAAGGCCACCTTCTGGAAGAGTAAGGCTGACAGTTTAGGAATTACTGATTTTAACGATAAGAAGGCAAAGGTAATTGAGCTTCTTAATCTTAAATAGAAACCGGATTTAACTGTCCAGTAAAGGGAACCTTAAGGTTCCCTTTATTTTTGGTGCCCGGTGCGATTATCCGGACAAAACGGTTCTGATTACGAAATCCCGTTATCCGGCTCAGATGGATTCCGTTCTGATTCTGTCTATCAGACTGAGATCTGCGGGGAGCCAGGAAACAGAATCCAGCTCTTTGGTTTCCAGCCATCTGGCATCACTGTGCTCAAGCAGCTTTATATGACTTCCCGCAAGCGTACAGAGATATGTTTTCATGGACAGATGAAAGGTTGGGTAATCATACTCCACGGTATCAAGAAGGCTCTTTATGTTAATCTCTGCATCCAGTTCTTCTCTGATTTCACGCTTCAGTGCTTCTTCAGGATGTTCGCCCGGTTCAATTTTTCCACCGGGAAATTCCCAGCCTCCGCTGAATTCACCATAGCTTCTTTGGGTTGCAAAAATTTTATGATCCTTTATGATTACTGCTGCCACGACGTTTACTGTTTTCATGTGCTTTCCTGAACTACAATGAGTATTTCGGTTTGCGATAAATGTTTGATACGGATTGCAGTCGGCATTTTGAATGTTGTTGAAAAAGCCGTTACTGCATGACGGAATCATTATATATAATTGTCACCGAAAAGGTAATTATATATGATGTGCGACAATGTCTGTGAGCATTTCGGATTCAGACTTCTTCGAGTCTGATGATTTGTCGGAGTAATGTATGAGTGATGTTTTACGTGTTCAGGTAGTGGACCTTACCGAAGACGGTGAAGGAATTGCCTTTGGCCCGAATGGTATTAAGATATTCATTAAAGGCGGGTATCCCGGAGATGATGTCGAGGTGACTCTCTACGGAATAAAGGAAAAATATGCTCAGGGAAAGATCATGCGAATTGTCAGTTCGAAGATTCCGAGAATTCAGCCTTTCTGTCAGAATCAATGCGGTTCCTGCTCATATACCGATCTTGAGTACAGGACAGAAACTGCTCTCAAGGAAAGCAAGCTTCTTGAGCTTTACGCAAATACCATGGGAAAGAACTACGATGAATCACTTTATAAAGGATTTATCGGTATGGAGTTTCCGTTCGAGTACAGAAACAAGGCTGTTTATGCAGTTGAAAAATCCGGTGATGAATATAAGGTGGGGCTTTATCGCCGACAGTCACATGCTATCATTGACATAAGATGCTGCAGACTTGAGCCTGAATGGATTAATGCTGCAAGAAACGGAATCCGTGATACCCTTAATTCCGCAGAATTCAGAAATCTTACAACCTCTTCTGAAAGAACTCTCCGATATCTGTTTTTACGTGGTTCTGACAAAGGAGAAAAAATTGCGGTTCTTGTTGTCTACTGTAGATTTCCGGGAATTGATCTCCTTACGGATAAATTGAATTCACTTGGAATAAATAACGTTCTTCTTTCTGTAAATCAAGAAGAAGGAAACAGAATTCTCGGCGATACCATGAGTGTACTTACGGGTGATAATACCATTAACGTAGAACTTCTGAATCTTAAATTTAAGGTTAATCCGTATTCTTTCCTGCAGATAAATACCGAGCAGACGGCCAAACTATACAGAACCGCAGTAGATCTGCTCTGCCTGGAACATGACGATTCAGTTCTGGACCTATATTGCGGAATAGGGACAATTTCACTTTATATGGCTGGAATGTGTCATAAGGTATTTGGAGTTGAGTGTGTCAGAGAAGCAATTGATAATGCCATAGAAAATGCTCTTGCCAACGGTATTTCTAATACCGATTTCAGAGTTGGTCTGGTTGAAAAGATTCTTCCTCTGATTCTGGCTGAGGGACATAAAGTGACAAAAGCTGTTCTTGATCCGGCAAGAAAGGGCTGTGCGCCGGAAGTGTTTAAAACTCTGTCAGGAGCTGGTATCAATACGATTGCTTATGTTTCCTGCAATCCGAAGAGTCAGTGTCGTGACATTCTCATTGCCATGCAGTACGGATACAAGGTAAAAAGTATCCGTGCAGTTGATATGTTTCCGCATACATCCAGCGTTGAGACCGTAGCCTTACTGTCAAAAGAGAAATAGATTTGCTCTGAAAGCCCTTGAAATCAAAGGATTTGCGGGGTGTGGTGCTTTTTAAACATGACTGTAAAACAGGATTTTTGCTGTATGTAGGAACATATCAAGGGCGGAAGATACAGCATAGTTGAGTATCAAGTCCTGCTTTTGGGTAGGTTGTAGATAGCGTTTTGATGTCAAGGTAGCGGAAAAAATAGACAAAAGAGCCAGTAGTGATGAAGGTATGCTGGCTCTAGAAAATTATCAATCTTGACCAAGTAATTCGGTGTAATCATCCATAATGACATCAGATTGCGGATCAGTATTACACTCACTTTTTCTATAAAGTCCAAAAAGCGCCACCCTTCCATCAGGAAGCATAGTATCTTTTTCGTTATACATAGAACCAGTATGTAACCTATATTCTGTTCCATGAAAGGAAAAATCAAGTCCGTACCAATGACCATCTGACGGTCCCCACTCCCCAACATATTGAGATGTAAACTCATCAAGTGATTTATACTCATTTATTCTCATTTCAAATTAAACTCCTTTTTAATCCTATTGGCCAATTTTAATTCCTCCGGAGTTGGTGATATTCCAGGATCATTCTTGTTATGACTCATATGAACGTGCCTATGAGGCTGCACTTTTTTATGAGGATGACAAAAGTCAATACTAACAGCTTGTTGATGCTTTTCATCATAATAAGCAAGATGTTTTAACACCCCGTCCTTAACAACGGCATATACACGTCCGGCAGTATGAGAAAATTCCGGTGCCTTTACACTGTTAGAATCCTGATAAACAATGATAACGTTAGGATTTGTGGATAACACACCTATTTTATGATAATGCTGACCACCTTCAACAAAATCAAAACTTTCTAAATCTATAAAAGCGCCTCTTGAACCCATTTTACTTTCCCTCCATGATGGTGAATACTTTCTCATTAAACAAAGAAATTTGTTCATACTTTCTGTTAAATCCATCAACATACTTAAAGCCGATAAAAGTACCAAACATACCTTTTATCATATCCCCATATACAATAATCAACGAGGGATTAATTCTTGCCATCATTTGTTTAAACCCCATAAGAAAGGCATCAATATTTGAATGGCATCCTAATGTAGAAATTGCAACTACAGAACCGTACTCTATTCCCTCAAAACACAAATCATAAGTATCTGGTAAAGCCCAAGCGACAGTTGGTATAACTTTGCATCCGTAATTTTGCCATGTTCGTCCTAGCCATCTTGACATATAAATGTTATGCCTTATGTCATTAATGTTCATAGATGGATAAACACTAAAATCCGGTGAACATACTGCTGCAAATGATTGCCAAAGACACACTTTTTTCAACGGATTGTTCCATAATCTCAATAATTCCTTATCATAGTTAAACATCAGCAATAAAGAATTTTTATTATTTGTATTAACTGAAGCATTTTTTAAGTTTGTTACTTTAATGCAATTCCAATTAATATCTGCGATATCAATTTTTCTGATAATAGGTCGCTGGTAAGCATCCAGTTCACAACCGCCAACTATCGGTCTCAGGATTTTAAACTTTTCATATTCCGATAATCCTTTATTCATAAAATCTCCTAATTTTTATGAAATTGTAAACAAATAAAGAGTTCGGAAATGCAATGCTTGAAAAAATAGGCGTAGATAGTCTACAGTGACTAACATCACAATAAAACAAATTGACTTTAGAGTGATGTGTGCTAACATGAACTTGTCCAAGGTTTGTGTCAGCACTCATTGCTTTCCAAACTGCTTCGAATGTGCGACAGGTGACATCTGTCGCTTGTTGTGCATTCGTCCCATGTCACGGGATCTTGCGTCATGTACTACATGGTTAATTCTCCATATTCTTTACTACCAATTTATTCAGCCCACTTATAGTGTACCACCTTGCTTGCATAGTCTGCCCACTCCAGAAATTCATCTTTCTGAAGCCGTCCTAGCACAACGTATGGCTGTACTCCAACATCATGAGCGAACAATTCTATCTCTTGCCATGTCGGCTTTCGCCTCAGACCAATAAATGCTCTATACTTCTCTGGTGGGATCAAAAAATCTCGTGCCCATCTGTCTGCTTTGAACTCAATCTCACTGTCAGATGAATCAAAGTCAACCGAGCGGTTTTCATAGTCTTTATGGAATATATGTGCAATTTCGTGGAATAACGTAAACCAGAAAGTATCTGCTCTACCACCTCTGATTGTCAGACAGAGTATCAGTTTATTATCGTCTGTCTTTTTTATAAAACCCTGAACGGGAGCACCTCTGAAGTGTTTAACAACATTAAAGGCAATTCCGCAAGGAGCTAAAAGTTCCTTAAGTTTACGGCATCCATCTTTTAATTCATCGAACATTAAATGCTTAATTTCATTTAACTTCAATTTCAGTAAATCCAGACTGAGTTCCGAATTAACGAACTTTGTATCTGTTGTCAGTTCGCAAAGATATTGCCACCCGAAAAGTACGTATCTATCAATCTTTACGTTTGTTGCCAGTTGTGCTCTGAAAGCAGCTCCCTTACAAGGTAGTTTGGGAATTAGTGTTAAATCACTGATTTTCAGCATCTTTCTTAGCTCTAAAATTTTATCTATGTTAGATAAGTTTGGAGCTAACATTCCAATTAGAATCAAATGATTAATAATGTCTTCTAAGTAATCTAAGGCCCTGATTTCTTCAGTCGTAATATTGTTTTTTTCCTGTTCCTCTAGTATGAAAATATCATATTTATTTTGCAGATCTTGCCAATATCTTGCCTTATCTTTCGGCTCATCAGAATTAATTTCGTCAACATGAAAGACATACCCTAGTTTTTTGGCAAAGCTTGTGGTGATGTTTCTTTCTTTTGAAATTAATGTGTTAATATGTTTTTCAGTGACACCGGTTCTGGTGGCTAGTTCTTTTCTAGTCATTCCTGTCTTTTTGAGCATTTGCTCTATTATCTTTCCCGGATGTTCACACATATCTACTGTCCTTACTACCATAACATATACAGTATAGTACCATATAAGAATATACTGACACAAGTGCACCTTGCACCGGATTGGTATAAAATTCTTGGTAGTGCGATTTTAGCTTTTACGGTATATAGTATATAACATATTTATCATACCACAACACAAGAATAATGAAAAATCACCTATTTTTTAACAAAAAAGTCTAAATTTATTAACCATGTCACATTCATGAATTGTGTTGTTCACCAAACAGCCAATCAGCCACATTCCCAAAAATAAATCCGCTCAAAATCGCCCTTCACGTCCAGTAGATTGTAGGAGGTAACGATTTATGAACGAGTTAATGACAGCACCTACAACTGACGAAATAATCCGCAACGCCCAGTACCATCAGGCACAGAGAGTAGTGGAGTTACTGCTTTCCAAGGGACTTATCACCCCCGTAGAGTACGAGAAAATCACAGACATCACAAGTTGATATAAGTGTTGGTTAGAGTGATTTATATACAAGGGAGGACGAACAGTGAAAACAGTAAGAAAAATAGAACAGAATCAGTCAGTTCAATGCTCCAGACTGCGAGTGGCGGCATACTGCAGAGTATCCACTGACTATGATGCCCAGCTTGAAAGTCTGGAAACGCAGAAATCACATTATGAAAATTACATCCGTCTGCAGGATAACTGGGAGCTTGCCGGGATTTACTTCGATGAAGGGATATCCGGTACCAAGTCGGACAGCAGACCGGAACTGCAGAGAATGATGGCAGACTGCCGGGCAGGAAAGATTGATTATATCCTTACCAAGTCTATCAGCAGATTTTCAAGAAACACCACGGACTGTATTGATTTGGTAAGAAGTCTTTTGAGGCTCAACATTCCGATTTACTTCGAGAAGGAAAATCTGAATACCGGTTCGATGGAGGGAGAGCTTATTCTGTCAATTCTCAGCTCAATGGCCGAGGATGAATCACGCTCAATTTCAAATAACAGCAAATGGAGTTTGGAGCGGAGGTTTCTGAACGGAACCTTCAAATCAAGCTCTTTACCTTACGGCTACAAAAGAGAAGGTGAAGACATTGTCATAATTCCTGATGAGGCAGAGATTATCAAACGTATTTTTGCCGAAGCCTTGGCTGGCAAAGGAGCTTATACCATCGCAAAGGGGTTAAACAGTGATGGTGTTCCGCCCATACGAAAAAATGAATGGAGCTCTACAACGGTATTCTGGATTCTGAGAAATGAATTTTACATCGGAGATGCGGTTTTTCAGAAAACCTTTACGGATGAATCCTTCAGCCGGCACCTCAACAAAGGCTACCTAACTAGATACCGGAGCAATGGTCACCATGAAGCCATTATCAGCAGAGCGGATTTTGAAGCAGTTGCCTTCATCATTGCTCAGCGAGCTTCAGAAAAAGGCATACCGGGAGCAAAAGCAAAATTCTTAGACCGCAGCGCCCTGTCAGGAAAAATCGTCTGCGGAGAATGCGGCGGTATTTTCAAACACCGGATTCACCATTCCTTATCAAGCAGAAGTTATTCTGCATGGTGCTGCAGTACCCACCTCCGAGACAAAAGCAGATGCTCCATGAAGTTCGTCAGGGATGAGACGGTAAAGTTTGCATTTTTAACCATGATGAACAAGCTCATCTTTGCCAAAGAGACCATTCTGATGCCCTACCTCAAAGCATTAAAGGGAAACTCTGAAAACAAGGATATGCAGAGAATCAGCACTCTTGAACAGCAGATTTCAGATATTGCCGAACAGCAGAATACCATCACCATGCTGATGGCGCAGGGGTGCATCGACCAGGTTCTTTTCAATCAGGAAAACAATGAACTGAAAGCCAGAGCAGCAAGATGCAGGACTGAGCTTAACGCCATCAAACAGAATTCCAAAGGTGAATGCGCCGTTATTAGAGAAACCTCAGAGCTTATCGCCTTTGCATCTTACAGCGAAATGCTCGCTGACTTCAGTGACGAAGTGTTCAGCAGATTTGTTAACAGCATTACTACAGTAACCCGAAACGAAATCAGTTTTGAACTTAAATGCGGTCTTACACTAAAGGAGGAAATTGAATGAGGAATACAGCTCTCGGTTACAGAATTGTTAATGGTAAGGCGGTTATTGATGAGAAAGAAGCCATAATTGTCAGAGAACTTTACCGTAATTACCTTGATGGTATGTCCCTGTGTGCCTCTGCGGAGAAAGTCGGTCTTAAGCTTCCGGCAAGCTCCGTCAGCAGAATTCTGCAGAACCGCCGTTATCTGGGAGACGATTTTTATCCGCCTCTCATTGATGAAGAAACCTATTCTCGAACTTTACAGGAAAGGGAACGACGTATGAAGGCGTTAAGCCGTACCAATCTTCTTAAGCCGAAGGTACCCAAAACCGCACCGGCTGAATTCTTCTTTTCAGATAAGGACAGCCTGCACAAAGGTACTCCGGCTGAAGTGGCTGAATACCAATACTCCCTGATTAGAGTTAAGGAGAAAACGAATGGCTAACGTAAAGATTATACCGGCAGATCCGCACAGAACAAAAAGCAAAGCCCGTATTGAAGAAACTCCGAAACTGCGCGTTGCGGCCTACTGCCGTGTAAGCACCGACACTGATGAGCAGGCCACCAGTTATGAAACTCAGGTGGAGCACTATACCGAGTACATCAGCAATAATCCTAAATGGACTCTTGCGGGGATCTATGCCGATGACGGCATCTCCGGCACCAACACAAAAAACAGAACCGAGTTTAACAGAATGATTGAAGCCTGTATGGCCGGTGAAATTGATATGGTAATCTCCAAGTCCATCAGCCGCTTTGCCAGAAATACTTTGGACTGCCTTAAATACATAAGACAGCTCAAAGCTCAGAACATTCCTGTTTACTTTGAAAAGGAAGGAATCAACACGCTTGATGCCAAGGGCGAGGTGCTGATTACCATTATGGCTTCCCTCGCCCAGCAGGAATCTCAATCCTTAAGCCAGAATGTCAAGCTGGGACTTCAGTACCGTTACCAGCAAGGCAAGGTGCAGGTGAACCATAATCACTTTCTCGGCTACACCAAGGATGCTGACGGCAATCTGATCATAGATCCGGTTCAGGCTGAAACCGTAAAGCGCATCTACCGGGAATATCTGGAAGGCTACAGCATGGACAAAATCAAGGCCGGACTTGAGCGGGACGGCATTCTGACCGGAGCGGGCAAGACCAGATGGCACACCTCGACCATCAACAAAATCCTCCGTAACGAGAAGTACATCGGTGATGCCCTGCTTCAGAAAACCTACACCACCGATTTTCTCAGCAAGACCAGAGTCAAAAACAACGGCATCGTACCGCAGTATTATGTGGAAGGTAACCATGAAGCCATCATTCCAAAAGACATCTATCTCAGAGTTCAGAATGAGCTTGTACGCAGACGCAGGGTTACAACAACATCGAGTGGCAGGAAATGCTCCTTCAGCGGTCACCATGTCTTTTCCCAGATGGTTTTCTGCGGTGAGTGCGGTGAACTGTTCCGCCGGGTGCACTGGAACAACAGAGGCGTAAAATCAATCGTCTGGAGATGCCTGAGCCGACTCAAACCCACCGGTCTTGAGTGCCACGCCAGAACTGTGAATGAGGAAGCCTTAAAGGCAGCATGTCTCTCTGCATTCAACAAACTTCTCGATAAGCAGGAAGGTTTTCAAAAACAGCTGGAAGAGAACGTTCGCGCCGTTATGACGATTGACGAATCCTCCGGAGTAATGAGTGTCTCGGCAATTGACGATGAGCTTGCTAAACTTCAGAAACAACTCATTCAGTGCGTTGAGGCCAGGAAGGACTACAAGGAAATTGCCGAC
>CACWVT010000038.1 GCA_902764345.1 uncultured Ruminobacter sp.
AATTTAGCAGCCTGTCCAATTGAAATAATCTTATTCATTACAAATAAACCTATAACTATTTTAAATGTATTATAAACTATTTATAGATTTAGTCAAGCAATTGTTAACCCCGTTCCTCCTTTGACAAATCGCGGATACTGAGATGAAAACGAAAAATAAAAAAGCAATAAGGCTACTGCTGTCAGACGCTGCAATGCGACCCTAAAGCCACCTCTCAGAAAAATATTACTCAAAACAATTATCCACATATACACCGACAAGCAAAAGAGGAAACGGATATGTGTCGGTAATTCGTTCAGATATCCGTGCTGCGGATTATCTGACTCATATATGAACTCAACCTTATCATTAATTACTGATGAACAGTATTCATCATCAAGTTCTAGCATCAGCTCTTTACCGTCTCCGGTTACTGACTTAACACCTATGTTACAATCTTTTGACTTAGAGACAACCGTACCGATTCCATCAAAAAACCCTGATGGGATGATTCCGGTAACTACCTTGATAAATCGCTGATGCTGAGGTGAAACCATAAAAATGAACAATGCCGTGCAACCTAGCGCATATAAAACAATTCTTAAATACCTTCTCATCACCCACATACCAAGCTAAAACAGAAAAACAATTAATATTGATAATCAGTGCATACTTTACTGAAAATAAGCAACACTTTATGCCATACGTATGATAATTCAACACACATCAATATGCATAGAGAATTTATCCGCAGAAAACTGAGAACACAACGTTTCCGTGCACAGCAGGTACACACCTGCTTCTAAAAAAAATTTCATCTTTCGTAATAATTCATATCTATGATTTTCGCTTTTAAGTATATAATACCCGCAGATTTTGTTATGCATAAACCCTGGATTTTTTACGTTAAAACATGTTTCATATCAGCCTACGACATAAACTTCTTTTCGGATGTATTTTCAGCATTCTGGCGGGCATAATCACCTCTTTGGGATTTGCACCGGCAGACATGTGGTATGCCTCCCTCATCGGTCTTTTTATTTTCTGTCTCACCTACTCCAGAAACTCAAAACCGAAGCATTCGGCATTCACCACGTGGCTGTTCTTTTTTGCCATGCATCTGTGTACCCTGTCATGGCTGACATCTGTAATGACCGGATTCGGTGAGATGAGCTATTCGCTGTCTCTAGGCGTGCTGGTACTGTTCTGCGCCTATCTGTCACTTTTTCCGGCCCTTGCCGGCTATTCCGCCCACAAACTGTGCTCAAAGCTTCCGACAGTGCGCAATCTGGTGTTATTTCCGTCATTTCTGGTACTTGCAGAACTGATTAACAGTCGCCTTTTCACTGGCTTCGGCTGGGATCTTCTCGGATACACTCAGGTTGACTCATTCATCAGTGCCTACGCTCCGATAATTGGAGTCCAGGGCATGACGCTTGTCATGATTATAATCGCCATGGGGTTCGTATATGCATGCCGCAGAAAGCAGGCCGTTCACGCCGTAATCCCGACGTTTCTCATAATCATCGCCCTGACAATGCAGAACTATGAATACATCAGGGTCGGCAATCCGGTAAAGGCAGCTCTCGTTCAGGGAAACATCAGCACCTCCGTTCACTGGAATCAGGACACAATTTGGGACGAGATGGAAATATACATTCACGAAATGCGTGAGAATCTTGATGCCGAAATCATGGTATGGCCTGAATCGGCAATTCCGGATCTTGAAAACAACATGGAAAAGCTTAAGGTGCTGAGCATGCTGGATTATGAGGCCAAGTACAACAATCTCGGACTGATCACCGGCATTCAGTATTATGACGAATCCGAGAAAAAATTCTACAACAGCATGCTGGGCATCGGAGTTATAGACAGGGACAAGGAAATACACTACACCTTCGGTCACGGAAACAGATACTACAAGCGTCATCTGGTGCCTGTCGGCGAGTTTGTTCCTTTTGAATGGTTACTCAGAAAGCTCGGTCCCATCTTCAACATGCCGATGAGTTCCTTCTCCAGGGGAGAAAGAGAGCAGACAAACATTGTCGTTCAGGATCTTAACGTGGCATCAGCCATATGCTATGAAATGGTCTTCAACAATGAACTGCGCGATCAGGTTAAGCCGGGAACCAATCTTATCGTAACCGTAAGTAACGACGGCTGGTTCAATTACACCAACGCTCCAATACAGCATCTCTATATAGCAAGGCTCAGAGCAAAGGAATTCGGAAAACCGGTTCTGAGGTCGACCAATAACGGCATTACCGCCGTAATTGATCATACAGGTGAAGTTGTGGGAAGCATTCCCGCAAACATTACTGCCACCCTGCGTGCAGAGTTCAGACCGACATTCGGACAGACTCCTTTTTCAATATTCGGGCTGACATTTGTTTACCTGTACATCGGACTGTCTCTTCTTAGAGCGGTGATTGCCAAAATAAGATACCGGAATCTTATTTCCAACAGGCCGTCACAACAAATCTGACGTAAGGGAAATTGAACTTAACGTTAATAACCGTTTAACGAAATACCTTTTATACCCAAACAAAAAGTCCCCTAACGGGGACTTTTTAGTGCATGAATTCTACCATTCTACAGGATTGAGCAGCTGAGGCATACCGTTTCGGGTATTAAAGTATTCGTCAAGAAGACTTCTGTTGACCTTGTGCTCGTTCAGGAAAGCCTTGATTGCAGGCTTCAGATGAAGAGGTGAATAATCAGAGGAATTCAAATCAGACTCGTTTGTTGACAGTGGCTGATGCACTTCAATATAGATTCCGCCGTCCGGTTCCTCAGTAACCTTGACCGGTTCGTTTATAAACTGAACTCTGGTGTTTACCGGAACGTTGTTGAACAGATACTCAATGTCAGGATCTCTTAAACGGATACAGCCGTGGCTTACGCGCAAACCGATACCGAAATCGGCATTGGTTCCGTGAATGGCATAAAGGCGGCCGACATACAGTGCGTAAAGTCCCATCGGATTGTCCTTACCGGCAGGTACTACTGCAGGAAGAGGCTCTCCCATGGCAGCATATTCCGCTCTGGTCTGAGCGGTTGGAGTCCAGGTAGGACCGGCCTTCTTGCGCTCGACCTTGGTAATCCAGTCTACGGGTGTATCCTTGCCGAGCTGTCCTATACCGACAGGAAGCACGTCAACCACGCCGTCATGATAGTAATACAGTCTCATCTCGGCGCTATTAACCACAATACCTTCATGAACAGTATCAGGAAGAATCAGCTGCTGAGGAATAATCACCGTGCTGCCCGGTCTTGGAGAATACGGGTCAACCTTAGGATTTGCTTCCATCATGTTGCTGAACCCCTGCTGATACTGTGCGGCAATGCTTTCGAGCGAGGTATTGTTTCCAGGAACCGTGGTAACAAGCACTTCACCCACCAGACGACTGCCGTCTGCAGGAACCTTATAGGTCACGGCATGTGCATTAACGCATGCTGCCGCAACGGCTAAACCGATAACAGTTTTTAACAGTTTCATAAAAGGCCTTATTTTAAACTGAGTTTTCTGATAATTCCCATGCAGTTCAGCACCACGCCCCTGAGGAAATTATCCATTACGGCAACCAGGGTAAATGATGAGACCTGGCCTTTCAGGGCTCTGATACGGGAAATATACAACTTATCTTCTTTCTTTCCGAACTTAACCGGCGTCAGTTCCTCATCATCAACAAGTTCGACACCAGGAGCTGCAGCCACCAGATTTTTGAACTCGTCCAGGGAAACATCCTCAAGGAGTGAAATATTCATGCTTAAGGTATGTCCGTAGAAAACAGGTACCACCACGGAGGTTAAATTAATCACGTCCGCCGTTTCGCCAAGTACCGGTCTTAGCTCGTCAATAACATTATTTTCGTGAGTGGTGGTGTCATCAAGATTGATGTCACCAACTGCGGTATGCACGTTAAAGGCCATCTGACTCGGGAATATGCGCGGGGCAATGTCCCTCATGTTGAACAGGGAGATGGATTCACGGGCAAGTTCGGCAGTACCGCTGTCACCGATGCCGGAAACTGATTCCATCATTACGGCGCTCACGGAACTTATGGTCATTCTTTCGGAAATAGGCTTGAGGATGAGTGAAAGCATTGTGGCTTCAGAACTCATTGGTACTATGTAATCGGCATCATACACGAAATCAGTATCGGCATCGGCAAGACCGTCAACAAAGATTCTGCCTTCCTTTACGTTTACCTCGCCGGCATCAATAATGACAAGACCGCTCTTTCTGGCCTGCGCCACCAGTTTACCGGCCTCGCTGTAATTTCCGGCAATCATTAAGACATTGGCCATTTCGGGTTCAAAATCCTCGACCCTCTGAATCTGGTAGTTTTTACCCAGATAACCTATAGCGTCATATTCGTCGGCGGTATAGGAAAGCGGAATGTAATCCGCAAGTTCAATGCCTTCCTGTTCCATAATCTCGGTAAGAGCCTTACCAACATCAGTATCATAGCCTAACAGGGCAAGTTTTATTTCAGCCATTGTATTTCCTTAATAAAAATCAGGACATGGAGAATTGTGTGAGCATTATAGCAAATCCAGTCATGTATGACTTAATGCGGCAAAATTAAATTTCACTTTTTCGGTGAAATAAGCCGTCAGACAGTTCGGTAACCATGGAAGACATACACACGCACCAAATATAGTCCTAGCTCTGCCTCCAATCTCATACTTATTTCTAATCCTGAGAGAACAAATGAGACACAAAGACCTTCTGCGGCGAATTGTGCTGCAGAAGGTCCGTAAGTTTCGGTTATTCTCCGCAATGCGGATTCACGGGACTACTTTCCGATATCAAAAAGAATCCTGGCAACCTCTTCATACTTATCCACAAAGCTGAAGTTTACGCCTTCACTTACATAGTCAGGAAGCTCGGCCACGTCTTCACGGTTTGCAGCCGGAACAATCAGATTCGTGATGCCGACTCGCTTTGCGGCAATAACCTTTTCCCTTATACCGCCGATGGCAAGCACGTTCCCCGTAAGTGAGAGTTCACCGGTCATGGCGTAATTGGCTTTCGGAGCCCGGTTAAGAACCAGGGACAGAATGGCACTTGCCATGGTAATGCCGGCACTCGGACCATCCTTTGGTGTAGCACCCTCAGGCACGTGCAGATGAATATTGGCCTTTTCAAAATAATTGTCCGGTATATCCGCACCGAATGAGGCAGCGTTTGAGGAAATATAGCTAAGGGCTATTGATGCTGATTCCTTCATGACATTACCGAGGTTTCCGGTCAGACTGAAATTCTTCGCATAACGATCCACAAGCTTAGCCTCCACAGGCAGGGTTGCACCGCCGACGGAAGTCCAGGCAAGTCCGGTGACGATGCCGATGCCCTCAAGGGTTCTTTCCCTTGCAAACGGCGGTACGCCTAAGTATCCCCTGATGTCCGCAGGCTTAACCGTAATTTTTTCGGTTTCCTTTTCCACAAGTCTTATAACTCCCTTGCGGATAATTCTGCCGATGCACTTTTCCAGGTTGCGGACCCCGGATTCACGCGCATATTCGTCAATAATCTTACGCACGGCACTATCTTGGAACCTTATTTCCTTGTTCTTTATTCCGGCCTTTTCCAGTGCCTTCGGAATAAGGTGCTTTTTGGCTATAAGGAATTTTTCCTCGGCCAGATATCCGGAAAGACGTATGGCATCCATTCGGTCAAGAAGCGCAGGAGGAATGGTGTCAAGCGAGTTGGCAGTACAGATAAAGAGGCATTTAGACAGATCAATCTTAACGTCAAGATAGTGATCCCTGAAGCCTGAATTCTGTTCAGGGTCCAAAGTTTCCAGAAGTGCTCCGGCCGGATCACCGTGGTAACTCTCCTTGAGCTTGTCTATCTCGTCCAGCAGGATAACCGGATTCATGGCCTTTGATTCCTTTAAAGCCTGAACCAGCTTACCCGGAAGCGCACCTATATAGGTTCTTCTGTGGCCCTTGATTTCGGCCTCATCATTCATGCCTCCCAGACTGAATCTGAAAAACGGTCTGTTAAGCGCATCCGCAACCGAACGTCCAATGGAGGTTTTACCTACACCTGGAGGTCCCACAAGAAGCATTACGGCACCGTTGAATTCCTGTCTGTAGCTGCCGACTGCAAGGAACTCCAATACACGTTCCTTCACGTCAGCAAGTCCCTCGTGATCCCTCTCCAGAATCTTTCTGGCATGCTTCAGACTGAAATTTTCCTTTACGTAAATTCCCCACGGTACGTCAGTAAGCCAGTTGAGATAATCACGGCTTACCGCAAATTCAGGACTCTGTGAATCAAGGAGATTCATGCGGTTGAGTTCCTCGTTGAATTTGTTCAGGATATCCTCAGGCGGGTTCAGACGAGACATCTTCTCCCTGAGTCTGTTTATTTCCGAGGTCTTGTCATCAACCAGAATTCCGAGCTCTTTCTGAATCTCCTTCATCTGCTCCTTCAGCATGTAATTACGCTGTCTGGTATTGATCTTTTCGGTAACGGAATTCTTAATGGATTTTTCCAGTTTGGTACTTGCGAGTTCCTTCTGAATAAGGGCAAGTGCCAGCTTGAGACGAGGAAGCAGATCAACAGTCTCCAGCACTTCGATAAGCTCGGAGGTATGCGCCGTCGTTATGCTTGCGGCACAGTCCGCAAGCAGTGATGGATCGTTTGGATTGAATCTTAAAAGATACTGCTTCAGCTCGTTGTAATACAGCGGGTTAATCGGAATAAGCTCACGCATGGTGGAAATAATGGCCATGGTGTAAGCCTTTATTTCTATTTCCTCCCTGCTGCCGCTTTCCGGAATCTTTTCGGCCGGGTATTCGGCATCGCCGGTGATTACCTTGTTCTTGTGGACACGTATATTGCTGAGCTTTACGCGTGAAATACCCTGTACGACGACCTGCAAATCATCGCTTATGCGGGCCTGCATAACCCTGACAAGACAGCCCATCTTACCTGCCAGCTTCTCAGCGTCAAACTCCTGTTCCAGCTCGCTTTCAGGTCTTGCCACAATGGCAAAAACCTTGTCATCACCGTTTATTACCTGGCGAATGGTTTCTCCCCATTTACCAGCCAGCTGAACAGGAAGCACCTCACTTGGGAGAACAGGTCTGTCGTAAACCGGAATGACATGCAGAACGGAAGGTCTGTCATGCTCTGCAACCATCACATCTCCGGCTGAACCTGACGCACCCTGCTGCCCCACAGTTCCTTCTGAGTTCTCAGTATTCTCAGACAGAGAATCGTTATTATCTGTTTCGTTAGACATATCCAATTTTCCATAAACATAACTACCATTGAATTACGTATGGGCTGAACTGACGGATTTCAAGACATAACGCACATTATTTAGAAAAATCTCTTTTTCCCGTTTCTCTGCTGACAGCTCATGAAAAACCTACTTACGGGCATCTTGCGTAAAGGAAAACACTATGTTCGCATCACCGCCTCCGAGAAGCTCATAATCATATGAAATTCCCGTTCCCTTCGTAATTCTCGCCAGCTCCCGCATTTCTTCCAATCTAATCAGATCGCATAGTTCCGGACATCCGAGCCTTTTAAAAATGCCGGCATAAATACAGTTTCTGATTTCAAAACGGATCTCCGTTCTGCCTTCATTCAGTTCCTTCCCGTACTTAAAGGATAAAAAACCGCATGCATCGTTTTTATCCATCATTGCCTTAAAATAAGTGATGACGGACTCAGCGGGTTTTGCAAGTCTCATGAAGGTTTCGGGTCGGGGCATGAACCAGCACATTTCACTGTTTCCTGCGGTAAGAAACATGTCCCTGTAGAGCTCAACGGCTCTGTCCACGCCGACCATATCCCTTACCAGGGAATAACCGGAAGCGAACATGGACATGTCCTTTACCAAAGCCAGGTGCACTGCATCCTTTTTTCCCTCTTTTTTAAGTGAGCTCATGTTCCTGCGCCAGCGGTTCATCATTTTCAGCACACAAAGGACAAAACTCAGTCCCTTACATCTGCTCCTCACCTCCTTCCAGACACCTGAGGCATAAAGAATGTCAGTCTGAACGTTCTTCATGCGCGGGTGAATACGGACGGTGTACCAGTTCTCTCCGTAATGTCTTAAGGAGCTGACGTCATGAGCATTTCTTTCCAGCCATCCCCACTGATCCCATCCGGCTCTTCTTACATCGGCGACGTTTTTCCAGAATATGTTGCGTCTGTCCAGAGCTCTGACAACGGCGGCAAAGCTGTCATCATTAAGGAACTCCACACTGTATACTCCGGGCTTTTCGCTCAGTGAACCGTCAATCCAGCAGTCAGTAACGGCCGCCGCCATTGCGGCGGTAAGATCATATGAGGAAACATCCCCGAAAAGCATGATACCTCTGTCTTCATCACTGTCCGGATAAACCACTATATGGTTATCAGGATCGGACTTTGCGTTACCCTTCATCTTCTGACCGCTTTTATAGAACATTCCTGCCAGAACATCGTTGAATCTTCCGCTGCCGTTAATTCGGGCAATTAATCCGGCAGCCCACACGGGAAACCCCTCCATGGTGCATCTGATGTCATAGCAGCTCACAAAAGCCCTGTCATGAGGATATCTGGGAGATGCCAGAGAATAGATTTCCGGAGTACTGTAATGAACCCCAGTAAGCTTTTTTCTTTTTCCCATAAAAAGAAAATCAGATTTATCGTCGCGCCATGGATTCCTTATCACCACGGCCCGTGAATTCTGATAAACGAGAATATCATTTTTCAGGTTGTCCAGCATGGCATACGGACTTGAACGCCCGCCGCCGTATGCTGTTCCCATACAGATTCTGGCTCTGTATACCCCTTCAGCCGACATCTTCTTTTCTGCCAGTGTTCTCAGCATCAGAGAGGTAAGACCGGGAGACATGCCCATTCCCGAATATATTCTTACGTTTCTGTCGGCAGCATACGCATGCTTATCAAGAACGTCAGAGGCGGCTTTGGCGGAATCATTGATGTCAATGACATCAACCCCGGCCTCAATACATATATTAAGTAAACCAGAAAGAACCTTTTCCATTGGGCCGCAGGCAGCAATAACCAGATCAAATTCCCTGACCAGAGTAACCGATCCGGTGAAGTCCTTTAGGTTAATCCGTACATAGCGGTACTCCTCCTTTCCTGACGGTTCATGCCTGCCGGCAACCGTGAGCTCAACATTATCATGTCTGGTGCTTATATACCTGAGAATTGTCTTTCCGGTTTCACCGCCACCACCGATAATCAGAATTCTGTATATTTTCTTGTCTGTCAGTTCAGTCATGTCCAAAGGTTCCTGAATAATTACTGCAAAGCCGTTAATCCGCAAAAGAATCCGTGATAAGCGTCAGCACGCCAGATTTCTGTAGTGAAGGAATAAGATATTCCGCTGGTATTGCCTCGTGCATGGAATATCCACCTGAAGCAATCTCATGGGTAAGCATGTATACGGCATTCATGCCGACAACGTATCCTGTCGGAGTATAGGTATCTGTGGCAGTCAGCATTCCTTTTACCGTTCTGCCATCATGAAGCGTCAGCCTGCAGCAGATACCGTAGAAGGATGCGGAGCTTTTACTATCCTTTAGCGAAGCCTTTACAAGAGACTGAGCCCCCTTAAGAATCCCCTTTTCGGAAGCATATCTTTTGAAAATCATGGAAAGGAACAGACTGAAACCGGCCCTCTTACCTATATTGGCTCCTGAAACGTATGCGGTCTTAATATTCTCCGTTCTGATAAGACGGGCCATTTCCTCGGAATACATGGTCATGCCGAAAACCTTTCCAACCGGTTCCGGGAACCTGACACTGACCAGAGATCTTAAAAATCCCAGCTTTCTAAGCCTGCCATCCTCAATACGGCAGAACCCCTTGTTATCACCAAATCCGCCGAGACTTACCACTATGTCTATTGCGGAACTGAGGCTCCAGACATCCCGGCCTGCATAGAAAACCTCAACCTTTTCCACCGGTGAATAATCACGATATCTGTGAATAAGATACTGAGGATAGGAACCGCTGAGTCCTGGAAGCAAACCGGAATTGACCACTATCGGAGCCCTGAGCACCCCACCGGCATTCAGACCGTCCAGATATTTAAGAGCGGGATCATAGCCCGATACATCAAGAAGGGCAACTCCGCCTTCGACACATGCATCAATTACCCCAGTGCCGATTCTGTGGGAAGGACCGACGCAGGAAATAACCAGGTCAGTTCCGGTAATCAGCGCCCTAAGAACCTCAGAGTCCGTAATATCGGCATGAACGGTCTTTACCCTGTCTGAATCCGAACCGAATCTGCCGACATCAATCTTTGAACTTCTGGTAACAATGGTCAGCTCAACATCATTAAGATTTTTTAAAAGGTAATCAGAGGCTGTCTCTCCGACCCTGCCGGAACCGCCCAAAAAAAGAACTTTTTTCATAACATACCCTAAAGATAGTATTTAAAGCCGATTTCCACATAATCATTCCGTTCATAGGAATGATAAACGGATGAATCAGTGCCGCCGCCAATCCAGTACCCCCGCAGATTAATGGTCAGACTGTCATTCACGATATATTCTGCAAAGGTCTCCACTGAATGCTCGTTCTTATAGCCGTACATGGCATTAACACCAAGATTAAGTGCATCGTGAAAATATTTCCGGCTCAGTGACAGTGTCAGACCGTAGTCATCCTGAAAGCTGTCATAGTGATCAATAAACAGCTGAATATTGGCATAGACGTCGTTGTTGAAATTACGATCCCATCCCGCGATAACCTGCTTGAGATCCGTGTAATACACATTACCGTTTCTGTCGTATACGGCCGCATCACGGGTATAGGCCGCCTCAGCTCTTAATGTGCTGCTGCCTGCAGACATGGCACCGCTTATGTTCACAACCCTGCTGCGTACCGGCTCCATCAGAAATGAGTTGGCTGATACCCTCCTTACTACTGGAAGATCAGAAAATCCCGAATAGTAAGCTGCCCCGAAATCAAATCCGGACATGTATTTTATGTATCTTCCGCCCCATTCAGGTTTGCGGGGATTTACGTGTTCATTCAGGAATATCACCCCGTCACGTTCCATTGTTCTCAGCTCATGAACACTCTCCAGTTCCCACGGGCTGCCGTATTCAGCCTCCCGTCTGTCCTTGCCGAAAGGCAGAATGACACCTTCAATGTTACCCAGAGAGGTAGACTGTTCAATTCTTGCCATCCATGCCGGCCATTTGTATATGGTTCGGCCGTTGGCCATCGGATCCGGCATGTAGGTTGCATTGATAACATCAATGGTACTTCTGCCGTCGTTTACCCCCCATGAGAGCCGAATTTTGCCCACACTGAGCCGACTGCCGGAAAGTCCAATCTCAGAACCGTTTATTCTGCCGTACAATTCATAAAGATATGCCCTGAAACGTTTATCATAGGCATGAACCGCCTCATCATAGTCAAAAAAGCCGTTAACGTATAAAGAGCCGGCTCCGGCATCAAGAAGCAGTGAAGAGTTCAGTCTGAGACGTGACGACAGAAAATCACTCCGGCGTGTGAACTTTCTTAAACGCCCCTCGATGGCGTTGGAAAATCTGTAATCGTAAGCCGATGATTCAGCTGCTGTATCATCATCGCCTTCAGTAAGATCAAAGGCAAAAGGATCGTCCTCCGCCATAACCTGACCGCTCAGACAGAGACAGACGGTCAGTAAGCAAATTTTCTTCATGTGAAAAAACTATATTGAAATACTGATGAAGTTACGTAACCGGTCATGGAGACCGGAATCCGTAAGGAAGATATTTTTAAGAAAACATAATCACGCAGACGGAGTCGGCTGATTACCTCTTTAAATTGTTATGATCAAAAACAGACGCATCAAATCCCTGGTTGTATACAACATCGGTGTACTGCATGAGTGTACGGGAGTTTTTGCCTTCATCCTGCATAATCATCTTTCCTGCTGACCAGATACCGTCAATGTTTCTGAAATCACCTGCCAGCATAACCTTTAACAGTCGGTTGTGGGTATCGTAATATTCAATCTTTACTGGAAGCCTGTATTCCTTATCCACGAATACTACCCTTCTGCCGTATCCGGTTTCGTCAGACTTTGACTCAATCGCCTTTGATTCAATTACCCAGACGTCGCGACCGTTTACACTGTCATTGCGTAGAAATTCATGGCTGTCGGCATCAACACTGCGGTATTCAATATCCTCCAATGCAAAACTGCTGCGCATGAAGGCACTCTTCTTACCGCCTCCGCTGATTCGTCTCACAATGTTTTCAGAAGGAAAGAACACCCATAGGTCATCCTCCCTGTTCACGTCATCATGAGTCCATGACAGAAACTGAGAATCCTGGATATCCGCAGGTGCGTTAAATCTGATGAGTGAGCGGCGTTCATCTCCGTTGTGTACGGCCCACATCTCCATTTTTCTCACCAGCTTCTGCTTTCCGCGTTCAATTACCATTACGGCGTTTCTGTGCATATCCTTACTGCTGTCTGCTTCGTTAACCATCACGGCAATATCCCGACCGGTCAGATCCTCCGCAGTTGCCTGAGCCGGAAAAAAGGAACATGCCAAAAGCAGACCGCATGCTGACAGTATTTTTTTCATCATTATTTTCCTTGTCTAAAAACACGGTGAACACTGTCACGTCAATTATCCGTTAATGCATAAATTTACGAATTTCCCTCAAATTCCCATAAATCAATCGTGGCACAATCACGAACATCACTCATTCAGTCATCATGACCGGTACCGGAAAAAAAACGAAAAAGAAAAACGTGACAGGTTTCAAACCCGTGAAACAATATCACAAAAGTTAGCTTATGTTAACAATAATTAGACATAACTAACAAAATTTATCATTAGTTGATTCTTCTCGTTTCATATGCCAAACATCAAAAAACAGGTACAAAATGTCACAAAAGAAAAAGCCGGGGCAGTCACAGTAGCTGACACGGCTTTTATAGTATTAAGGCTCTGATTATCACTTGTTCATCATCTTACTGATTCTCTGCAAAGTGCAACCTTCCCTATTTCCCAAATCACAGGCTTTTCTAAAGTATTCGCATGACTTTTTTTCATCCTTGTCTACAGACTGTCCATTCAAATAATATTTTCCCATGACAAGACACGAATCACCTGAACCCAAATTACATGATTTTTCGTAATAATTTTTGGCTTTGTAATAATCATGCTCAGAACCTTCTGGATTTTCATAAAGATACGCAAGTGCTCCGCATCCTAAAGCGTTATCCATCTCACATGACTTAAGAAAATATTCACCCGCTTTTGCCATGTCGATACTCTTGCCTGTTCCAGTGGCATAAAGATAACCAACTTTGAAACATCCTTCACCATCAATCTGTTCACAACCAATTTCATAATAATGAGCAGCCTTCTGATAATCCTGACTGACATAAGCTCCTTTATAATAAAAATCGCCCAAATAAACACATGAACTAGAGTCACTCAAACTGCATGCTTTGTCAAAACTTTTTGCCGCCTCGTAATAATTCCGTTCAATACCAGTTCCGGTAAGATAATGACGTCCAAGAAACGCGCATCCGTCCCAGGCATTCATCTCACATCCTTTTCTGTAATAGGATACAGCCTTACCGTCATCCTCCTTTAGGCCTCCGAGTCCATCATCATAAAGAATTCCCAAGAAAGCACAGCTAGTGCCAACACCATCCTCGCACGCCTTTAGGCATTTATGATACGCTGCTTCATATTCTTCATTATAAACATCAGTAAAACACTCTAATCCTGGGTCAGCAGAAGCTGAAACAGTCAGAAAAAGAATAAAAAATAGTATACTTGTTTTCATTTTTACGTTTATACCAGTTACATGTTTTTTACAGGTCTGTAGACTTCTACTATCAATAATATATTTATTTCTGTGCCATATTACATTTTTGTGCCAAATTTTTTGAATGATAACCAAAAATACCAGATAATATTCATCTACCATATCAAATAATTTTATTCACACTGACTGCTCATATTTTTATCTGAGTTGTCATTTCTCTTTTATTTTTTGTATGTAACCATGAAAAAATTTGACTCTTTTTTTTCTCTTATTCTATTCTGGTTCTCCTTGACCGCATGTACAAGCACAGTTAATACGGCCACAGAAAATTCCAGCACTATAAGAAACACAAATACAGAACAGACTTTCAGACCTTCCGTTCCTACAGTTGAAGACTGCCTTAGGTTATATGACAACAGAATGTATCAAGACGCACATAACACATGTTCAAAGGTTTACGAGAACAACAGAAGCCAAACAATAAAAGAAATTATTGACATAACTTCCTGCTATGTATTCTATCTTAACAATGATAGGGAATCTGCTCTATCATCATGTGAATATGCTACCAGAAAATCAGACAATCCTGACTTCTCTCGAATATACCACAATCTTATTGAGGAACAGAACAATAATGAAGCAACCTGTTACGATTTAATAGTAAAAAAGCACAATCTTTCAGATGAAAATCTTAAAACATGCGCCAAAGAAGCGGCAGAAGGAGATCCCTTTGCCATTCACCTAACCCTAACCATAATGCTTGGTTCGGAAGATAAGAAGGCACAGGACAATGCCGTAAAAATCTATACCAGACTAGCCGAAGAACATAATGACTGCATTGCAGCAGGTATTCTGGGAAATTACTACACCAACGGCTCAGCAGATAACTATGATTTTCTTGAACAGGCCAGAAAATGGCTCCTAAAAGCAGAAGAAATGGGCTATCAGGAGACTGATAACAACTTTGAATTCTGGAATAACGCTGAGTGCTCCATCATGAAGGGAATATACCCACGATAAGTTTTCAACTAATACGAATACAGTGGACATCTCACTTTCCGGTTAAAGGATAAGGATATTCAGAGATAACTTAAATGAAAAGACTTTTTCTGACGTGTATGCTTCTTGCATCTGTTTTCTCCGTCGCTTATGCAGATGAAAACTATTTAAAAAAATGTCTAAAAAATAGGGACATTTCTATTGAATTATGCAAAAAAGCTTTTATTGAAAAAAACCCACACTCAGTTTACGAAGTGAGCAAAAAGTTTTCCGTATCAGATCCTCAGACCTCGGCCGCCTTACTTGAGGAAGCTGCCGATAATATGGTGAAAATAGCCCAACATGAATTGATCACTGCCTACCAAAAAGGAATTCGCGGTTTTCCAAAATCTCCTGAAAAAGCTGAACAACTTTCCGTTAAATATGGGATTCTTAAGCCGGACACCTCCACCACACAATCCCCACCCCAGACAAAACCATCGGCCTCGGTAACTGTCACCAAACAGGATCCTAATGTTCAGACAGGATTTTCATTCGACTCTCATAACGATTATTTGGAAAGGCATCACTCTTCGAAAAAGAACGGTAAAGACACAGTTATTATCGCAACAGGAATTGCCTTGTTGTGGTTAATAATTTATCTGCTGAAAAAGAGTACAATAAGCGGATCCTCGAAACATACTGAATCTCATTCTGAAGAGGTAAATAATAATTACCGTAAGCAGACAACATCAAACAAAGGAAACAAACAAGGCAATCCACTATTTGAGGAACTTTTTGCCCTGACGGGATACGTGGCAAGAGCTCAGGGAACGATCTCCGAAGCTCAAATAGAACAGGTTAAAAAAGCCTTTGACTTTCTTGAGCTTAATGAAAATGAAAGGATGATCTACCAGCATAAATTCAATACTGGGAAGTCCCATGATTTTTCTCCTGAAAAATCATGTAAAATCATTACTGAACTTCTGCCTCTGCTCAGTTCCGAACAAAAAAGTTCCTTTATTTCTTTCTGTATTGAACTCCTATTTCCAATCATCACCTCTGACGGAATAATCTCCAATGAAGAACAAAGAAGAATTCTGATTGTCTCACGCGCCCTAGAGATTCCTGATGAACTGATATTAAGCTACATCAATGAGTATAACAACAGGTTCAGCAGAAGCCACAGAGAAACCAAAGAGGAATGGGCATTCAGAGTGCTCGGTCTTAAGCCGTCGGCAACCTTTGAAGAGATAAAAGTAATGTATCGTCGACTGATAAAAAAATACCATCCTGACAGAGTAGCCTTATTAAATCTTCCCGAACATCTTAAAGAAAAAACCCGCAGGGAATATGAAAACAAAAGCAAAGAAATAAACGAGGCCTACACAGTTCTAAAAGAAAAGTTCAGAACATAAAAAACACATCTGCAGAATCATATACGTAATGGTCACCATATTCATGTCAGACCGATCCTACCGAACAATATTCACCTGTTAGGGAAAAATTGCGACCTCACAATTGAAGAATCAGGAAGGAAGCTACACATGTAGCCTCCTCTATTTTTCATGTTATTTACTGTTCCCGAAAAAAACTCAGGCAGCTTCCCCACCCATGGCGGCAAGACGCTTCTTGTCGATCTTACCCACTGCGGTAAGCGGCCAGCTGTCAATAAATACAAGCTGATCAGGCAGCTTGAAAAGTGCCAGTCCCTTTGCCCTGAGATAGTCACGAACCTCACTGAGATTCATTTCTTCCCCAATGGCAAAGGCGCAGATACGTTCGCCAAGCACTTCATCCTTAACGGGAACCACGGCACACGATTCAATGCACGGATGTTCAAGAAGCAGTGTTTCAACCTCGGCTGCGGCAATCTTTTCACCGGCTCTGTTAATCTGTTCCTTGATGCGTCCCCGCACTTCGAAATTACCGTCGTCGCGCATTCTTACCAGATCTCCCATTCTGTAGTAACCTTCAGCATTAAATGCCGTCAGGTTCTTCTCACCAGCTCTGTAATATTCATGAATGGTATAAGGCCCCTTAACCAGCAGTTCTCCGATTTCCCCCTGAGGCAGAGGACGATCGTTATCATCAACAATTACGCAATTGTCATACGGAGAAATAGGCTTACCCTGAGAGTTTACAACCGCATCATCCGAATCATCCAGTCTGGTACAGCAGATAAGACCTTCAGCCGTACCGAACACCTGCTGCAGCCTGCAGCCGAATCTTTTCTGAATAACGACGGCATCCTGAGGATCCAGACGGGCACCTCCTACCTGCAGCACTTTGAGGCTGCTTAAATCAGGTTCATCCCATTCAACGGCATCTGCCCACAGCTTGGCCAGGGTCGGAACCATGGCGGTAATGGTTACACCATGCTCGGCAATTAACTCAAATCCCTCATCAAAACTGCCTGATCTGGCTATTACCAGTTTACCGCCTACACTTAATATGCCGAATACTCCGGGACATGACAGGGAGAAGTTATGAGCTGTCGGAAGAATGTTAAGATAAACACTGTCGCCATCGAGTCCCGTTATTCCTGCCATGGTACGATAGTTATAGGAATAATCGGCATGTGTACGAGGAATGAGCTTTGGTGTTCCTGTTGTACCGCCGGAAAGCAGCAGAATGGCCACGTCAAGATTATTACCCTCGTTAAAGGTAAAACTGCCGCAACCTGCACAGTCAGTAAGAAGAAGATCAGGATCGTTTTCAGAACTGAAGGTTATGATGTCAATTTCAGGATGTTTCTCCTTAAGACGGTCAATTACTTCACCGTAATCCATATTGAAGTATCTGTCCGCAGAAATATAGTGTGTCGGACCGGCAATACCGCACAGAGCCACCACGTCAATGGCTCTCTGGGCAGGAAGTGCCAGAATTGGCACTGCTCTGATACGCAGGAGAGCAAAGAGAAGAACTATGAAACCGATTGAGTTCGGCATCTGAAGAAGAACACATTCCCCTCTTCTCACATTTTTTTCCATAAGCCACAGAGTCATTTTTTCAACACGTTCAAAAAGCTCCGCATAGGTGATTTCAACAGAACCGCTTACGACTGCGGTTCTATCCGCATATGCCCTGCACCACTGCTCAAATTCACCGCCGATGGTTGATTTCAGCCAGGCATTTTGGTAATAAAACTCCTGCTCTTCAGGAGTCCAGGTTTTAATTGGATCCATAACTGTACAATTACTCCATAATCATGTAATGGTACGCGGTCACCTGAAACAGCTCTGTTCATACTTAGTCATAAAACATGAACCCACCGTTATCAGGCTTATGGATGAAATGAATGGTATAAAAGGAATTTTGAGGTTCGGCTATATTATCAGAAAGCGGGGCTTTTACATATGGAAAATAATGATAAAAAAAATCATATCCAATAATCAGACCTGGACTCCTGACGGTCATTCCGTCTCTGATACGAATCCGACTGATAACGGCATAAATCCGACATGAAGGTATTCCGTCTGCCAGACCGATACGTTACCCCGGACAGGATTAATGCCTTTACGAACATTTAAGAACAATCTTACGTTCACAGCAGCATCTTATGAGTTCGCTGTCATGAGTCACCACCACTATGGTCTTTCCGGCATCCCTTAAACTCTTTAACAGATCGGAAACACTCAGCATATGTTCATAGTCAAGACCGCTGGTAGGTTCATCAAACAGCAGAAAATCCCTGTCTGAGCATAAGGCACATGCTATGGCGACACGCTGCTTCTGACCTCCGGAAAGAGACATGGGATGCCTGTTGCGATACTCATACAAATCCAGTTTCTTCAAAACTTCAGTAGCTGTTTTTGTCTTTTCGGAATCAGAAATGTTTCTGCCCGTAAAACAGAGTTTCAGTTCCTCCCATACGCTTTCGGAAAACAACTGATGGTTAACGTCCTGCATGACCATAAAGAATTTTTTCTGCCGCTCACGGGAATCCAGTATTCTGCCGTCATATTCGACGATACCGCGACAGTTCTTCTCCAGACCGCAGAGGCAGTTAAGGAACGTGGTCTTACCGATGCCGTTTGCGCCGGTTACCGCAGTAATTCTGTTAAGGGCAATCCTCACGTCATCGTAACCGAAATTCCGGGAATATTTACTCTTACGGAAAATACCGTTATGATACCTGAAACTGAAATTTCTGAGAGAGATAGAGGTGTCAGCATCGGCAATATCCGGCAGATCCATGTTCACCGGATTCTCCATGACATTTGTTCTGAGCCCCATGGATGCAAGAATTTCCGGAGTAACGGTATCAAGCTCGTTTTTTTCCATGACCCTGTCGATTGTACCGCTTTTCATAATCACAAGTCTGTCCGGAAGCCCCCACAGGTAAGCCAGACGATGCTCGGAGGCCACAATGGTTTTACCCTCACTCTTCCACTTTTCAATAAGACGGCGCAGATCCAGGGAAGCATCATGGTCAAGATTGGCCGAAGGCTCATCCAGAAGAATAACTTCAGTCCCCGTAACGTCAGTTGCGGCACAGGCGATCTTCTGTTTTTCTCCTCCGGACAGTTTGAAAAGATTTCTGTTAAGCAGCTTCTCAATATTAAACTTTCCGGCCGTTACCGAAATTCTTTTAAGAATTTCCTTTGGATCCATTCCCTGATTTTCGCAGGCAAAGGCCATTTCACTGGTGGTATCCACATTGAAGAACTGACTTCGCGGGTTCTGAAAAACGGTTCCCACGCTGCGTGAAATCTCGTAAAGTTCACGGCCGGAAATATCTTCACCGTTTATTTCGATGCAGCCCTCCACCTTCCCCGGATAATATCTTGGAATAAGTCCGTTGATAAGACGCAGTACCGTGGTTTTGCCGCATCCAGAAGCTCCGGTAAGCAGCACGAATTCACCTTTTTTAAGATTCAGATTAAAAGAATTCAGAATACGGCCACCTGTTCCGCTTTCCGAATTTTCGGAAATGTCTGCCGTTCCGGACTGAGCGGACTTCGCGGTTTCGGAGGTTCCTGTCACGTTACTGACGGGGCCCCGGTCTTCGGCAATGTATCCGGACTGACAAACATAGGTAAAGGAAACATCTTTCAATTTCAGCATGGTGCACGTCTCAAACAAATAAACCCGTTCCGAATATTAACGGTTACCAGAGTCTGACATCAAACAGACTCAGAACAAAAAACAGCAGTGCCGTTACGCACAGTGCAATCAGCAAAAAGTCCGCAAATCCGAACCCCAGTCTATGAATGCATGTTCTCTTGATTTTTCCTCCGAGACCTTTGGTCAGCGCAGCT
Source organism: uncultured Ruminobacter sp. (assembly GCA_902764345.1). Classification (GTDB taxonomy): domain Bacteria; phylum Pseudomonadota; class Gammaproteobacteria; order Enterobacterales; family Succinivibrionaceae; genus Ruminobacter. The sequence continues at coordinate 20,005 of CACWVT010000038.1, forward strand.
GCGGAAAGTTCATTGGCAATAATCACGACACTCATCATTACCGGAACGATGCGGTACTCGATAAAACCCGCGATACCAACCTTTCCCGGTGTGATACCGCGCATTTTCATGGCTCTGCCTATGGAACGGTATTCCTCCATGATGGTTGGAAAAAATCTGAACATCACCGAAAACGGAATGGTAATAAACTGTGGTACCTTAAGCTTTTCCATAGCGGCAATGAATTCACCGACGGTGGTTGTTCTCATGATGAATGTAGCCATTATTCCGCATGGCAGAAGCAGACATAACACCTCGTAAAGAATCAGAAATACGTTATGTACAAGTCCTCCGGCATCACGAGGAATAATCATTCCGGCAAACTGCATCAGCATAAAAACCAAAAACCCCGATACGGCAGGCAGGTAATTTCTGGAAATAAAGAGAAGCACAAAAGGCAGTACGGAAAACCCCATACAGAAAGGTTTCAGATACTCGCCACCTGCTCCGCCAAGAAGAAAGGTGGGCAGAGTTACAAGTAGAAGTAATTTTGTCCTTGGATCAAGGAACCCGAAACTTCTGTCAACAGTCAGCATATGTACATCCGGTAATTACGGTTCAGACTGATTATGTACAGACGAACCGCATAGAAAGAGAAAAAAAACAGCAAAGAAGAAATCAGAATTACAGGATTCCGGATCTGATAAAGTGCTTTTTCAGAACCCTGCCGCCAATTACCCCGCCCAAAGCTCCAAATACAAGACAGCATGCAATCAGGGCCGGGGCCATCCAGAGTCTAAAAATATCTTTTGAATCATTAATAAACTCTTCGCCGTACTGTGCATTCTCTGCCCAGAACTGATCCGCCATGAAAATCAGCGGGATATAACTGCCGAAACACCACAGTGAAAAAACTGAGCAGGCGGCAATGCTGAGTTTCAGACTTGAATAATTCCCGGCCTTCACAAGACCGTCTGCAATGAACCCGGTAATCAGTGCCAGAGGCAGCGTATACCACCCCATTCCGGTACATAACAGGAAAAGAGCCATCAGAATACTCATAATGGTAATCATGCCGAACTTCCTGACTCTGGTTACAAACAGCATGAAAGGAATCCCGGAGAATAACGGGATAAAAACGCAGTACAGAGGCATCAGAACAGGCAGAAATCCAATTGGAATGACAATTAGCGTTATCACTGCCATAATGGCGGTGAATACTCCGATATTAATTAAATCGGTACTGTTTAGCGATTTACTCTGATCCATGTTACCAATCCCAATAACCATTAACCAAAAAACACCTTAATCCAGGGAACCGGAATTCCGCAGAAATCCGTCCGCGGAGGGGACTCCCCCACTATTCCGTGCCTGACGGAAAATTTTCGGCAGTAGATTTTAAACCGCCGGAGCGCAATTGTAGCCGAAATAAAGTAATAATAATTCCCACATACGCAAACACCGATCGAAACCTGCATCACTTTATAAAATTTATCTGAAAAAAACCGTGACAATTATTCTCACGTCAAATTCTCATATTAACTTGACAAATCCGCAAATGCTGTTATTTTTGTTAGCGTTTGCTAACACATGTTAGACATATCTAACATTATTACTGAAATTATTACGGATTATGAGACCTGCATTAAATATACGCATTCTCATGATTTACTTTTTCAAAATTCATTGAAAAGCATTTTTACATGCATTTACGTGAATTTTATGTCATTAGTTATTTTCGTATCGAGACAGGAAAATGCCCGAAAGTTCATGTTTAGACACCGGTATTCAGGGAATACGGGAACTTATCAAATCCATACAGCCAAAAGCTGTAATACCGTCAGAAACCAGCAACCTGATTGAATGCGGTATAGACTCCATCCAGATAATGCGACTCGTCAGCAGATGGCGAAAGTCAAAAATCAAAATAACCTTTGCCGATCTTATCGAAGAGCCGACCTTAAAGGCATGGTCAGAAAAGCTCACACTGAAGGCAGGTGAATACGTCGAAAAACAGCAAGACAGGTCTGAAGTTCCGGTCACTGCAGTTGAATATGAAACCGACTATGACCTTACCGACGTGCAGTATGCCTACTGGATAGGCCGCGAGGACGGTCAGCAGCTTGGCGGTGTCGGCTGTCATGCATATCTTGAAATTGTCGGCGGAAACGTGGATGCACTCCGTCTGGACAGTGCCTTCACCGATCTAATCGAAGCTCATACCATGCTGCGCACGGTGTTTACGGCAGAAGGAAAACAGCACAACATAAAGGAAAACCATAACGAGCCGCTGAAGGTTCACGATCTTTCTTCCTCCACCATGGAAGAAGCACAAAAGCTGGCAGCCGAAATTCGGGAAAGAAACTCCCACAGAAAGCTTGCCATTGAGAACGGTAAGGTTATCGGACTGGAACTTCTCAAATATCCTGACGGAACATCAAGAATCTTCTTTGACATTGACCTGCTTGTGGCCGACGTTCAGAGTCTTAACATTCTGCTTCATGATCTGGCATCACTTTATGCAGGTAAAAAAATCAAGGCTCCTTTAAACTGGAGCTTCAGGGATTACCTCAGTACCCAGCAGAAGGAAAATGCCGAACAGTTTAAGAATGCGGAAAAGTACTGGAACGACAGGGCTGAAACCATGCCTGTCGGACCGGAGCTTCCGTACACCGGCAACACCTCTGAAAAATCACGTTTTACCAGACACAAGGTAACCATTGCCGGGGAGATCTGGAACAGAATCAAAAAAAACTCCCTTTCATACGGCATCACCCCTGCCATGACCCTGGCCACGGCCTACAGCATGGTACTGTCCCGCTGGAGCAGCACCGCGAAATTCCTTATCAACGTTCCTCTCTTTAACCGTAACACCGGTAATGACCGGATTGAACATGCGGTATCAGACTTTACAAACCTGCTCCTGCTTGAATGTGACTATACCGAAAATCTCAGATTCATTGAACACGCCAGGAAACTTCAGGCACAATTCCACAGGGACAGTGCATACACCGGGTATTCGGCAATCAGGGTACTTCGTGCACTTTCCAAAAACAGAAAGAACGACGGTCTGATCGCTCCGGTGGTATTTGCCTGCAACCTGGGCACAGCTCTAATAGATGACGAGGTTTCCTCATCACTCGGTAATCTTGATTACATGATTTCCCAGACTCCGCAGGTATGTCTCGATCATCAGATATATGAGATGCCTGACGGACTCATGGTATGCTTTGATGCCGTGGAATCAGTATTTCCGAAAGGTCTGGTTGACAACATGTTCACGGCCTATACCGATCTGCTGACCAGACTCGGAACCTCTGAAAACAGTTTTGAAAACATCTGCCTTAATGAACTGCCTGCTTCACAGAAGGAGATTCGTGACAGGGTTAACGACACGGCGGCTCCGGTTACGGATCTGCTGCTGGCCGAAAGAATATTTTCCCATGCCATAGCCAATCCGGACGTCACCGCAATCTTCTACGGTGACAGTAAAATCTCCTACGGCG
>CACWVT010000039.1:0-420 GCA_902764345.1 uncultured Ruminobacter sp.
GATCCGTATATTAAAAGAAACGATATCAAGGCAGTTATCACATACGGCATATGCTTCTGTAAAAAGGAATGCGGTGTTGCATGTAAAAAACTGAAATAAGCTCTATATAACATCGGGAAAGCCTTATTTTTGTCATCGGGCTCGAAACTTTCCGTCACGATGCATCAAACGGCCAAGACAAAAAACTTCCTGTCTCGACAGCTCAGACTATAGACCGCAAAATAAGGAAGGCGCACCCCAAATTTTGCGAGAATAGATAAGTACACAATACAAAAAAACTCAAAGAAATACCATTTTTCAGTGGTGTTTCTTTGTTTTATCTGTTATACTAGATATGTTGTATTAATATCTATCTAGGCCAATTATGTTAGTTACTAAACCAGAATTACCTTCTCTTCTCTGTATGAAATCCGGAAAATG